>DASUJA010000079.1:0-33729 GCA_036279515.1 Rhodocyclaceae bacterium | reverse complement strand
TTTCCAACTTTCCCCCGCAGACCTCCATGGAACTCGCCAAGAGCTTCGAACCCGCCGATATTGAACGGCGCTGGTATCCCGTTTGGGAATCCCGCAACTACTTCGCCGCCGGGCTGGACGCCAGCAAGCAGGACAATTTCTGCATCCTGCTGCCGCCGCCCAACGTGACGGGCACCCTGCACATGGGCCACGGCTTCAACCAAGCCATCATGGACGCCCTGACCCGCTACCACCGCATGCGCGGCGACAACACCCTGTGGCAGCCGGGCACGGACCACGCGGGCATCGCCACCCAGATCGTCGTCGAGCGCCAGCTGGACGCCCAAGGCGTCAGCCGCCACGACCTGGGCCGCGAGAAGTTCCTGGAAAAAGTGTGGGAGTGGAAGGAATACTCCGGCGGTTCCATCACCAAGCAGATGCGCCGCCTGGGCACTTCGCCCGACTGGACCCGCGAGCGCTTCACCATGGATGCGGGCCTGTCCAAGATCGTCACCGAGACCTTCGTCCGCCTGCACAAGGAAGGCCTGATCTATCGCGGCAAGCGCCTGGTGAACTGGGATCCGAAGCTGCTCACCGCCGTTTCCGATCTGGAAGTAGTGAGCGAAGAGGAAGACGGTTTCCTCTGGCACATCCGCTACCCGCTGGCCGACGGCAGCAGTGAATTGGTGGTCGCCACCACCCGTCCCGAAACCCTGCTGGGCGACGTGGCCGTGGCGGTGAATCCCGAGGACGAGCGTTACACCGCCCTCATCGGCAAGCACGTGAAGCTGCCCCTGTGCGACCGGGAAATCCCCATCATCGCCGACAGCTATGTGGACAAGGAATTCGGCACCGGCTGCGTGAAGATCACGCCCGCCCACGACTTCAACGACTGGCAAGTGGGCCATCGCCATCACCTGACGCCCATCAGCATCCTCACGCTCGATGCCCGCATCAACGAGCACGGCCCCGAGAAGTATCGCGGCATGGATCGCTACGACGCCCGCAAGGCCATCGTCGCCGATCTGGAAGCCGCCGGCCTGCTGGAATCCGTAAAGCCCCACAAGCTGATGGTGCCCCGCGGCGACCGTACTGGCGTGGTCATCGAGCCCATGCTCACGGACCAATGGTTCGTCGCCATGAGCAAACCCGGCGCCGATGGCACCTCCATCGTCGGCAAAGCCCTGGAAGCCGTGTCTTCCGGCGAGATCAAGTTCGTCCCCGAAAACTGGGTAAATACCTACAACCAGTGGCTGGGCAACATCCAGGACTGGTGCATCTCCCGCCAGCTCTGGTGGGGCCATCAGATTCCCGCTTGGTACTCCGACGACGGCCGCGTGTACGTGGCCCACAACGAGGAAGAGGCCTACGCCCAAGCCAAGGCTGACGGCTACACCGGCGGCCTAGAGCGCGACCCGGACGTGCTGGACACCTGGTATTCCTCCGCCCTGTGGCCCTTCTCCACGCTTGATTGGACGCCCGAGTGGCCGGCCAAGAGCAACACGGCCCTGGATCTCTACCTGCCTTCCACGGTGCTCGTCACCGGCTTCGACATCATCTTCTTCTGGGTCGCCCGGATGGTGATGATGACCAAGCACATCACCGGCAAGATCCCGTTCAAGCACGTCTATGTGCACGGCCTGATCCGCGACGCGGAAGGCCAGAAGATGAGCAAGTCCAAGGGCAACGTGCTGGACCCCATCGACCTGATCGACGGCATCAGCCTGGAAGATTTGGTGAAGAAGCGCACCACCGGCCTGATGAATCCGCGAGACGCGCAGAAGATCGAGAAGCGCACCCGCAAGGAATTCCCCGAAGGCATCTCCGGCGTGGGCACCGATGCCCTGCGCTTCACCTTCCTCTCGCTGGCCTCTCCCGGCCGCGACATCAAGTTCGACATGCAGCGTTGCGAGGGCTATCGCAACTTCTGCAACAAGCTGTGGAACGCCACCCGCTTCGTGCTGATGAACTGCGAAGGCCACGACTGCGGCACGCCCGCTCCCGGCGCCTGCGGTGGCAGCAGCGACATCGAACTGTCCCAAGCCGACCGCTGGATCATCAGCCGCCTGCAGAAGGTGGAATCCGAAGTGGCTCAACACTTCGCCGACTACCGCTTCGACCTGCTGGCCAAGGCCCTCTACGAATTCGTCTGGGACGAGTACTGCGACTGGTACGTGGAACTAGCGAAGGTGCAGATCCAAACCGCCACGTTGGCAAATTCGGAAGCCCAGCAGCGCGGCACCCGCCGCACCCTGCTGCGCGTGCTGGAAACCATCCTGCGCCTGGCCCACCCGCTGATCCCCTTCATCACCGAAGAGTTGTGGCAAACCGTGGCGCCCCTCGCCGGCAAGGCCAAGGGCAATGGCAGCGAGTCCATCATGACTCAGGCCTATCCCAAGGCCGACGAAGCTGCCATCAATCCCGAGGCGGAAGCCTGGGTGGCGACGCTGAAGCAGATGGTCAACGCCTGCCGCAGCCTGCGTGGCGAGATGAATCTTTCCCCCGCACAGAAAGTGCCCCTGGTGGCTGCCGGCGACAAGGCCACGGTGGAAGCCTACGGCCCTTACCTGGCTGCCCTGGCGAAGCTCTCCGAAGTCACCGCCTCCGGCGACGCCCTGCCCGACTCCGACGCACCGGTGCAGATCATCGGCGACTTCCGCCTGATGCTGAAAGTGGAGATCGACGTAGCGGCAGAGAAGGAACGGCTGTCCAAGGAGATCACCCGCGTCGAAGGCGAGATCGCCAAGGCCGAGAAGAAGCTCTCCACCGAGAGCTTCGTCGCCCGCGCGCCTGCTGCTGTGGTGGAACAGGAGAAGACCCGCCTCGCCGACTTCGGCGCGCTGGCGGAGAAGCTCAAGGCGCAGTTGGCGCGGTTGGGGTAACAAACGCGCACCACCGTTCGCCCTGATGCTTCGGCAAGCTCAGCACAGGGTACGCTGCGCGTATCGAAGGGCGAGTTTCGGCATGGCGGCCCGTTCATGGTTCGATACCTCACCACGAACGGGAATGATTGCAGGAGATAACGACTGGATAAACAAAAGGGGGAAGCCCATCACCGGGCTTCCCCCTTTTGTCTTGGTGATGTCCGCGCTTACTTCCGCCTAAACCAAAACAAAAACACCCCGTCCGCACTATCCGTCGCCAGCAACTCATTCCCCGTCTGCTTGGCAAAAGCTTGAAAGTCCTTCTGAGAGCCAGGATCGGTAGCCGCCACTTTGAGCACCTGCCCCGTCTGCATAGTGGCAAGCGCTTTCTTGGTTCGCAGAATAGGCAGCGGGCAGTTCAAGCCCTTGGCATCCAGTTCAAGATCGACGGCAATGGTGTTCATCAATTCATCTCCAAGCGCACTGCCACCAGCGCGCGTCCTATCAAGTTGAAATCTCAGCGCTGGCTCCGCTTGTTTTCCGCTGCCAGCCGATCACGCAATTGACGCAGCCAGGCATCCACCTGGGACTGCTCGTAGAAATCGCCGTCCGTCGCTTTCTGCGCCAGTTGCAACTGTTCGACGGCGCCGAGGAGCAGGCCCTGGTTGTAATAGGCATCGGCCAAGGCCCTGTGCTGGCGGAAGTCTTTGCCCAGCCCAGCATAGGAACGCGCTTGCAGGAAGAAGAGACGCGGATCGGTGGTGCGGCTTTGCTGCTCTTCGTGGGCCACTTGCAGGGCCTCCTGGAAGCGGCCTGCGTTGATCAATGTATCGGCCAATTGCAGGCCCACCGCCAAGTCGCGGCCATAGGTGGCGCGGGCAGCACGCAGGGTCTTGATGGCAGCCGCGTTGTCGCCGCGCTTGCTCTGAATTTCGGCAGCCAGGGTTTCCACCATGGGCGTCGCCACTTTCAGTTTGTGCAGCATCTGTACTTCCTGCTCGGCTTCGTTCAGTTTGTTGGCCCGCAGGTACGCCCGAGCCATGCCGTAGTGGGCCGCAGCTTCGGACACGTACTTGTGCTCGGCGAGGATACTGCTGAAATCCGTTACCGCATCATGGGGCGTGCCTTCCTGGGAGCGCAGCTTGGCGCGCACCATGTGGAAGCCGAGGGAATCCACCACCTGTTTGTAGGGCCGCATCTGGATGCGGTTTTCCATGTCGGAAATCCGCTCCGTGGTGATCGGGTGGGTGCGCAGATAGCCGGGAGCGTTGCTCTCATAGATGCGGCTGAAACGATCCATGCGAGTGAAGAAGTCCCCCATGCCGCGAATGTCGAAACCGGAACGCTCCAGCAATTGCAGACCGATGCGGTCGGCCTCCCGTTCAAAGTCGCGGGAATAGCTCAGTTGGCTTTGCACCGCCGCCGCTTGCCCGGTCGCCATGGCGCCCATGGCGAGGTCGGGACGACTGCGGGCGGCCAGGAGCCCAACCGCTACGGCGAGCAGCGCTGCCATCTGGCTCTGCTGCTGGGGTGCCACCATGCGAGCAAGGTGATGCTGGGTCACGTGGGAGATTTCGTGGGCCAGCACGGAGGCCAACTCGGACTCGGACTGCGCCGCTAGGATCAACGCCGTGTGGACGCCGATAAAACCGCCGGGCATGGCGAAAGCGTTGAGCATGGGGTCGCGCAGGGCAAATGTTTCAAAGCTCTGCTGACTCCCTTTTTCCAGATTGCTGGAAAGGCGCCCCACCAGTTGATTCAGGTAGCCGTTGACCTCGGCGTCGTCGAGATAGGCAGCTTCGTGCAGGCGGATGTCGTTCATGGCCTCTTCGCCCACCTTGCGTTCCATCTGGGGCGAAAAGTCGAGGGAGGATGCCTCGCCCAGGGCAGGCAGACCGTCGGCAAAGGCATCGGGTACCATCAGGCTCAGGGTTCCGACCGGCAGGCTGAGGGCAGCGAGAAGGATCAGCTTTTTCATGGCCGGTATGATATCGCCTGACTGCGGGGCTCATTCGCCCCGTTCATTTTTGATTACAGCATCGGCCGCCATGACCTCTCCCCTCACCCATTTCGACGCCTCCGGCCAAGCCCACATGGTGGACGTGGGCGACAAGCCCGAATCCCGCCGACTAGCCCGGGCCGAGGGGCGCATCCGCATGCAGCCCGCAACCCTGGCCCTGATCCAACAAGGCAGCGCCGCCAAGGGCGACGTGCTGGGCATCGCCCGCATTGCAGGCATTCAAGCGACCAAACGCACCGGCGACCTGATTCCCCTCTGCCACCCCCTGGGCCTCACCCACGTGGAGGTGGAGTTCGTGGTCGATGAAGCGAACAGCAGCGTGAGCGTCAGCGTAACGACAGAAACCGTGGGCAGGACCGGCGTGGAAATGGAAGCGCTCACCGGCGTCTCTGCCGCCCTGCTCACCATCTACGATATGTGCAAAGCCGCTGATCGGGGCATGGTGATCGAAGACATCCGCCTGCTGGAAAAGCGCGGCGGCAAGTCGGGGCACTGGCAGGCGCCATGACTGAAATCGAACTCAAGCTCGCACTCCCGCCCAAGCAGGCGCGGCGCTTCCAGGCATTGCCCCTATTGCGCCAAGCGACATCGGTCACGCGCAAGCATCTGCGCAACGTCTATTACGACACCCCGGACCAGCGCCTTTTCAACGAAGGCACCGCGCTACGCATTCGCCAGCAGGGCGACCTTTGGCTGCAAACCGTCAAGTGCGCCGGCACGTCGTCCGGCGGCTTGGCCGCGCGGCCCGAATGGGAAACCCCATACGGTGGCGCCTTCGATTTTTCGGTGGTGGACGACAAGGCGGTGCGCGAACATCTCGAACATCTTTCGCGCCATTTGACGCCAACCTTCGAGACCAACTTCCACCGCACCACCTGGAAACTGGAGCCGAGGCCCGGCGCAGTTCTGCTGGTGATGCTGGATCGCGGCTGGATCGAGGCCCAGGGGCGGCGCGATGAAATCTGCGAAGTGGAAATCGAACTGGCCGGCGCCACCAGCGACGACCTGTTCGTACTGGCGGAGTCCCTGGCCGAACAGGTGGCCCTCACCCTGGCCCTTCGTTCCAAGGCGGAGCGTGGCTATCGCCTCCATGCCGACGCAAAGGAAACACCGGCGCACTACACGCAGCCGCAATTGGATGAAGCCATGGCGCCATTGGACGCCTTCCGCGCCATCGCCCTTGCGTGCCTTGAGCAGATCATTGCCAACCAAGCCGGCGCCCGGCGGGACGACGATGCCGAATACGTGCATCAAATGCGCGTCGGCACCCGCCGCCTGCGCGCTGCCTTGCAGTTATTCCGCCCCTGCTTGCCCACCGATTTTCAGGTGGCCCTCAACAGCACGTTGGCGGATCTGGCCGATTGCCTGGGACAGGTCCGCGATCTGGACGTGCTTCACAGCGACCTGCTCAAACCCGCGCTGGAAGCGCAGCCCCAAGATCGCGCCCTCGCTGCCCTTGCGCGGCAAGTGACGGCCCAACGCAAACAAGCGGCAGCCCGTCTGGGCCATGTGCTCGACTCCATCGACCATGGCCGCTGGCTGTTGAAAGTGAGCGCCGAATTGCATCGGCTCCCGACGCCAGATTCCTCCGCCCAAAATCTCACTGCATTTCTTGAGCAACGATTGGCAAAGCTTGCGGACCGGGTGCGGCGCCAGACGAAGCTCGCACGCAACGGCTCCGACGAACATCTGCACCGCCTGCGCATCGCCGCCAAGCGCCTACGCTACGCCTTCGATGCCAGCCCCTCGAATTCAAAGCCCCATCATGTGCTCGCCCGCGCCCAAGACGTGCTTGGGCAACTCAACGATCTGACCCGTGGCTTTGTGCTACTCGCCAGCACAGCCGCCAACCGCCCCACGTGGCGCGCGGCCACAGAGCGGCTTGCTGCTTTTCACGACAAGCGTAATCAGAGTCTCAAGCAATCCGCCCACAAACTCGTCGCGGAATTGCGCGACCTGCATCTACCCAAGTCAGCCGCCCAACTGCCGCGCCCCACTTTGGATCGAAAGACCATGGACATCATCCTCTGGCGCCACGCCGAAGCCGAAGACCCCAAGCCCGGCCAAAACGATCTGGACCGCAAGCTCACCCCGAAAGGCAAGAAGCAAGCAACGCGCATGGCCGCATGGCTGGCGAAGTACCTGCCCAAGGATGCACGCATCCTGGTGAGCCCCGCCCAGCGGACGAGGCAGACGGCGGATGCGCTAGGCCTGCCCTATGAAATCACCGACGCCATTGCACCAGATGCCACGCCCGATCAATTACTGAAGGCGGCGAAGTATCCAAAGGGTGGAAATGCGGTACTAGTCGTCGGACACCAGCCAATACTGGGGCAGGCTGCGGGCCTAATGATTTCGGGCAAGGTAACATCCTGGTCCGTCAAGAAGGGCGGGGTATGGTGGTTGAGGAAGTCAGAAGACAACCACGAGCCACTGCAAATTGTCGCGGTACTTTCCCCGGCCCACCTCTAACTCCCTGTTCAACAATCCCCCCAGAGATGATTGCTCGCCCCCTGCTACGCCAAGACCTGGATCACGTGCTAACCCACGCAACACCCGTCTTGCGAGAACTTGCCGGTGCGCGACTCTTCATTACAGGGGGAACGGGATTTTTTGGAAAGTGGCTTCTGGAAAGCCTAGCCTACGCAAACGACGTGCTCGGCTGCGACATACGAGCCACCATCCTGACCAGGAACCCGCAACGCTTCCTAACGGAGGAGATGCCTCACCTGAAGAACAGGGCCGAATTCTCCTGGATGGCCGCAGATGTAACCCAGTTCGACTTCCCCGCCGAAGCCTACGATTACATTCTTCACTTAGCGACCTTCACCAGCGCGCACGTCGAAAAAACCGAACCGCTGGAAATGCTCACTGCAAAATTTTTGGCGACGCGCCGAGTGCTCGACTTTGCCCGGCACTGCAACGCATGCCGTGTTCTTGTGACAAGCTCAGGCGCCGTATACGGCCCTCAGCCACCAACACTGGAACGTATCCCCGAGGATTATCAAGGCGCACCAGACCCACTGCTCCCATCGTCGGCATACGGCAACGGAAAACGAATGGTTGAGCAGCTCTGTGCCATTGCCCCCGACGTGGACTCTGTAATCGCCCGTTGCTTCTCCTTCCTCGGCCCCCACTTACCTCTTGATGCTCGCTATGCGGCGGGGAATTTTTTGCGGGACGCCATGGCGGGGGGGCCGATCATTATCCATAGCGATGGGCTTGCCCGACGTAGCTATCTACATCCAGCAGACTTGGTGATCTGGCTGCTGACGCTCCTACTGCGAGGAAAGAAAGGCAAAGCCTACAACGTCGGAAGTGATGAGGCGGTGACCGTTAAGGAGCTGGCAAATCAAATTGCCGCCATGGCGCCAAATCCAATCGATGTTCACATCGAGGACAGAACATCACCGCCCGCAGCCGCCTACGTCCCTAGTATCGAACAAGCCCGCGCCGAACTAGGCTTAGACGTTGTACTGACGCTCCCGGACGCAGTTCATCGTGCTGTCAGGTGGTTGCATGGAGAGAACTAACATCCCGCGCGATACCAGGCTCGCTTCCAAAGAACAGAGATGAAGTTCTCTGCCTCCAACAGACACGCTCGCCCAACACAAATCATGACGACCACTAAGTCAGGGCTGTTTAGTCAGCTACGCATTCTTTTTGACAGAGAGGATGCGTGGCACGCTGCTGGGCTTCTTTGCATGATGGTCATAGGCTCGCTCCTTGAGATGATCGCAGTGGCTTTGCTGTTTCCATTGATAGAAACACTGGCAAACCCTGAAGTAAAGCCCGCGATGCCTATTGCAGTAGCGATCTACCGATTGGCTGCTCCATCCAGTCACGTGAGTTTTTCTTTCTGGCTACTCACCTTCCTTGTAATTTTCTACGCGGCAAAAAATCTCTACTTTGCTTTGCTTTTTTATCTGCAAAACAGATTTGGCTTCCATAAACAGAGCAAGCTTTCCGAGCGCCTATTCGCTCACTACCTGGATCTTCCGTATTCATTTCATCTACAACGAAACACTGCAGATCTATTGCGAAATCTAACTCATGAAACGGACCAAGTCGTATGGGCGGTCATGATTCCTGGTCTTACGCTAGTTACTGAGGCTCTAGTCGCAATAAGTCTCGTCAGCTTGTTGTTCTATTCCAGTTTCCAGCCCGCAATAGTCATTAGCTCCGTCTTTGGAATTACAGGTTTTTTTTATTACCACTTTTTCCGAGAAAGTCTTTCCCGTTGGGGTGACGCTCGCATGCGTCACGACGCCCTGCGCATTCGCGCCATCCATGAAGGGCTGGGCAGCATCAAGGAATTGAAGGTTCTGGGACGACGCAAGTATTTTCTGGAGCGCCACGCCTTCAACAACGCCCAGCGAGCACAGTACGCCAGCCGCTATAACCTGGTACAGAACTCGAACTTGCTATTACTGGAAGTCCTCGGCATTTCAAGCCTGCTCATCCTAATGGGGCTCCACTTATCTCAAGGTAAACCATTTGAAAGCATATTGCCGTTGATGGGAGTATTTGCCGGATCAGCATTTCGGTTAATCCCTGCCACCAATCGAATCATCAACAACTTCCAGCATGTCCAATATGCGAGACCTGTCATGCGGCTGCTTTGCGCAGAACTGGCTACGGAAAAGGCAGTAGCAGCCGAAGAGGCTAGCCGAACCAAGGTAACGTTCTCACGAGAAGTCGCATTGGACGACCTGACGTTCTGCTACTCATCAAACGGACGACAGATTCTTAACCACGTTTCGCTGAGAATCGAGCGGGGTGCAACAGTAGGTCTAATTGGCGCGTCAGGTGCTGGGAAAACTACTTTAGTCGACATCTTATTGGGCATTCTTGCGCCGACGTCAGGAGCCATCAAAGTTGATGGCGAGGCCATTGAGCAACCCATATCGTCATGGCAAGCATTGATTGGCTATGTTCCCCAAAACGTCTATCTGGTGGACGGCACAATCAGACAAAACGTGGCATTCGCAGTACGTGACGACGAAATTTGCGATGATCGTGTGCGGGAGGTTTTACGTGAGGCGCAGCTTTATGATCATGTAGCAACACTCCCCGAAGGCATTTACTCGGAGATAGGTGAGCTAGGAAAAAAAATGTCAGGGGGGCAACGACAGAGATTGGGCATTGCTAGAGCCCTGTATCACAACCCGAAACTACTTGTTCTCGACGAGGCCACTTCGTCTCTCGACACGGAGACTGAGAAAGAGGTCATTTCAGCTATTCATAGAATGCATGGGCAAAAAACGGTTCTGATCATTACTCACCGACTCACCACCTTGGATGGCTGTGATCATATCTATCGGTTAGAGGATGGTCACTTGCATTCTGAAGTTCAGATTTCGCCCTGAATGATGATTTTCAAATCCATTAAGAAGGCCGCACAAGCGCGGAGGTTTCATGGGAGCAGCTAAAGAAAGACTGGGCGCTCTGTATCACGCCGTTCGGCACTTACCGTCCCATGGAAAAGACCTCTGGGGGAAATTCAGAAACGGCAACCCAAGCTTGTCTGCATGGCATCAAGAAATGAAGGAATGCGGGCGCCGCCACCTTGTCATCGTCATGATTGAGCGACTGGGCGACATAGTGGCCTGTACTCCAATTGCAAAACAACTTAAAGAGAAGGACTCCTCACTAGCAATCGCTTGGGTATGTTCAAAAAAGTACGCAGATGCCTTAAACGGCAACCCGTATATTGACGCAGTCTTCTTCGAGGACTCTTTATCGGGTTGGTTACTCTCCAAAGCGCACCTAGCGGCACCCATAGAATGCATTGAACTATTTTTGGACAGCCAGCGTTGTTGCTGGACAGGGTTACGTCTTCCCGGACGCAGATCAGGCGTTAATCATTCAAACTATCTAGAGGACGGAAGCAATCTTCTTCTTGCTTACGCGCGAGCTTCCGGCACTCGCGGAATTATTGATATTGAGCCGGAACTGTATCTCGACGGGGCTCCTCCCCAACTCCCGCCACCCTATGGAAGAGGCCCCCTACTCGCGGTTCATTTTGACAGCGAGGATCCAGACAGGCGGCTCGCTCCAGAAGTTGCTCATGCATTCGTGGAACAGGCGCACGAAGAGGGATGGTCAATCGTCGAGCTCGGATTACGCCCCGTGGCATCACTAACCCACAAGGAGACGTACTTTCCCGGAAGAAGCCTATCGTTGCGAGATCAAATTTTGTTCCTCAAATCAGCCCATCATTTTGCCGGAGTAGATAGTGCGTTCCTTCACTGCGCAAATGCGTTCCGCATACCTTCGACGCTCATTCTGGGAAAGTTCAGGCACTTCAAAAGCTTTCAAACCTTCAGTGGCTCCTTCTTTCTTTCTGAGCAATGCATGATTGTTCGCGGAGAAAAAACCGCCTCAAACATATCTGCGGATATGCTCATAAAGCTTGTTCCCCAATGCCGAGAAACCGTTTTCACTGGAGATAAGAATGATTAGTCCGCAATTCCTCAGGCGTGCAGCTCGATCAATGCTTAGGAAAGTCGCACGCGCGATAAATCCTCCCCATCCAGATCAGACGCTTGGCAACATTTCATATGCTCAACATGGGGAGGACATCGTACTGCTTGGAGTATTTAAGCAACTCGATATTCAACATCCCCGTTATCTTGATATCGGAGCCCATCATCCAATCCATATCAGCAACACTGCATTGCTTTACGAGCATGGCGGGCGGGGAGTCAACGTAGAAGCAAACCCCAATCTCATTGATGCCTTTTACGACTTGAGGCCTGAAGATGTCACGCTTAACGTGGCAGTGGGCGCCACGCCGGGCGAACTTAACTTCTACTTCATCGACGATTATTCCGGCCGAAATACATGCGACCTCCAGGTTGCGCAGGACTTCGTATCAAAGTACCCAGAATTTAAAATTCAGCGCACAACCCGTGTGCCTGTTGAAACGGTAAGAAACATCTACGACAAGTACTTTTCGCCAAACGAGATAGACCTTCTGAGTTTGGACGTGGAGGGTATGGATTACGAAATCCTCTCATCAGCCTTCCATTCCAAGGTATTTCCGAAGGTTGTCGTCGTTGAAATTGTGTGCGGCGGAGATAACAGCCAAGCTGATCAAATGAGGCATTTACTGGAACAGAATGGCTACTTTATTCATGTTCGCCTCGGGGCAAACTATGTAGGTGTTCGTAATGAATTCAGACATCACCTCGCTTAGTAGCCATCTAGCAGGAAGAGTTAGCGAACTCAAGCGATATCGAAAATCGATTTACCATTCTTCATTGAAGAACGCGGTACGGCGAAAACTTCAAACCTGGAACTCAGGCCTTCCTAAAAGGGAATTATCGTTCCACTTGTTTTCCCTACTTTGGCACGATGCGAAGTGCCATCTTCGAGCTTTTCAGCAGAGGCTATCTGCTCACTCCAAGGTGAAGATTCCAGAGTCAAGTCGGCCAGTCATTATCGCTCGCGTGAATGGGGGCCTTGGCGACCTCATCACTGCAGCGAGATTTTTGACAGCGCTATGCAATAAACATGAACTAAATCTTGCGATTGAGTACAAGGCCCCTTCGTTGGTCTCCATGGTGTTCGCTCAGTTCCCTGGCTTACTTGAGGCAAGCAGCGATCAATTCGATACATCCCATCGCTCTTGCGTCGCGAGACTCGAAGTCGGCATAGTGGTGAAAGTCACATACCTAAAAGCCACCGCACCGGCAGCCCTCTGTAGTGCGATTCAGCTTGCTGACACATTCTCCTCGTCATTTAAGGACCTCATCACTCACAGCCCATTTCTTGATGGACTCCTCGGTGACAAACTTGCATCTGCTGGGCTTAGAAGGCATGAGGTCAGTTTCCGACAATATGGCCTTCCTTACCAAAACGAAGAATTTCTCAAACCTACACTACAAGGTGTTGAAGGCTTTCTCACGAGCAAGGGACTAAGGCCCAAGAGATACATAACCATAAGCGACGGATGGGATGCTGACTTTGGGCTGCTAAATGGGCGCAGGCCTACTAAAGCAATGCCAGTAGAGAGTCTGATTCAACTCATCGCAGAACTAAACACTGCGCGTCCTGACCTTCCAATTATCCAAGTGGGGGGAATTGCCTGCGGTGAGGACCTAGTTGGAACGACAGCAAACTTTCGAGGAAAAACCGACTTATCGGACTCCGCGAGGCTGATTGCGGGCGCATTAGTCCACATTGACACGGAAGGCGGCTTAGTTCATTTAGCGCAAGCCGTAGGTACTCCCTCCGCCGTTTTTTTTGGTCCGACAAGCCGGGACTTCTTTTCGTATCCAACCAATCTATCCTTATCTCCCGCCAACTCATGTAGTAATTGCTGGTGGACCACAAATACATGGATGGCAGCCTGCCCCCTAAAACTAGATCGGACATGTATGCAGAAGCATGACGTAAGCGCAGCCAGCACACGTATTCAATACTTTATAGCCGAGACTGAAAACAGGTCTCAAATCACTCAGTAGCCTTAGATACAAAATGCGCGTAGCCGATTTCATCGCCGAACATTTAGCCAGCCTGGGCGTTCGCCACATTTTTTCCGTCACCGGCGGCGGCTCGATGTTCCTCAACGATGCCTTCGGGCATCACCCGGATATCCAGCCCATCTACAACCATCACGAACAGGCATGTGCGATGGGTGCAGAGGGATATGCACGTATCGCTGACCACATTGGCGTTGCGGTGGTCACGACGGGCCCTGGCGGAATCAATGCATTGAATGGCGTCTTCGGTGCATGGACCGACTCGATCCCCATGTTGGTGATCTCGGGTCAAGTCAAACGTGCAACTTGCCTGAGCAATTACGACTTGCCCGATCTGCGCCAATTGGGAGACCAGGAGGCCGACATCATTTCCATGGTCCGACCGATTACGAAATACGCGGCGCAGGTCAATGACCCTGCGGACATCCGGCTGCATCTGGAAAAAGCGCTACATCTCGCAACCAGCGGCCGGCCCGGCCCGTGTTGGTTGGACATCCCGATAGACGTGCAGTCTGCGCAGATCAATCCCGAGACGCTGCCCGGCTTCACGCCGCCCGATGCACAAAATACCGATGCACAAAATACCGACGAACAGAAGATTGCAGAACACGCACAATGGATTCTGGATCGCATTCAAGAAGCCAAGCGCCCAGTCATCATGGCGGGAACCGGCGTTCGTCTTGGTCACGCAATGGATGAGTTTCAGCAAGTCATCAATCGACTTGGCATTCCGGTCGTAACGGCTTGGACCCACGACATCATTGCATCGGACCATCCCTTGTTTTGCGGTCGCCCTGGAACCATAGGCACGCGCGCCGGGAACTTCACGGTACAGAACGCTGACCTTGTACTGATTCTAGGCAGCCGCATGAACATCCGGCAGACCAGCTACAACTGGCCAGCCTTCGCCCCTCGTGCACTAAAGATTCAAGTGGACATCGATAACGCCGAGTTGAACAAACCCACCTTCAAAGCAGATCACTCGATCTGCTGCGATGTGAAGCCGCTCCTCGCTTGCATGTCAGCACTGCTTTCCCTGTCTGCAAACACCGCCAGCCACAGCGACTGGCTCGCCTGGTGCAAAGCCCGTCTAGCACGCTACCCAGGCGTGCTTCCTCATCAGCGTGAATACAAGGGTCGCATCAACCCGTATCACTTCATTGATCGTCTTTTCGAGCAGTTGGATGGCGACGATATCGTCGTGTGTGGTAACGCTACGGCTTGCATCGTTCCCTTCCAGGTTGGCCAGCTGAAAGATGGACAACGAATGTTTTCCAATTCGGGTAGTGCCTCCATGGGTTACGACCTCCCAGCAGCAATCGGTGCATGGTTTGGCGCCCGTCGTTCCCGAGGCGAACAGCGTCGCATCATCTGTCTAGCGGGCGACGGCAGCCTACAGATGAACATCCAGGAACTTCAAACGGTCGTGAATTACGGCATCCCGCTCAAGTTGATCGTCCTCAACAATGGCGGCTACCTTTCCATCCGCAGTTCGCAAGGAAACTTCTTCAAGCGTCTGACAGGTGAAGGCCCCGCGAGTGGCGTCAGCTTTCCCGACTTCGCTCGTGTTGCCACCGCCTATGGGATTGCCTCGATAACTTTGAATCAAGAGGATTTCGAGTCCCGGTTAGCTGAGGTACTCGAAGCGCCTGGCCCCATGGTTTGCGAAGTGCTACTAACAGAAGAGCAAGGCTTTGAACCACGTATGTCCTCGCGGCAGCTTGAGGATGGCAGCATCGTCACCCCACCGCTGGAAGACATGTATCCGTTTCTCGACAGAGAAGAACTCGCCTCCAACAGGATAGATTCAAGCAGATGAATCAAAACAGAATTTTTGAAGACCTCTTCGTCCTGGAGTTGGCCAACAATCATTGGGGCCAGCTTGAACGGGGCGTGCGCATCGTTACCGACTTTGCGCGCATTGTTCGTTTCAACAACGTCCGCGCGGCAATCAAGCTGCAACTGCGCGACGTGGATGCTTTTATCCACCAGGATTTCCGCAAGCGGGACGACATTCGCTACATCAAGAAAACCTTGGATACCCAGCTGACCAAGGACGACTACGCAACTCTGGTGCAAGCCGTACGAAAAGCAGGCTGCATTCCCATGGCGACCCCCTTCGATGAGAAGTCGGTGGATCTCTGCGCGGAATTGGGCGTGGAAATTCTCAAGCTCGCCAGTTCGGATCTCAACGACTGGATACTGATTGAAAAAATCGCCACCACCCGGAAGCCGGTGATCGTCTCCACCGGCGGTTCATCACTCAAGGACGTGGATGACTTAGTGAAATTTTTCGCCAACCGCAACATCCCCTTGGCGATCAACCATTGCGTATCTCTCTACCCCTCCGAAGATCACGAACTGGAAATGAACCAGATCGATTTTCTTAGGGATCGCTACCCCAACAATGTCATCGGTTTTTCCACTCACGAGTACCACGACTGGACCAGCTCCATTCTTATTGCCTACGCCAAGGGCGCTCGCACCTTCGAGCGACACATCGACATTGATGCGGACGATATCCCCGTCTCCAAATACTGTAGCTTGCCGGAGCAAGTGGACACATGGTTCAAGGCATGGAAGAAAGCCGTGGAAATGTGCGGTGCCCCCGGCAGCCGTAAGCGGATGCCGCAACAAAGGGAGACCGCCTACCTCGACACCTTGGTGAGAGGCGTCTATGCCCGCCGCGATCTGCCCGCAGGCCACGCCCTTTCGGACGACGACGTTTATCTCGCCATCCCACTCCAGAAGGGCCAGATATCCTGCCGCGAGCTGATGCACGGAGAGGTGCTGCTCAAGGACATTGCCGCTGACGCCCCCATCAGCATTGACGCCATCGACAGCCCCTACGCCAGCAGCGAACGGCTAAAAGCACTGATCTACGAACGAGGCATGTGATGTCCGATCAAGTAAGACACGTCGTCTTCGACCTGGACGGAACCTTGGTCGACTCAGCCGCAGGCATTTTGAAGAGCATGACCGAAGCACTTTCGACAAAAGGCTTTGAAGCAAAAGTAGCGATGACGTCCGACATCATCGGCCCGCCGCTCATGAAGACCCTGGCCTTGGTTGCGGGCACCGATGCACCGGAAGTGCTCGCCGAGCTTGCCGCGGAATTCAAGCGCCAATACGACGGAATGGGCTACCGATCCACCGAGCCTTATCCGGGTGTTGGAGAGTCCTTACGTCAGCTCAGGGACCACGGGGTAAAGCTGCACATCGCCACAAACAAGCGGGGCGTGCCCACTCGCCTGCTTCTCGATCACCTGGACTGGGCGGACATCTTCGACTCGGTGTACTGCCTGGACGAGTACCAGCAATGCGCCGACAAGGCCCAAATGCTCGCACTGCTGCTCGCGGAACAAGCCATTCACCCGACGACCACCGTCTATGTCGGCGATACGGAAGGCGATGCCGTCGCCGCAAAATCCAATCAGGTACCTTTTCTCCACGCATCATGGGGCTACGGTGCCAACCAGCTTTCCGCACCGGCAGACTATGTTTGCGATGACGCGAAAGAACTTGCCGCCCTGCTCCACAAACACCTTTCGGCCTGACGCTCCATGACTAGCAAGAAACTCATTTCTGTCGTTACCCCTTGCTATAACGAAGAAGGCAACGTCGACGAACTCCATCGACGCATCGCCGCCCAATTCAAGCTGTTGCCGGAATACGAGTTCGAGCACATCTACATCGACAACGCTTCCACCGATGGAACCGTTGCGCAAGTCAAAGCCCTGGCCGCCAAAGAACCTCGCGTCAAGCTGATCGTCAACACGCGCAACTTCGGCATCATCCGCTCTTCCAACCACGGCCTCATGCAAGCCAGAGGCGACGCCATCATCAACATGGCCTCGGACATGCAGGAGCCGCCGGAACTGATCGTCGACTTTGTGCGCCAATGGGAAGCGGGCTTCAAGGTCGTGGTGGGAGTTAAGCCGTCAAGCAAAGAAACCCGCCTGATGTTTTTTCTGCGGCGCCTCTATTACTCCACCATAGGCCGCATCTCCGACGTTCAACTGGTATCGAACTACACCGGCTTCGGTCTCTACGACAAAGAAGTCATCGAACAAATACGCAAGATCGACGACCCCTACCCCTACTTCCGCGGCCTCATCGCCGACCTCGGCTATGCCCGCGCCGAAGTACCCTATGAACAACCGCTCCGCACACGAGGCGTCACCAAGAGCAACTTCTACGCGCTCTACGACATGGCGATGCTCGGCATCACCAGCCACTCCAAGATACCGCTACGCCTAGCCACCATGAGCGGCTTTGCCTTGTCCGCCATCAGCCTGTTCGTCGCCTGTCTTTACCTGGTGCTGAAGCTACTCTACTGGAACGAATTTTCCTTGGGCATGGCCCCCATCCTGATCGGCTTCTTCTTCTTCGCCTCGGTTCAACTCTTCTTCATTGGCCTGCTCGGCGAATACATCGCGGCGATCCACACCCAAGTCCTCCATCGACCGCTGGCTGTCGAGAAGGAAAGGGTCAATTTTGATTGAGGACGAAGGCGTCGCTCCAAGCACAGCGATCAACATAAGAGCGTCACTCGGACGCCTGCTTGGCGGCCTCACCTCCATTGACGTAACCCATTCAAGGCAGGCACCGGACCTGCTAACGGCTGCCGCCGTTGTTTATCTGGGTTTACCGAACATCGTTTTCCTCCTCGGTTGGCTGAAGCCGCTCTTTGGCATTCCGCTCGCGCTCCTGGTCGCAGTAGCCATTTGGCAATTGCTGCGCAGGCCCGACTGGCAATGGAAGCAGCCCTACACCGTAGCCGCACTCCTCACCATAACGGTCGTTGGCTTCCTTTGGGCTAGCCTCGGCGGTGCGGGTCATTTCTTCGCGACCAATCCCGATTGGATGGTACGGGACACAGTTCTCGCGGACCTCACGCTAACCCCCTGGCCTCCGGCCTATGGCGACGACGGGGGCGCCGCACACATTTTGCGCAGCGCCTTTGGATTCTTTTTGATTCCTGCTGCAATCGGCAAGTGGATTGGTTTCCAGTGGATAGACATTGCCGCCTACGTTTGGGCGGCTATCGGCTCGGCGCTATTCCTTCTATTGCTACCGCTTCCTCGCAAGGTAGGTGGGCAACTCGGCCTTGGCCTCCTCATCGCACTCTTCTTCAGCGGCATGGACTTCCTGGGGATTGTGCTGCTGACCGGCATAACGCCAATCTTTCCCCTGCGCCTGGAATGGTGGGTTCCCTTCAGCTACTCCTCGCTCACGGGGCAACTTCACTGGGCTCCCAACCACGCCATTCCGCTATGGTTGATCAGCACCCTTTTTTACCGCCACTGGGGGCACCGATTTATTCCCGTTCTTTCAGTGGTCCTGCTGCCCCTGTTGATGGTGTGGACGCCTTTTTCGGTAGCCGGGATTCTTCCCTTCATGGCAATCGCCGTAGTGCGCTGGTTCGCGCAAGGCAATGGCAATCCCTTTGCGGAACTAAAGGCATCGCAGATCGCTGCGGCTTTGGTTCTGACTTATCTGATGCTGCGGTTTCTCACGCTCGGCGTCGCAGCAATGGGAACAGGCGCACCGACCGTTGCAGTCGCCCCCAACCACGACGACTTCGTCCTCAAGTACCTGCTGTTTGTGCTGATGGAATTCGCAATCCTCGGCCTACTGCTCGCCCGAAGCCTCAAGCATTCCTTGGGCATCTTCTGGCTTGCGTTCGCCATCCTGATGCTGCTACCCCTCTACCAGTTCGGCCCATCAAACGACACGATGCTGCGGCTGTCCACGCCCTGCCTAGTGATCTTGCTCGTCATCACGCTCGACCAAGCACGCACTTGGACAACGCCTTTCGGCCGTTCATTTTTCAAATCCGACGCCTGGCTGATCGCGCTGGTGCTGCTGATCGGCGTCTGTACGCCATTCAACGAGATGTGGAGAGCAGCAACCTTTCGCCGCAACCTCCCCAACTATGGAATGAGCCTTGTCGAACAGCAGAATGGCTTTGAGCCTCCTCATTACGTTGGGCACCTGAATAAACGCGATCTGGTTGTCCTACTCAACCAACCGAGCCGCGTTCCCACGCGGGAAGAGAGAAAGGCTCAGGGCTTGGTGCCGGTCCCCGTTTGGGAAAGACCGAGATAGCGCATAAAGGCGCTTTCCAAACTCAGGGTCGGCTTGATCTCGATCACTGTATGGCCTGCGCTATCTAAGGCTCGTAGAAGCTCCCATAGGCTGGCGCGAGGCAGTTCGCAAAACCAGCGCCCTCCGCTTTCGGCCCGCATCTGTGGGAGTTGCGCCGTTCCGTAGCTGCGTACCGTCACCAACTCGTCGTTACCGACCAGCTCGTTAGGCGAACTGATCGTCTTGAGCTCGCCCTTATGAATCAAGCCAAAGCGATCAGCCAAGCGTTCCACGTCGTGGAGCACATGAGAGGTCAGGAAGATCGTGCCACCGCCTTGCTGGTACTCGGAGAGGATGTCCACCACGTCCTTCCGCCCCACCGGGTCCAAGCCGGAAAGCGGCTCATCGAGGATCAGCAGGCGCGGCGAAACCGCCATGGCATGAGCAAGAGCGACCCGTTGCGCCGTTCCCTTTGACAGCTCTCTCACCCGCCGAGTCGCCGTGTGTCCGATGGAGAAGCGTTCCAACCAACGCATACACCAAGCTTGCGGATCGTCGTTCTGGATTCCGTGGAGATCCATCCCGGCGCGCAAAATCTCCAGCGGCGTCAGTTGCTCGTAGAGAGCTGGCGCCTCGGGCACATAACCCACATGACGGCGGGATACAGCATGGCGAGCGTCGACGCCAAAAATACGGGCTTCACCCTCGTAGTCGCTGATGATGTTGAGGATGATTTTGATGGTGGTGGATTTACCTGCACCGTTAGGGCCGACGAAGCCGAAAACCTCGCCCTCGTTAACCGTAAGGGAAACCGCATTCAGGGCCTCAACGTTCCCCTTGCGCCTTTTGAATACCTTGCTGACTGCATTCAGTTCAATCGCACTCACTGATGAGGTTCCTCCACGCCACGGACTTTCAGTTCGCGGAGAGCGAACCGCCCGTTCTCAAATACAAAACCCAGGCCAACCGGGTCCGTTGGATATTGCTTTAGCAGCCCATACCGAATCAATTCGTCCGGCGCAGCCAAAGGCCGCTTGAACCGCTTCTCAAAATCTGCCTGGGCATCGAGCAGCACGATCAACGCATCAAGCCGTTTGATGCGGGCGTCCAAAGCCTTCTTTAGCTTCTGGTCTTGGCTTTGGTCCCGTTGCGAGATCAGATACTTCTGCGCCACATGCGCGTCAGGAAAACTATCGGCCTCGAACATCAGCCCGATGCGTTCATACGCAAGCCTGTTATCCGTAGCCCGCGCCGCCGCAACGAACATCATGTCCTTCGCCGCATGGTGCTGGCGCCGAAAGAAGTAGTAGTTGAAGCCCAGATAGAACGGCGGAAACTCGTCCCAAAAGCGGCAAGTCGTAGCGCCCCGTAGAACGCTGTTCGCCCCATCGACACTTCCGGCCCAGGCCAGAAATGCATTAGCCACGTAGTAGTTGTCCTCGTGGCAAGGGTTGAGGACGGCTGTCGTCTGATGCAAACGGCGGTAGTAATCCAGCTCAATGCCTTCCACCGGCCCGCCTGTGATCAGCACCCGCGTGGCTTCGACGTTCGCAGCTAGGTAGGGATCGCCCAGATACATCACCGCCTGTAGCGGCGCAGGGAGGACGACTGAACCGGGCAGAGTCGCCTCCTGGACGGGTGCCGACGAATGTTTGGACCCGAACAAGAAAAGCGCGTAGGCGGCGATGACTGCAACCAGCCAAGTTTTTCCAGGCGCTTTCATTTAGGCAAACTGCCGCCGCTCAAAACGGATGCAGCCCAACAGTAGCAATAGCGCCGAATAGGCCAGCGCCATAAGGACCAGGGCAAAGGGATGAGAGGGCAGCAGCTCCCATTTGCCATAGAGCGTGATGGGACGAATATCCAGTGCCCCTAGGTCGGGGATGGCCCACATCACTGACTCCAGCCCCACTCGATACCACTCGCCCCCTTTGACGATGTTTTCCTCTCTCTGGAGCAAATGAATGATGGTGGAAGCAGAGCGTGCGGCCACCATAAAACCGATCCCGCCCAGAAACACGAGATTGGGCGTGGTTGAAATCGTTGCCAGGGCAACGCCGAAAGCCGCGACGACGGCCACATCCAGCAGCAAGTAAAAGATGGTCAGTACATAGGGCAAGCCCAGATCGACCTTGGTGGACTGGTCGTAGTCCTTACCGACAAAGCTCACCACCGCCGCCAGAACGACGCAGAGCAGGATGGTCATGACGATGGACGTGACCACCACAGCGCCATAGCGGGCAAGCAGAAAGGAGGACCGTGAGCGGGGAAAGGTCAGACTGGTCAGAATCAGACGCCGCTCGATCTCACGGGACAGCAAATCTTGGATATTGAGCAAGGCCACGAATGGAACCGCCAGCCGGATAAAAGACAGCCCCACGTCCAAGGCAACGGTAGCAGGCTGACGCGGACTGAATTCGGCGGCCAACACCGCGATGAAGGCCACCAGAGCACATAGGGTTGCGGCAACTCGCCACAGGCGGGAGCGCACCATCAGCAGAATGGACAATCGAAAATCAGCGCGGAAGGAAAACATCTTTGGCACCAACAAGAAACGATAACGGTGACAGACAAAAAAAAACCGCACCTCACGGTGCGGCTCTTTTTATGGTGCAGATCAGGAGCTTGCAGCACCAGCAGTCGCTGCAGAATCCACATCACCCGAAGTAGGAGCTGCATTACCAGTAGTGGCATTCTTCTGGATCTGACCACCGGCGGAACTACCTTGGAACACAAAGCCCTTACCATTCGGGCTGGCAGTCGCAATACCGATGCTGTTGGTAGTCGTGTTGGAACAATCGTAGGAGCCGTAGTTGTTCTTGGATAGGTTGACCGTCAGAGTAGGCGTACCAGTAGCCAGCAAGGGGCAGCTAGTCGTCGTCACGCTAGAAGCGGTACCTTGAGTAAGAGTAGTAGGATTCGCAAACGCGGAGGACCCAACAACAGCCAGCAGAGAAGCCATCAGAATCTTTTTCATGTCGAAGCTCCTTATTGCTTGTTGGAAACGAGAAGAGTCAGCAGGTTCTTGGCGTCTGACTGAGCGGTCGCGTCATTGGCCTTCTTCTGATAGTCAGAGAAAGCGGGGATGGCGACGGCGGCCAGGATGCCGATGATCGCAACGACGATCATCAGTTCGATCAGGGTGAAACCCTTTTGCAGCTTTTTCATTAGATTCTCCTTGCAAGGTTGAACCACTCGGTTGTCGCTAGAGCGACCATGCGGATTTCGCACGCGACTTCTATAGGCAATGGGTGTGCCAGGGGTTGATGGCTGGATTTGCTGATTGATGGACTTCAAACATAGTTAGCCCAGCGTCATCCTTACAACGGCGGAAGTCGCGGTTTTAGGGAGTTTGTGGATTCCCGCTTTCGCGGGAATGACGGGGGTTCTATTAAAGGCTGTGCCTTATGGAGCAGGACTCGGCTTACCGCCTACTGACGGCGGGTCAACATGTGACGGTTTTTGTCACTCTCAGGCCGCGATCCCGGCTAGGGCGGTGGCTTCATCCACCGCGTCGATCTGTGCAGGGTCGAGGAACTGGTTGGCGTAGTGGAGATAGACCTTTTCCTGGATGAACACTTTGAACAGGTCCGGGTCGATGTGGCCGCCCTTGGCGAAGTTGGTCATGATGGAAACGGCTTGGGAAATCTTCATGGCCGGTTTGTAGGGCCGGTCGCGGGCAGTGAGGGCTTCAAAGATGTCGGCGATGCCCATGATGCGGGCTTGTACGGACATCTGGTCTTTGGTGAGGCCGCGGGGGTAGCCCTTGCCGTCCACACGTTCGTGGTGGCCGCCGGCGAATTCCGGCACGTTCTTGAGATGCTTGGGCCAGGGCAGTTGCTCCAGCATCTTGATGGTGGCGGTGATGTGGTAGTTGATGGTTTCCCGCTCGTGCTGGGTCAGGGTGCCGGCACGAATGCTGAGGTTCTCGATTTCGTCGGCGCTTAGGAACTCACTATCGGCGCCATCAGCGTCGCGCCAGCGGTAGTGGCGGCTGATGTCCATCACCCGCTGCTGGTCCTCGGGCTTCATAGTTTCGCCGCCGATGTTGCTCTTGCGCAGGAACTCTCGGTCGTCGTTGATCTGTTGCACTTCCCGTTGATAGGTGTCCCAGATGGCGGCTTCCTTCTCGCGATTGCCTTCGCCCCGCAGGTCGAGAATTTCCTTGAGGGCCACGAGTTCGGCGTCGCGCTTGACGACCTCAAAGCGGGTGTCGATCAGGTGAATGCGGTCGTAGATGGTTTGCAGCTTGGTGCCTTTATCCACTACGTGGACCGGCGTGGTGACCTTGCCGCAGTCGTGGAGCAGGCCGGCGATCTTGAGTTCGTAGCGCTCCTTTTCCGACATGCGGAAGTCGGCCAGTGGGCCGGAGGTGGTGGCGCTCACCGCATCGGCAATCATCATGGTCAGCTCGGGCACGCGCTGGCAGTGGCCGGCGGTGTAGGGCGACTTTTCGTCAATCGCCAAGTTGATCAGATTGATGAAGGACTCGAACAGACTTTCCAACTGGGAGATGAGTTGCCGGTTGGTAAGGGCGATGGCGGCCTGGGAGGCCAAGGACTCGGCGAGGCGTTGGTCCTCGTCGCTAAACGGAATAATCGAGCCCGTTACCGGGTCGATGGCATTGATGAGTTGCAGTACGCCGATGATTTCATTTTCATGATTCTTCATCGGCACCGTGAGGAATGACGTGGAACGGTATCCGGTCTTCTCGTCGAATTTTCGTGTGCCGGAAAAATCGAAGCCGGCCTCGGTGTAGGCGTCGGCGATGTTGACGGTCTTGTCGTGGATGGCCGCATAGGCGGCAATCATGGCGTTGTTGGGATTGCCTCTATCGTCGCGCAGGGCGATGTTGGGCAGGTTGATCGGGTTGCCGGTGGAACCGCCCAGCGCAATGCCGAGGGAATCGGTGCGCATGATCTCGAAGCGAAGAAACTGGCGGTCATCGGTCAGCCGATAAAGGGTGCCGCCATCGGCGTGGGTGATGTCCTTCGTTGCGAGAAGAATGCGCTCCAGCAGACGATTGATGTCCAGCTCTTTGGAAAGAGCCACTCCAATCTCGTTGAGTTGTTCGAGACGTTTAAATAGATCTGCTGCGGTCCCCATGAAAACCCCTTCTGGCTATTTTCCACAACAGTAGGGGCGACGTTAGCTGCGATAACGACGGCAGATTTGCCTAAGGGCGCACTGAATAAGTCCGTTCGCACTGAGCCCTTCGACGAGCTCAGGACAGGCTTTTCGAAGTACATGCCTTGTGGCACGAGGGATTCGACAGGCTCAACCCGAACGGAAATAACTTAATCAGTGTTGCCCTAACGCTCGCGGCTAAAGCCGCTCCTACAGGGTGTGTCTTTTTCGTTATTTGATACAGACAGCGCGTACCTGCTTAACGTCGGTGATGCCTTGCAGACATTTTTCCAGGCCGTCCATCTTTAGCGTGAGCATGCCATCTTCCAGGGCCTGTGCGAAAAGTTCTGCCACCCGGGCGTGTTCCTGTATGAGTTTTTTCACGGCATCACTGCCTACCATCAGCTCATGCAGACCGAGCCGGCCCTTGTAGCCGGTGCCGCCGCACTCGGGGCAGCCCACGGCCTTGTGCATGACCAGCTTGCCATCCTTGCCGTAGTCGGCCAGCAGACGTTTGTAGACGTTCTCGTAGCCGGCCTTGGCATCGCGCTTGAAGGTCGCCGTGTTCATCAGCTCCGAGCAGTACTCGGTCATGAACAGTTTCACCTCCTCTGCGTCTGGCGTGTAGGCCTGCTTGCACTTGCCGCACAAGCGTTTCGCCAGACGCTGGGCGAGGATGCCCAGCAGAGCGTCGGAGAAGTTGAAAGGGTCCATGCCCATGTCGAGCAGACGGATGATGGATTCCGGCGCGCTGTTGGTGTGCAGGGTGGCGAACACCAAGTGGCCGGTGAGGGAGGCTTCAATGCCGATGCCGGTGGTTTCCGCATCCCGCATTTCGCCCACCATGATGATGTCCGGGTCGGCGCGGAGGAAGGCCTTCATCACCGTGGCGAAGTCCATCACCTTCTTGTTGATCTGCACCTGACGCAGACCCTTTTGGGTGATTTCCACCGGGTCTTCGGCGGTCCAGATTTTGGTGTCGGGTGTATTGAGATAACCGAGCACCGAGTGCAGGGTCGTGGTCTTACCGGAACCCGTCGGGCCGCAGACGAAGAATAGGCCGTAGGGTTTGCTGATGGTGGCCTTGAGCTTTTCCAGATTGCGCGGCAGCACGCCCAACTTGTCGAGAGGGATGGGCTCGCCAGCGGCCAAGATACGCATCACCACGTCTTCCACACCGCCGGTTGAGGGAATGGTGGCGACCCGCAGTTCGATGTCGAGAGGACCGAATTTCTTGAACTTGATCTTGCCGTCCTGGGGCTTGCGTCGCTCGGCGATATCCAGGTCGCACATGATCTTTAGACGGGCGACGATGGGGTTGCGATACATGGCTGGCACTTCGATGTACTTGGCCAGGGAGCCGTCCTTGCGGAAGCGGATCAGTACCTTGTCCTTGCCAATGCCCGGTTCGATGTGAATGTCCGAGGCGCCTTGCTGGTAGGCGTCGATGATGATTTTGTTGACCAGCTTCACCAGCTCGTTGTCTGCTGCGGCGGAGACATCGTCGGCGGTAGAGTCGCCTTCAACTTCGCCTTCATCCAGACTGGAGAGCAGGTCGCCCACGGAGGTCTCGTCCATCTGCGGGCCGGATGCACCGAACAACTGATCCAGGGTTTCTTTGAATTCCTGGTTAGTGGTGACGCGATAGACGATCTTGCTGCGCACGAAAACGTTGGCGACGACGCGGGAGCCCTTGATCTGCTCCGGATCCAGGCAGACGACAACGATGCCTTCCGAGGTGTCGTCGATGGGCGCCCATTGGTTTTGCGCGAGGTATTCGCGCTTGAGGTTCTTCAACAAGTCCAGAGGCTTTATCCGGTCGGACTTGAACGGCTCGTAGGGCACGTTGAAGAACTTGGACAGGGCCGAGCCTAGGACGGGCAGCTGCACCTGATACTGCTCGACCAGCACGTCTTCAACCGTGCGGTTTTCCTTGCGCGCAGTTCGCTTGGCCTCATCCAGCTCATCCACGGTAAGGACCGCATCGGCCACGAGGAAATCGTATTTTGAGCGGGCAAGCTGGGCCGGCTTGTTGCGCTGAGTAAAGGCGATGGCGAGGGTTTCGCACAGGCCTTTGACGCCCTCTTCCGACACCTGCGCAAAGGGCAGATCGGAGCGGGTGTTGATAATCTGGACGACGCCCAGCAGTTCGCCGGAAGGCGACTCGATGATGGGGGCCACCAGCATCTGCTTGGTGCGGTAGCCGGTTCGGGCGTCCACCTCCTGGAGGAACCGCAGGCTGGGGTGGATGGACCTCAGCTCCTTGTCGTCGTAAACATCCTTGACGTTGATGATGCGTTTGGACAGAGCCACGTAGCCCGCAATGCTCTGATCGGTGATGGGCAGCCGCAGATCCTTGAAGGAGTTGAGGCCGGTCTTCACCTTGGAAATGATGGACGCCTTATCCTCGCCCACGGCATAGATGGTCAGCCGATCTGCACTGAACAGGTTGCAGATATCCTGGGACAACTCCAACATGATTTCGTCGATGTTGGAGGTCGCGTGGATCTTGTTGGTGACGGTTTGCAGGCTCTTGAAAAAAACCAGCCGGCTCGCCACGTCCGTCTGCACAGAAGTGTCGACGGCCCCCCCTGGTAGCGCACTCATTTGCGGCCCTCCGATACAAACGTCACGAGGGAAGTCACTGATGTTGTCACAGCTCGAATATCCAATTGTTTTCCAGCATCCGGGGCTGGAAACCACCGATGGCTTGCGCCACTTCATCCATGGTGATTTCGATCATCCCCGGCTTGAGGTGAGTGATGAACAGTTCGACGGGTCGTTGCAAAAGGCTCAACTCGGCCGCCAGCGTCGAGGGACACAGATGCTTTGCAGCCTTCGCCAGATCGGCCTGCCGATTCGGGAAAGCGCATTCCACGATCAGGTAGCGCAGGTCATCGATCCGATTGATCCTCTCCCAAAGGGGAGGACAGGACGCAGTGTCGCCGGAGAAGACCCAGGCTCCCTCCGACGACTCGACCGCATAGGCGACCGCCGGCACCGTGTGGTTGACCGGCCAGGGAGTGATCCTGCGCCCCTGCCCCATATCCACGGCGACATCCACTTGTATCTCGACGAACTCCAGTACAGAGGCATCGGCTGAGGGAATTTCAGAAAAGTCGGGCCAGATGCTCCAGTTGAAAACATGCTTGCGCAGGAGATCAATGACTGGGCCGATGGCATGCACCCGGAGCGGCGTGGTGCGCACGTCGGCCACCGCGTCGATGAGCAGAGGCAGGCAGGCAATGTGGTCCAGGTGCGTATGGGTGACAAAGACGTGGTCGATCTTTGCCAGCGCCTCTATCGAGAGCTCTGCAACGCCAGTACCGGCGTCGATGAGAATGTCGTCATCCACGAGAAAAGACGTGGTGTGCACGTCCTGCCCGCCGATGCCTCCGCTACAACCGAGAACTTTGATCTTCACGACGTTACTTGGTCTCGAAAGTGGTGACGCCATCCCAGGCATCGCCAGGGGGATTTTGTCGATAGTGAGCGATGCGCTCCAGGTAGAGCCCATACAGGTAGTGGGGCGAGGCGTTTGACAAGGCTTGCACCAGCGCCTCGGCCTGATCCCACTTCTGGTCACGATAGTCCCGCAGGGCCTCGTTCCAGCGCGCCAATTCTTCCAGGACGTCCGCCGCCACCTTGCCGACTTCACCCAGGGGTTCGTAAATGGCGACGGGCTCGTCCTTACCTTTGACGCGCACCCGATCCAGTTCGCGGAAGACGAACTCATCCTTTAGTTGAGCATAGGTGGTTTCGCCCACCACGATACCCACGCCGTATTGCTTGGTGATGCCTTCAAGCCGCGAACCCAAATTCACGGCATCACCCATGACCGTGTAGGCCTTGCGTACTGGTGAGCCCATGTCTCCCACGGTCATCGTGCCGGTATTAACACCAATGCCAATTTTCAGCGAGGGCCAGCCGCGGGCGACCAGCTCCTTGTTCAGTTGGGACATGCCTACTTGCATATCCAGAGCTGCAATCACCCCATGGCGAGCGTGGGCTGAATCAGCCACGGGCGCCCCCCAGAAGGCCATGATGGCATCGCCAATGTACTTGTCGAGGGTACCGAGATGACCGCGAATCACCTTGGTCATGGCGCCCAGGTATTCGTTCATCAGAGCGGCCAACTGGTCAGGCGCCAAGCCTTCCGAAATCGTGGTGAAACCACGCACGTCGGAGAACAGGACGGTGAGTTCGGCCTTCCGGCCATCCATGCTGTAGCCCTCAGGATTCTTCGCCATCTCCTCAACCAGTTCCGGCGGCACATATTGGCCGAACAGTTCCGTGAATTGGCGCTTGGTGCGGCTTTCCACGAAGTAGCCCCAAGACATGTTGAGGGCGTAGAGCAGCGCCACCATGACCAGCCCTGTCGCGATGGGAAGGACAAGGTGAGTGACGTTCCAAAAATAGAAGTTGATGCCGAACAGGGCCGAGAGCACGGCCAGAGACACCAGGGAGGCACGCAAGGGCGGCAACAGGGGCACCAGGAAAACCATGACCAGCCCAGCCACGGACACCAACAGCAAGTCGGCGGCAAGCACGTAGGACGGTTTGTACTTGATGCTGCCGTCGAGCATGCCGGCGATCAGGTTGGCGTGGATTTCCACACCGGGGTAGGCGGTGCCCACCGGCGTAACTCGCAGATCCTTGAGGCCAGGAGCGGTGGTGCCCACCAGGACGATCTTTCCGGCCAACTGCTCGGCAGGCACGCGGCCAGCTAGCACATCGGCGGCATGGAGGTAGCGGAAGCTGCGTTCGTAGCCGCGATAGGGCACCAGGGTCGCAGCATTCTCGTCCACGGGGATGCGCAGGGTGCCTTGGGCAGCAGGCAGTTCCAACCACTCAAGGGAACCGTAATCGCGCGGATCGGCGTCTGCCGGATAGCCGGGCATCACGGGCGGACTCCCGAGCAGACGGCGCACCATGGCCAGGGACAGAGCTTCGTAGTAAGCGCCCTTGTACTCGACCACAAGCGGCACGCGGCGCGACACGCCGTCAAAATCCACCATGGGGTTGAAGTGGCCGGCGGAGTTTGCGGCCTTCTGCAACTCGGGCAGATTCGCTCCGTAGCCGGTCCAGGAGATGACGTCGGCGCCGCCAAGGAACCCGCCCTCAGGCCACACCGGCTTGGGTAGCACACCACTGGTATGAGCCTCGGCTTCGCCGGACATGTAATAGCCCAGGACCACCGGACGATCCTTAAGCGACTGTGCAAAACGGGCGTCGTAATCAAGGCGCGGACGCAGGTTGCGCACCACGGGTTGGAAAGAGGGATTGCTCTTTGCCAAGGACTCCAGGGACTTGAGGCCGGAGCTGTCGTCCTGCTCGGCGAAGACCACGTCGAAGCCGACGAGGGCGACTTTGTACTGTTTGAACAAGCGATCCATCATGGTCGCCAGCTTGTCGCGCCCCCAAGGCCAGCGGCCCACTTCAGCGAGGGATTGCTCGTCAATGTCGAGGACCACCACCCGCTCGTCCATGCGATTGGGCATGGTGAGTCGAATCTTGGCGTCGTAGAAGATGGCGTCCAGGTGACTAATCAGGGGGATCTGATAGATGCGCGCCGCATGGCCCAGCAAGGCCAATAGGATGACGCCCCCCAAGACGAAACGGACTAGATACTGCTTCAAGCGCACTCCTTGGAAGGTGGGAACAAAGGGGCTAACGCCCCTTGGTCAGCCCTTGAGGAAAAACTCCATCTTCACACCTGCCAGCTCGATAACGTCATGGTCATTGAGTTGGTGAGCCTGGGCATCCAGCGTGACGCCATTGACCACGGGAAACTGAGCACCTTCCACGTGGGTGATGAAGTAGCCGTGAGGACGACGGGCAATCACAGCCACCTGCACGCCCGGTTTGCCCAGGGTGGTCAGGGTCTTGGTGAGCTCAAGCTCCCGCCCCGCATTGGCGCCATTCAGCACCTGGATGGAACCCAGGGGTAGTGCAGGCGCAGCAGCAGCCGGCTGGGCTGCGGATGCCGGAGTTGCAGGGGCTTGAACTGGCGGAGCTTGAGTTGCGGAAGCAGGAGTTGCAGCCGGAGCCATCATAGGAGCTGCAGGGGCAGGAGTGATCTGGATCGGCGGCATCATCATGGGCGAAGGCTGAGTCTTGGTGCCCACGGGTTCAGGCCCCTTGCCGTCACCGGCCTTACGCATCATGTCTGGCCGCAACACCATGGTCTTCTCGAAATCGCCTTGCGCCGCCATCGCTACGCCTTCATTGACGTACTTGAGCCGGTACTTGCCCAGTTCAATCACGTCGTTGTTCTGAAGGAAATGCTTCTGAACCTGCTGACCATTGACGAAAGTGCCATTGGTGCTCGCCAGATCTTCCAGGAACGAGTCGTTGAGGATAGTGACGATCGCCGCGTGCTCACCTGAAATGGCGAGGTTGTCGATCTGAATGTCGTTATGCGGCTTGCGGCCGATGGTGATGCGCTCCTTAGTAAGCGCTATCTCCTTGAGCGTCAGCCCGTCCATACTCAAAATGAGTTTTGCCATTTCTATCCCTTAATGCTTTCCGTCATTTTCCCAGACCTGGCAGCCATTTGCGCCACCAAGGTTTCGGAGCCGGATACACCTTCTTAACCTTTACCAGAATAACGGAAACGTTGTCCCGTCCCCCATTATCGTTGGCCATTTGCACCAACTGATCCGCGCAGACAGCCAGGTTGGCTGAAAGCATCTGCACGGTCATCGCAATTTCTGAATCCTCCACCATGTCGTTGAGGCCGTCGGAACACAACAGGTAAATGTCTCCAGGCTGCACCTCATGCACATGAATCTCCGGCTCCACCTCCGGATCGATGCCCAGCGCTCGTGTCACCAGATTGCGATTCACGGAGTAGCGCGCTTCCTCGGGCGTAATGATGCCACCGTCGATCTGTTCCTGTAGCAAGGAATGGTCCCGAGTGATGACCTGGAAGTCCTCTCCCCTGGCCCGATACAGCCGAGAGTCGCCGATGTGGGCAGCGATCAGAAGGTTGTCCGTGAAGAGGGTCGCCACCAGGGTGGTCCCCATTCCCGAGTACTGGGGTTGCGTCTGGGCGGCGCCGTGAATGGCTGCGTTGGCCCGGATGATTTGGTCGTGCAGCAAAGTTTCGCCCACCAGCCCGCCACCCGCCGCCCGATGATCGGGGCGAATGCCATCCAGCAAACGTTGCAATTCGCTTCCCAGCAGGGCGGTGGCCATGCCGCTGGCCACCTCGCCGGCGTTGTAGCCGCCCATGCCGTCCGCCAGCACGGCAAAGCCATACTGGGCGTTGGTCAAAACGGAGTCTTCGTTGTTGTTGCGGACCATGCCCTTATCGGACAGGGCCACCATTTCCAGTGCCGAACTCAGGTCCATGGCAATTCCTTGGCGCACGTGCTCATTGCTCCTGCCCTGCCATGCAGGAACGCAGGGCCAGAGCCATTTCGGCCCCGGTTTGATAGCGTTGATTGATGTCTTTGGTCAGGGCGCGATCAATGATGGCGACGAGACAGTCAGGTATATCGGGGCGCAGGCTGCGAACATCCGCCGGCGCCTTATTGGCGATCTGGAACATCAGTTGGGCCAGCGATTCGCCCTCGAAGGGCAAGCGGCCCGTCACCAGTTGATACAAGGTTCCTCCCAGGGAAAATAGATCCGAGCGGCCATCTACCTTGCTGCCAGCCAACTGCTCGGGGGACATGAAACTGGGCGTACCCAGCACCATGCCTGTCTTGGTCTTGGATGAGTCCGTCAGTCGGGCAATGCCGAAATCCGTCACTTTTACCGTATCCGAGTCAGGCTCGTACATGATGTTCGCCGGCTTTACGTCCCGGTGCACCACGTTGTTCTTGTGAGCGTAATCGAGAGCCTCGGCCACCCGTGCGGCGATGCTCATGACGGCAGGCAGTGGCAGCAAGTGATCTGCCTTGGTATAGGGCACCAGATCTTGCCCCTTGAGGAACTCCATGGCGATGAAGGCCAGATCGTGTTCCTCGCCAGCGTCGTAGATGGTCACGATGTGCGGGTGATTAAGCCGCCCTGCGGTTTCAGCCTCCCGGAAGAAACGAGCCTTCACGTCAGCCAGTTCATCGCCCTCGAACTCCTGGGAAAGGGCCATGGTCTTGATGGCCACCACCCGGTTGATCTTGGGATCGCGGCCTTGATAGACCACGCCCATGGCGCCCTTGCCCAATTCCTTCTCCACCTGAAAGCGGCCCAGCATGGGCTTTTCCAGCGTGCCCGCATCCAGCAGGCTGGCATTGCTGCGGGCAGCGCCTGCGCCGCCGAGGATAATGGTTTCGGACAATTGCCTCGCCCGGGACAAACGCTGCTCCAGGTCGCGGAACTTGGGGTTGAAATCGCCCATGTAGCGGAACACGGATTCCGCCTTGTTGAACTGCCGCTTGCGCTCGAAGTCCAGCCCCAGGTTGTAGAGGTTCTCCATCAACTGCTCGTCCAGGGGGCACTTGCGGAACTTGTCGAAGGCCATGTCCAACTGGCCCTGGCCTTGGAAAGCGAGGCCCAGCATGCGGTTGGATTCAGCCGAATCCAGATCGGATTTTTCCTTGCCCTGCTCTGTCACTAGGAAGCGCTTGGTGGTGAGCAGCGCGTGCCCCACCAGCAGCAGGCTTGCGGGCAACATCAAACGCAACCACAGGAGTTGGGTGGTCATGAGCACGAAGTGGGCGCCGAGCAGCAGCGCCAGGACGCTCACGGTGATACCCGCTCCCATACCGGCCTTGAGCCGGGGCAGAAGGGCAACCAGATAGGCGGCAATCAGCAGGAAGATGCCCTTCTCGGCCCAGAAGCCCCAGGCGGGTGCCACAAAGAAGTGTTCGGAAAGAATGCTGGAAACGGCATGGGCCTGCATCAGCACGGCAGGCATAGACGGGGCAATGGGCGTCACAAACAGACTGCCCACGCCGGCAGCGGTGGGACCGATGAGGACGATCTTGTCCCGATATTTGTCGTAGGGAATCTTGCCGGTGCGAACGTCGAAGAAGGAATCCACGGCAAACGCGGGGCGTCCGTCCTGATCCTTGTAGAAGAAGGTCGCCATGCGCGTATCCGCGTCGGTGGCGATCTTGAGACGCCCCAGTTGCACGGACTGGCCCGGCGTCACCTGGAGGTCGCCATTACCAAGATTGAGGCTGCGCGCCGCTACCAGGAGGGACAGGGA
>DASUJA010000078.1:0-6603 GCA_036279515.1 Rhodocyclaceae bacterium | reverse complement strand
GAGATCGGATACGTCCGCCACGTGCAGTTCGCAAAACAACACCGTCACCTGACGTCGTTCCTCCAGACGCGATACAAGCTCGGCGCTTGTTCGATTCTGGTGGCGCAAATCCTCCATCAGCGCCTGGACATCCTTGCCCGGCAAAACCCCCAAATCCCGTTCCAGCACTCGGCAGTAGGTTTCATACAAGGCCAGGGCCGCATCCCGCTGCCCATCTGCCGCGTAGAGCCGCATCGCATGCAGATAGCCCATCTCGCTCCAAGGCTCCAACTCCGTATAGCGCAGGGCGAAGGACAAGGCCTCCCGCGTGCGCCCTTGGGATTCAAGGCAATCGATCAAACGGCGCAGCAACTCCAAGGCCCGCAGATGCAGGGCTTCCCGCTTGAAATGAACCCAGTCCATGAAATCCTGGCAATCGGCCAAGCTCAGAGTGGACAGGAAAGGCCCCGCGTACACGGCCATGGCCGCCTTCAAGGTCGTTATCCGGGTTGCATCGTCCATCGGGGCGCCGGGATCGCCCGCCACCGCATCCAGCAGTAGCGCCACGTCCGAAGTGAAGACCGACTCCCCGTCCCACGCCAATTGATTCCGCCCCGCGATGAAAGCGTGGCCCGTCGCATCCATCAGCAGATTGCGCAGATTGAATACCGTCTGCCGCAGGCTGTGCCGCGCCGATTCCGTCGGTACCCCAGGCCACAACAACTCCGCCAGGGATTCCCGCCGATGGGGCCCGGGCTCCAGTGCTAGGTAAGCCAGGAGCGCTGCCGGCTTTTCCCCTGCGATGGCGATGTCTTTCCCGTTCCAGCGCAAACCCAGCGCACCGAAGGAGGAGAGAAAAAGCGGGAATGACGGCATGGCAATAAAAGTCTCGTTGGGATAGCAAACCCATGGGCTTGCAGCAGGACGTTTCTTGTTTGTGTAGGGATCGCCTTAAGTCTGATGCAGTGCGGCTTGACGCTCCGAATGGCCGCCACGATACCTCAAGCCGTCCCTTGGGAGAAATGACGATGCTTTGACGATGGCTTCGTAGCATCGCGCCCGTTTGTCATTTCAACTATCCCAGGGAGCGAATCTGTGAATAAAGAAGTAATGCCGATCTGCAGGCAAGGAAATACCGCGCGAGTGCGTTATGCCTTTCTGAGTGCAATGCTATCTGCATTATTTGCCAAGCCCGTCCTGGCGGCGGATGTTCCGACCACGCCCCAGGAAGCGGAGGATCAGTTCAGCCGTGCCATGAGTCTGCGCGATGGAGGAGAACTGGGTGAATCCATCCGCCTGATGCGGGGCATGCTGGCCCAGGAACCCAAGGATCGCGTGAAGCTGGAGCTGGCGGTTGCCTACTATCGCGCGCTGAATTTCGACAAAGCGCGCAGTCTGGCCGAGGAGGTGCTGAATCAGCCCGCCACGCCGGAATCGGTCAAGGTGACGATTCGTCAGTTCCTGGCCCAGGTTGAGGCGGACAGCAAACCCAGCGCCTTCTCGCCCTTCGTCAGCTTCGGCTACGTTAGCGACTCCAACGCGAACGCCGGGCCTGCACGGTCGACCCTGGATATCGGCGGGTCTTCCTTCAACCTGGGTTCCAGCTCCCTCAAGAAGGGCGATTCCGGCTTCAACGCCATGGTGGGGGTCAATCATCGCTACCTGCTGGGCAAGACCCTGCAGGTGGGCAATTCCGAAGCCGCAGCGCTTTGGCAAAGCCAGCTCTCCTACTACGCCATGAGCTATGACTCCATCAAAGCTCAAGATCTGGACGTGGTATCCCTCTCCACCGGCCCGGCGCTGATCTCTACGGACAACTGGCGCGTTTCCGTGCCTTACCAGTATTCGGACATCTATCGCGGCCATGGGCGATTGGCGACTTTCCAGGGCCTGGATCCGACGGTGGTGTGGAAGCTTTCCGGCTGGGAGCTGAGCGCCGACTTTCAGTACCAGGACAAGACCTTTCAGCAGCCCCAGGACTCAGGCCGCAATAGCGAGCTGAATTCCGTGGGACTGGGCGCCGGACGTGCCTTCGCCGATGGTCGTTACGCTATCAGCTTCACCGTTCGAGGCTTCAAGGAAGCCGCTGTGGAAAATCGTTTCAGCAATCACGGCGACGATCTGGGGGGGGCGCTCATTGCTCGTCCCTGGGCCGGTTGGGAGTTTTCCCTGCGCCACAACTATCGCAGCAGCGACTACAGCGGCCAAGAGCCGGTGTACGGCATCGCCCGCCACGATAACGAAGCGCGTAGCAGCTTTGCAGCCAACTACGTGTTCCGAGAGGGGGCCCTGAATAACTGGACCCTGGGGCTTGCCACCACTGTTACCCGCAACCGTTCCAACGTATCCATCTACGACTATTCCCGCATCCAAACCGGCCTCACCCTGAGCCGCGCTTTCTAAGGAGATGACCATGAAACAGAAACTGATCGCAACTGCCATCGCGTCTCTGGCCTGCGCTACCACCAGCACTGCCGTTCGGGCCGATTCGGCCGGCGAATGGGGCTACTGGGATGCCGCGAAGCAAGGTACTCAGGTGGCATCCGTTAGCCAACCGGCAACGACGCCCCAGGCCTTCAGGGCCGTCAGTTCATCGAGCACTTCGGCAAGCGGCGAGTCTTCCGATGGCCAGCAGGAAAGCCATGGCCGTGATGGAGGAACCCAGGCGCCCGCCGTGGGACTGGGTAATCTGCCCACCACCATCGTGCAAAACATCAGCCTGCCGACGGCCCCGGCCCCGGCGCCGGTCAGCACCAACTGGGTGGGTTACGCCACGACTAACAACTTCGCTGATGTGGATGACAAGGTCAAGATTGTGGTGGGTCCCGACTGGAAGCCAGGAACCATGCCCTCCATCGTGACCGTGACCGCAGGCGGTTATACGGTGACCGAGAGTGTGCAATTGAGTGGGGGGCCGGCTAGGGGCGGCGGTGCCGGTGCGACACTCTGGACCATTGGGAGTAACTCCGATGCCATGACGGCCGCCAATGCACAGGGAGGTTACTTTGCTGGCTACGCAAACACGTCGGCAAGCCAGGCGACCTTCAGCGGCGCCATTTACTCTTGCGCCACCGGCTCTTGTCAGATGACGGGATACGCCGTTGGCGGTGCGGCAACATCTCTCGCGGACCTCCAGGCCTTGGTTGCCGGCGCGGCGCCGACCGCGACTTATTCTGGTGGAGGGTTGAATATGACTGTGGACTTCCGCCAAGGTTCCTGGAATGGGACACTTGCTATTTGGCCGAGTACAGCCACCTTAGCGGGTAAAGTGTCTGGCGCCAATTTCCGTTCCACATCGTTCACCGCCCCAAGCATTCCATCCTTGGATAGCGCGGCTTCCTACGTGAAAGGCACGTTTTACGGCCAGGGGGCCGCTGCGGCGGGCGGTGTGTGGGCCGTAAAGTCCAACTCTGGAACTCGGGTCGGCACATTCATGGCGTCCAAGCAGGTTGGTGGCCCCAGCGCTCCGAATTGAACTATTGATCCGGCCTGAAAATGTTTGGAGAGGAATGAATGAGTAGGTTGGGCTGAGTGAAGCGATGCCCAACGATCCCGGCGCTTGCTCGGCATTGGGGTTCGCTTCGCTCACCGCCAACCGACGGTGGCCTCATCTTCGTGTTGCTATTTCTAGGGGCATGCAAACCGCCGCCAAGTGGTGGCTTGCATGCGCAGCCGTCCGGTCTGGCACGCGAATTCTTGGAGGACGATTTTTCGCATGGATATCGATTCCGGCTCAACGATGTTCGACGAGGAGCACCGCGTCATCATGGCACTCATCGAGGAGCTACACCCGGAGGCTGGTGAGTTGCACACGGAGATCTGGTTCGAGTTGTGGCGCCAGCGAATCTTATTTGCCATGGACAAGCAGTTCCATCGAGAAGAAGTGCGGATGGTCGAAACAGGCGTTCCCGTATCCTTGCTCCTGACGCATGCAGAGGATCACAAACGCTTGCTGTTCTACATGGAGCACTGTGGGAGGGCGCAAGCCTCGAAATCCGACAGCAAAGCGGACGATGTGTATCAGACCCTGAAGTCCGAATTCCTCAAACACTTCCTGATGTTTGATTCCGTGGCGAAGAAATGCACCAGACTCAATGACAAGCTGGCGGATGCGATGGCAGCTGTTCAGCCTGTAGCCTAGTCGGAATGAAATGGAATCTGGTGGAGATTGCTCGGTAGGACCGTCGTTCCCGGATTCCGCTGCGCCGCGCAGCAAGTCCCCGTGGGACGCTGCATCCAGCGCTATCCGCTGGTCCTGTCGCAAGCGATGGGCCTGATGTAAAGACTTGCCGTCAAGAAGCAAGGACAAAGGCCGCCGGGGGAGCGATCCTCGGCGGCCTTTGTTTTTTCCGACTGCGCTTGGTCTTGGGGGGGGCATTTAAGAAGTAACCACCAAGGCCACAAAGAACACGAAGAAGCACCAAGAAAAGCATTGGGTTCTGTTTGTGCGCCTTGGTGTCCTTGGTGCTCTTTGTGATGACTTCGCCCTCACGGTAGCCCCTGAGCGCCCGGTATAATCGCGCCCTTCTCGCTTTCCTCCCCGTCTTCCCATGCGCTACATCAGCACTCGCGGGCAGTCCCCCGCTCTGGAATTTTGCGACATCCTGCTCGGCGGCTTGGCCCCCGATGGCGGTCTCTACCTGCCCGAGTCATACCCGCAAATCAGCAAGGAAGAACTGGCCCGCTGGCGCGGCCTCTCCTACGCCGATCTGGCGTTCGAGGTGCTGTCCAAGTTCATCACCGACATTCCCGCCGCCGATCTGAAGGCGCTGGTGAGCAAGACCTACACCGCCGACACCTACGCCTTCGCGCGCAAGCCCGAAGCGGCCAAGGACATCACACCCCTGACCGAACTGGAACCGGGCCTGTCTCTGCTGGAACTGTCCAACGGCCCCACGCTGGCCTTCAAGGACATGGCCATGCAGTTGCTGGGCAACCTGTTTGAGTACGTGCTCGACAAGCGCGGCGAGACCATCAACATCCTCGGCGCCACCTCCGGCGACACCGGCTCCGCGGCCGAATACGCCATGCGCGGCAAGCACAACGTGAAGGTCTTCATGCTGTCGCCCGACGGCAAGATGAGCGCCTTCCAGCGCGCCCAGATGTATTCCCTGCAAGACGCCAACATCTTCAACATCGCCGTGCGCGGCATGTTCGACGACGCCCAGGACATCGTGAAGGCCGCCTCCAACGACGCCGCCTACAAGGCCAAGTACAAGATCGGCGCCGTGAACTCCATCAACTGGGCCCGTGTTGCGGCCCAGATCGTCTATTACTTCAAGGGCTACTTCGAGGCCACCAAGTCCAACGACGAGAAGGTCGCCTTCTCCGTGCCCTCAGGCAACTTCGGCAACATCTGCGCCGGTCACATCGCTCGCCAGATGGGCCTGCCCATTGCCAAGCTGGTGCTCGCCACCAACGAGAACGACGTACTCGACGAGTTCTTCAAGAGCGGCGTCTATCGTCCCCGCAAGACCGCCGAGACCTACGTGACCTCCAGCCCGTCCATGGACATCTCCAAGGCCTCCAACTTCGAGCGTTTCATCTTCGATCTGGTGGGCCGCAATGCGGACGTGGTTCGCCAACTGTGGCAGGAAGTGGATGGCGGCGGTGCCTTCGATCTGGGCGCGACCGAGTACTTCAAGCTGATCGCCCAGTTCGGTTTCGTCTCCGGCAGCAGCAGCCACGCCGACCGCCTCAAGACCATCAAGGCCACTTGGGAAAAGTACGGCGTGATGATCGACACCCACACCGCCGACGGCCTCAAGGTCGCTCAGGAAAACCGCGACGCCGGCTTGCCCATGGTCGTGCTGGAAACCGCCCAGGCCGTGAAGTTTGCCGAGACCATCCGCGAAGCCCTGAACCGCGAACCCGTGCGTCCCGCTGTGCTGGAAGGCATCGAGGCGCTGCCCCAGCGCGTGGAAGTGATGGACGCCGACGCCAAGGCCGTGAAGGATTTCGTTGCGGCACGTTGCTGATCGCCTCTACCCAGAAGTCCAACCTAGGCGCATTGACGCTTCTGCGCGCCCCAAGCGGGGTGCAAACGGAGCGTCACATGCGCCTTCTTTTTGGCTAGTCCGCTGAGCTTAGGCCCGCTGTGTTTTAGTTGCTTCAGCAAGCTTGAAGAACGCCATCAAGTCTTGCAGTTGCTCGGCTTGGCCAGACATTTCCTCAGCGGTGGCTGCAAGTTCCTCGGACGCGGAAGCGCCGTGTTGCGTCAGGCTTGAGAGCTGCCCCATCGCCGCGTTGATCTGGCCGACGCCGTTGGATTGCTCGGCGGAGGTGGCCGCAATTTCCTGCATTAGATCGGATGTCTTGCCGATGGCAGGCACGATCTCGTTGAGTAGGTTTCCTGCCCTTTCGGAGAGTCCCACGGAGGACCTAGCCATTTCGCCGATTTCCTGCGCCGCAATCTGGGAGCGTTCTGCCAACTTGCGGACTTCCGATGCCACGACGGCAAAGCCCTTGCCGTGATCCCCGGCCCGGGCGGCTTCGATAGCGGCATTCAAGGCCAGGAGGTTGGTCTGATAGGCAATGTCGTCCACGACGCTGACCTTGTCGGCAATGCTCTTCATTGCCGCAAGCGTTGCCTTCACTGCGTTACCGCCGTCATTTGCTTGGCGT
>DASUJA010000077.1:0-24017 GCA_036279515.1 Rhodocyclaceae bacterium | reverse complement strand
AGGCCAAGCTGGGCGCCTGATAGCAGACCCAAAAAGCGTACTCAACCTGCGCAATCAAGGGGGAGGCCTCGGGTAACTGGGGCCTCCCTCTTGCATTCAAGCTTATGAACGATCTCGAAAAACTGATTGCCGACGCCGCGGCCGATTTCGCCGCTGCCACCGAACCGGCCAAGCTCGAAGAAGCCAAGGCCCGTTACCTGGGTAAGAGTGGTTCCCTTACCGAACTGTTGAAGGGACTGGGCAAGCTCTCTCCCGATGAGCGCAAGAGCGCCGGCGCCGCGATTAATGCGGCCAAGGAACAGGTTGAAGCGGCGCTGACTGCCTGTCGCGATGCCTTGCGCGATGCGGCGCTTCAAGCACAGCTTGCCGCTGAAGCTCTGGACGTCACCCTGCCGGGCCGGGGCCAATCCTCCGGTGGCCTGCATCCGGTAATGCGCAGTCTTGAGCGTGTCGAGCAATTGTTCAGTTCCATCGGCTTTGAAGTGGCCGATGGTCCCGAGATCGAGACTGACTGGCACAACTTCACCGCCTTGAACACGCCGGATAATCACCCCGCGCGTTCTATGCACGATACGTTCTATCTGCAGGACGAAACCGGCAAGATGCGGGAGGACGTGCTCATCCGCACCCACACTAGCCCGGTGCAGGTGCGCTACATGCAAGCTCATGTGGCCAAGTACGGTCATCTGGAGCAGATGCCGGAAATCCGCATCATTGCTCCCGGTCGCGTCTATCGCGTGGACTCCGATGCCACCCACTCTCCCATGTTCCATCAGGTGGAAGGTCTTTGGGTTGGGCAAGACGTGAGCTTCGCCGACCTGAAAGGCGTGATCGCCGACCTGCTCAAGAATTTCTTCGAGACGGATGATCTGACGATGCGTTTCCGTCCTTCGTTTTTCCCGTTTACCGAGCCTTCTGCCGAAATGGACGTGGCCTTCATGAGCGGTCCGCTCAAGGGCCGCTGGTTGGAAATCGGTGGTTGCGGCATGGTTCATCCCAACGTGCTGCGCTTTGGCGGTATCGATCCCGAAAAGTACACCGGCTTCGCCTTCGGCATGGGGCTCGATCGCTTCACCATGCTTCGCTACGGCATCAACGACCTGCGCCTGTTCTTCGACGGCGATCTGCGTTTCCTGGCCCAATTCAACTGATCGCAAAAGCGAGTTACGTTCATGCAATTCTCCGTATCCTGGCTGCGTAGCCTCGTGAATCCCTCCCTTAGCGTGGAGGAGTTGGCCCATACCCTGACCATGGCCGGGCTGGAAGTGGAAGAGATGGACCCGGTGGCGCCCGCCTTCACCAAGGTGGTAGTGGCCCAGGTCATTTCCCGTGAAAAGCACCCTGATGCCGACCGTCTGAGCTTGTGTCAGGTGGATGCCGGCGAGCACGGCACGCTGCAAATCGTTTGCGGTGCGCCGAATGTGGCGGCAGGCCTCAAGGTGCCTTGCGCCCTGGTGGGCGCCAAGCTGCCCGGCGATTTCGAAATCAAGAAGGCCAAGGTGCGCGGCATCGAGAGCTTCGGCATGCTCTGTTCTGCCAAGGAGCTGGGTATCGCGGAAGAGAGCTCCGGCCTGCTGATGCTGCCCGAAAGCGCCCCTGTCGGCCAGGACATCCGCCAATACCTGGACTTGGACGACACTCTGATCACCATCAAGCTGACGCCCAACCGCGCCGACTGTTTGTCTCTCAGCGGTGTGGCTCGTGAAGTGGCCGCGCTGACCGGCGCTCCGCTGAATCTGCCCGCCGTGGCTGAAGCGGTTGTCGCTCACGACGAAAAGCGCGCCGTGGCGTTGGATGCGTCCCAAGCTTGTCCTCGCTACTGCGGCCGCCTGCTGAAGGGCGTGAATGCTGCTGCTGCGACGCCCGATTGGATGAAGCAGCGCCTGGAGCGTTGCGGTATTCGCTCCATTTCCGTTGTGGTGGACGTCACCAACTACGTGATGCTGGAACTCGGTCAACCCATGCACGCCTTCGACAACGCCAAGCTGTCGGGCGCCATCCATGTACGCTTCCCCAAGGCCGGCGAACAAGTTCTGCTGCTGAATGGGCAGACCGTGAACCCCGCCGCCGACGTGGCGCTGATCGCCGACGACGCCCGCGCCCTGGCGCTGGCCGGCATCATGGGCGGTGAAGACTCAGGCGTGACAAGCGAAACCAAGGACGTGTTCCTGGAGTCCGCCTTCTTCGCGCCCGATGTCATCGCCGGCAAGGCACGTGCCCTGGGCTTCTCCTCCGATTCCTCTTTCCGCTTCGAGCGCGGCGTGGATTTCCAACTCCAGCGCAAAGCCTTGGAGCGAGCAACCCAACTCATCGTCGAAATCTGCGGCGGCGCGGTGGGGCCGGTGGTCGAGGCTGTCGCCCCCGCTCATCTACCCGCACGCAAACCCGTGGTGCTGCGTACTGCCCGGGTGAACAAGGTGCTGGGCATCCCGCTGGCGGCGGAGCAGATCGGCAAGCTGCTTTGCGGGCTGGGGCTTGAGTGTCGCGCTGAGGACGAAGGCTTTGTCGTTACGCCGCCGCCCCATCGTTTCGACATCGAAATCGAAGAAGATCTCATCGAAGAAGTCGGTCGTCTCTACGGTTACGACAACATCGTGGCACGCCCCCCCAAGGCCCTGATGAAGATGATGCCGTTGCCTGAAAAGCGCCGCGGTCCCATGGCCTTGCGCCGCCGCGTTGCGGCTCTGGGATACCAGGAGACGGTGAACTTCAGCTTCGTGGAAGCCGCATGGGAAGCGGATTTCTGCGGCAATACCAAGCCCGTCGTGCTGGCGAATCCGATTGCCAGCCAAATGGGCGTTATGCGCAGTAGCCTGATCGGTGGCTTGGTCAATGTGCTGGCAGCCAACCGCAAGCGTCAGCAACCGCGCGTGCGAACCTTCGAGATCGGCCGTGCCTTCATCGCCGATGTCGCAGGCCAGCCCGTGACTGGCTATCACCAGCCTCGTCGTCTAGCCGGTCTGGCCAGCGGCTCTGCGTTGCCCGAACAGTGGGGCAGCGAGGGGCGTCAGGTCGATTTTTACGACGTGAAGTCCGACGTCGAAGCGCTGTTCCACGGTCAATCGCTGGCATTCGAAAAACTCGCTCATCCGGCGCTTCATCCCGGACGTGCTGCACGTGTGCTTCGCGACGGCGAGGTTGTCGGCATCATCGGCGAGCTTCATCCGCGCTGGGTGCAAAAGTACGACCTGGGTACGGCTCCCGTGGTGTTCGAGCTGGAACTAGATGCCCTGCTTCAAGCCCCGTTCCCCGCTTATCGGGAAGTGTCGCGCTATCCGGCAGTGGTCCGCGATTTGGCTTTGATCGTCGATCAATCCGTAGCTTGGAGCGATCTGGAAAGCAGCTTGAAAAAGGCCGCGCCGGCGATCGTGAAGGGCATCGAATTGTTCGATCTATACCAAGGAAAAGGCGTGGCTGAAGGTAGAAAAAGCCTTGCGTTCCGGGTAGTTATGCAAGATACTCAAAAAACTCTTGAGGATGTGGAAGTGGATGCTGCGGTAGCTGCTTTGGTGGCCGCTGCACAGAAAGATTTCGCCGCCGAATTGCGGGGCTGAGTCGCCTGGGGATGAAATGAGCGATAGCAAACAAGGAAAATTAGGCAGCAACATGACGCTTACGAAGGCGGAGCTGGCTGACATGCTGTTTGAAAAGGTCGGCCTGAATAAGCGTGAAGCGAAAGACATGGTGGAAGGCTTTTTCGAGGAAGTACGAATTGCGTTGGAAGCAGGTGATTGCGTGAAGCTGTCCGGCTTCGGTAATTTCCAACTGCGGGATAAGCCCCAGCGTCCTGGACGTAATCCCAAGACCGGCGAAGAAATTCCCATCACGGCACGTCGCGTGGTCACCTTCCACGCCAGTCAAAAACTGAAGGCCACGGTGGAATCTGTCCAGAATGGCAACAACCACTGAACGCGTAGAACTCCCGCCGATCCCTGCAAAACGCTACTTCACCATCGGTGAGGTAAGTGAGTTGTGTGGAGTGAAGCCGCATGTCCTGCGCTATTGGGAGCAGGAGTTCAATCAGCTCAAGCCGGTGAAGCGTCGCGGCAATCGGCGCTATTACCAGCATCACGAAGTGCTGCTTGTGCGGCGCATCCGGCAGTTGCTTTACGAAGAAGGCTTCACTATCAGCGGGGCACGTAATCGACTGGAGGAGGGCGGCTCCGGGAATCATGAAGTGCAAGAAACGTCTTCTGCACCACTATCGCTACGTAGCCAGATTGCCGAAATTATCGAAATTCTTCGCGCCTGATTTCGCACAAATTTAAATTCACTGCTATAATTGTTTTCTCAGTCGGGGCGTAGCGCAGCCTGGTAGCGCACTTGCATGGGGTGCAAGGGGTCGCGAGTTCGAATCCCGCCGCCCCGACCAATCGATAAAAGAAAAAGCCACCTTCGGGTGGCTTTTTCTTTTGCTCTGCCTCGTCCTAAATGGCGTTGCCATCTTTTCGAGTCAGAAAGGGGAAGTCAATGGAATAGAGGGTAAAGAGGACGCAGAGGGGCTACACGCTTGCTTTTAAGTTGGCGGTTGTGGCGCAAGTAAAAAGAGGCGAACTGACCTATAAGCAGGTGCAAGAGCAGTACGGGATGCAAGGCAGATCGACGGTATTGGTCTGGTTGCGTGAGCGACGCTTACGCCAGCCCCGGCTCGGCTCGCAGCAAGCTGCACCTTTGATTGGTGCCGGCCTTGGATCAGGCCGGGCAGAAGATCGGCCGCGACGCGCTGTTCAACCTCTTGAGGCATGCACGCATGCTGGTACGTCCCAAGCGAGCATTTCACAAGAACACGGATAGCTACCATCGCTTCCGCTGCCACCCGAACCAGCTCAAGGCAGGCCCGGATCAAATCCGTGCCGAAGCGAGTGAGCAGGTCTGGGTTGCTGCCGACATCACCTACCTGCCGACCCAGACGCACTGTGCGTACTTGAGCTTGGTTACGGATGCCTACTCACGGAAGATCGTCGGCTATCACGTCCATGAGGGCTTGCAGACGGCCCAAGTGAGTCAGGTCTTGAAGATGACCCTCAAAAGACAGAAGGGGCAAGGGCCGCTGGTCCATCACTCAGATCGAGGCGCTCAATATTGCTCGGGGGATACCAGGACTTCCACCGCAAGCATGGCGTGATTTGCTCCATGACTGACGGCTACGACAGTTACCAGAACGCCCAGGCAGAGCGGGTCAATGGCATTCTGAAGAACGAGCTCTTGCTTCAGCGCCCAACGGATCTTGCTCAGGCCCGCCGCATGGTGCGCGAGTCCATTGCCATCTACTATCGTGATAGGCCAGACCTCTCGCTACATACAATTGAAAACGCCCGATGAGGTTCATCGGGCGTCTTTGGCGGCGAATAACTATCGCCGCCTATCCGTCAAACAGGTGGCAACCTAATTCGGGACGGGGCAGATGTTTGCGCGAAACCTGGAACGGGGCTCTAGCGACGTACTTGTGCGCCTACCACACGGGGCTTGATTTTTCGGCTAATATCGGCGGTCGGAAACGCTTAACTGTGCGGGTTTTGAGGGCGTAGCCCAGCGCTTGGTTTTGCCGACGTGGTTCGTTCCCGGCGTGCTGACCACGTTCATATTTCTCGTCGGGATTTATCAACTAGTCAATGACCTCATTCGCCGTCATGCGAATTCTCCTTAGCAACGACGACGGATACTTGGCACCTGGCCTCGTCGCTCTTTCTGACGCGGTTTCTCAAGTCCCCAGTATTGCAGGTATCACCGTTGTGGCCCCTGAACAAGATCGGAGCGGGGCGAGTAATTCGTTAACGCTAGATCGCCCGCTTAATCTGCGTACGGCGCCGAGTGGATATTTTTTTGTTAACGGTACTCCGACCGATTGCGTCCACCTAGCCGTTACTGGCATGTTGGACCATCTCCCCGACATGGTTCTGTCTGGCATCAATAGCGGTGCCAATATGGGTGACGACACTCTGTATTCGGGTACTGTCGCTGCTGCCACCGAGGGCTATCTGCTAGGTGTTCCCGCAATCGCCATTTCTCTCGCGGGTGGAAAGCAGGTTAGTCACTTTGAAACCGCAGCGCAGGTCGCTTGCGATTTGGTGCGCCGCTTTCAGCAGCGGGGCTTTCCTGGTCCGGTGCTGCTAAACGTCAATGTGCCCGATATCCCCTACGACCAAATTCGTGGCATCAAGATCACTCGCCTCGGACGGCGGCACAAAGCCGAGCCCGTGGTGAAGCAGCAAAATCCGCGTGGCGAAACTGTTTATTGGATAGGCCCTGCCGGCGCTGCTGCTGATGCCGGGGAAGGCACCGATTTTCATGCTGTGGCGAATGGCTACGTGTCCATTACTCCCCTGCAGATTGATCTCACGCATACTGCAAAAATGACTTCCGTGACGGAGTGGTTGGCATGACGCTGCAAGGCATCGGTATGACTTCTCAGCGCACTCGAGCCCGGATGGTGGAGCGTTTGCGTGGTCAGGGAATTCGCGATGAGCGGGTACTTGCTGCGCTGAATAGCGTGCCTCGGCACATTTTTGTTGAGCCGGCTTTGGCGCATCGTGCATATGAGGATACGGCGCTGCCATTGATCCTAGGGCAGACGATCTCGCAGCCTTTCGTTGTGGCGAGGATGACTGAGCTGCTGCTGGCCGGTCGCCCTGGACTGGGTAAGACACTGGAAGTGGGCGCAGGCTGTGGTTATCAGGCGGCTGTTCTGGCTACCCTGACGCGCGACGTCTATGCGGTTGAACGCATCGCCCCTCTCTTGGCGCGGGCCCGTGAAAATATCAAACAACTCAGACTGACCAATCTTCGTCTTAAGCACGCAGACGGCAACTGGGGGCTACCTGAAGCAGCTCCCTTTGATACGATTATTCTCGCTGCGGCTGCTGCCCAGGTTCCGGCCAAGTTGCTCGATCAACTGGCTCCTGGCGGGCGTTTGATTCTGCCGCTAGGAAACAGCGGGGGCGATCAAGTGTTGTCGCTGATCGAGCGTGGCCCTGATGGCTTCATCGAAAGCCGATTTGATGCGGTTCGTTTTGTGCCGCTGCTGCCGGGGGTGGAATGAGCGTGCGTTTTGCTAATGCCTTGATGCTGGCCATTGCAACTGTCCTTGTGGCCGGCTGCGCTAGCCAAGCTCCCGTGCCCGTCGAAGAGCGCGTTCAGTCTCTCCTTGCTCCAGTTACTCCTGCCGTCGTGGAGGTGCCGCCTGGGTATTACCTGGTGAAAAAGGGAGACAACTTGCTGCGTATCTCTTTGGACAATGGGCAGGATTATCGGGATGTAGCCGCCTGGAACAAGCTTGAAGATCCGAACCGAATTAACGTCGGACAGTTGCTGCGAGTGGTTCCGCCAGAAGGCGTTGCGGTTGCCCGCCCGGTCTCTCCCCCGCCGGTACCTGTTGCGACAGATGGCCCTCGCCCCCTTGTCGTGGATGTTCTGAAGCGGGAACCCAAAGGAGGGACTCAACCTTACTCCGATGCTGCGTTTAGCCGCATGAAGCAAGGAGATGGCGAAAGCCCGGTGAAATCCGGCCAAACTTCAGGCGAATCCAAACCTGCGGACATTAAGCCTGCTCCTACGGAGAAACTCCCGGCGAGTACAGCGGTCGAAGGGGTGGATTGGGCTTGGCCTAGCGATGGAAAGTTGATCGGCACTTTCAACGACGCGAGCAACAAAGGGGTGGATTTGGCGGGGAAAGTGGGTGATCCGGTCCAAGCTGCGGGGGCAGGGAAGATTGTATATGCGGGCTCCGGCTTACGTGGATACGGAAATCTGGTTATCATTAAGCATAATCCTACGTATCTATCGGCATATGCTCACAACAGCAAGGTCTTGGTCAAGGAAGGGCAAAGCGTGACCAAGGGCATGAAGATAGCTGAGGTAGGAAGTAGTGATGCCGACCAGCCGAAACTGCATTTTGAGATTCGTAAGCAGGGCAAGCCGGTCGATCCTCTCGTTTTCCTCCCGAAACGGTAGCGGCTATGACTGAAGAAACCTTCAACGAGCAACCCAGCGAAGAAGAAGGTGAAGAAGCCTTGGTATCCCCGGAAGGGGAAGAGGCATTACCTGTTCTTGTTGCTGAACCTGAGGTGGAGTTCCTTGAGGACATTACACAGATATATCTCAACGAGATCGGTCTGAGTCCTCTGCTGACAGCAGATGAGGAAAAGACCCTTTCACGGGCTTCTTTATCCGGCGACTTCGCTGCACGGCAGCGCATGATCGAATGCAATCTGCGGCTGGTGGTGTCCGTTGCTAGGCACTACAAGAATCGCGGCGTACCTCTCGACGACTTGATCGAGGAAGGCAATTTGGGGCTTATTCATGCCCTGGAAAAATTTGATCCGGAGCGAGGTTTTCGCTTTTCAACCTATGCCACTTGGTGGATCCGTCAGAACATCGAGCGGGCCATCATGAACCAATCACGCACCATTCGTTTGCCGGTGCATGTAGTTAAAGAACTCAATCTGGTTTTGCGCACTTTGCGCAAAGTGGATCAGGGCGAGGAGGGTTATCAGCACAGCAGTCTTGAAGAAGTTGCTCGTTTGCTGGATCGATCCATTGAAGACGTACAGCACGTGCTCGCCTTGTCTGAGCGCACTGCGTCTCTGGATACGCCCTTGGATGTGGATCCGGACCTTTCCATAGGTGATGCTATTGCAGATGACAGCGCCGCAGAGCCGGAAGCTCGGATGGTTCAGCGAGAAATTGAAAACCGCATGGCTGATTGGGTTGGAGATTTGTCCGAGCGGCATCGCCATGTTCTGGAACGTCGCTATGGACTTAATGGCCGGGACGCGGAAACCCTGGAAAGCATCGCTGCTGACTTGGGGGTAACACGGGAGCGCGTGCGGCAAATCCAGATGGAAGGCTTGAAGTCCCTGCGCCGTCAGCTCACACGGGAAGGCGTTCGGCGGGACGCGCTGCTCTAACCCGGCGGCTCTAAGCCTTATCCCGCTTGCTGCGTGGAGGTGCGGTTGGTCCGCTCCGCACGCAGCGCCTCCGCCAAATCGTTGACCGCGCTTGCATAGAAACTACTGCGGTTGTAACGAGTCAACACGTAGAAATTTCGATAGCCGAGGCGATACTCGGTTTCCTCATCAGGCGTTTCCAAATCAATCAACGCCGCAGGCTGTTCCGGCACGCGCCCCAATATCACTCCTTGATTTCGTAGGTCGGCAGGCAGTCGCTTGGGCTCGATGCCTTCTGCGATCAATGCGGCGATGCGGTCCGCTGCCTGCTCCTCGTTGACCTGAGCCGGCGCCACGATGGGCGCACCCTTTTGCCATCCATGTTCGGCCAGGAATCGTGCAACGCTGCCGATGGCATCGTCCGGCTGAGCTAAATCCAGCCGCTTGTCGTCATTGAAGTCCACTGCCCACTTACGCAGGCTGCTGGGCAGGAATTGGGGTAGCCCGAGAGCGCCAGCGTAGGAGCCTTGGTACGAAAGGGGCGAGCGCCCCTCATCTCTGGCCAGAATGAGCAGCGACTCCAACTCTCGGCGGAACAGGTCGGCGCGAGGCGGGTAGTCGAAGGCCAGCGTGGTGAGTGCGGAGAATGTCTGGAAGTTGCCGGTGTTGCGGCCATAGATCGTCTCCACGCCGATGATCGCCACGATGATTTCCGCCGGAACGCCGTACTGTTGCTCGGCCTGAGCCAAGGTTCCCGCGTGATCCTCCCAGAAGCGCAGGCCGGCATTGATGCGGCGCGGCTCGACGAATCGATCGTGGTAGGCATGCCAGGATCGGGCGCGGGGGCTCGTGGGCGGCAGGATGGCCTTGATGACAGCGGGCTGAAAATGGGCTTGGGCAAAAAGCGCTAGCAGTTCGGTTTTGGAAAACCCGTTGCGCTTTTCCATGTCTGCCGCAAACGCTTGAACCTCGGGACGAGCTTCGTAGTGGGCGGGCGGTAGCGGATGCACCGTGGTGTGCCGCAGCTTCTTTGCATGGGGCTTGGCGTGCGTGTTGTGTTGCGGACTGGCCTGCGCTTCAGTGATTGAGCAGATAAGACCAAAGGCGGCGAGCAGACACGGGGGCAAATACAGGGAGGCTTTCATTCGTTACTCGTGATGCGGGGTAAAAGCGGCGATGGTGCGCTTCAGTTCTTCCAGGTGCGATGCGGCTTCCAAAGGTGCGGACACTCTACCGTAGCGAAGGGTTTCATAAAGGCGGCAAATGGAGGCGATTTCATCGGCTTGCGTCGGCAGTGCCTGCGTCAATCGGACGCGGTAATCGGCGGGGCCTTCCCAGGTCTTACGGACGAGACCGCGATGGGCCAATTTGCGTTCAAAGATTTGCCATTGATGCGACACCGGGTCGGTGCGTTCGCGGCTGCGGAGTGTCCAAAGACCGGCTGCAATCAGCAGGGCGCCACCAACGGTGGTGAGCAGGGCTGCCATGGTGTGCCAGTCGGGGGCGTTGAAGCCGATCTTCCGCAGCATCGTCAATTGGCGTTGGTTGTCGTAGCCCAGCACCCATTGGTTCCAGGTGTTGTTGACCGCTTCCCAGCGATAGCGCCACTGGCGCAGCCATTCCATGTGCGGCTGGGCGAGGAGCGGGCGCGGATCTCCTCGCGGGACCGCCGCGGCCAAATTGTTTTCCACTCGGCTAGGCGCCACGGCAGCGGTGGGATCGACGCGCTGCCATCCCTTGTCCTTGAGCCAGACTTCGGCCCAGGCATGGGCGTCCGATTGGCGGACTTCCAGATATCCGTCCACCGGATTGATCTCGCCGCCCTGGTAGCCGGTGACCACTCGGGCGGGAATGCCGGCGGCACGCATGACGAAGACGAAGGCGGAAGCATAGTGCTCGCAGAAGCCACGTTGTGTGGCGAAGAGAAACTCGTCCACCGAATCCTTCCCTAGCAGCGGTGGCGTCAGGGTGTAGATGTAGCTTTCCCGTTTGATACGCTGAAGGAACGCATTCACAAGTGCCATGGGAGATGCGTTGTCGCGGCGAAGTTGTGTCGCTAATGCGCGGGCTTCTGGGTTGCCTGCCGCAGGCAACCGCAAGGCGGCGCGAATTACGCCAGTTCGCTCCTGGACGCCGACTTCCGCATCGGGGAAAGCCTGCAAGCGATAACGCAGTCGGCTGCGCACCGGCTTGGTCGCCAGAAGTTGATAGCCCAATCCCATGGCGCTCTCCGGCGCAAAGCTGCCGGGGAAGTCCAACGCCAGCAGCCAGGGGCGATTGTGTGGCTCCAGGGTCATTTCGTAGTCGTAGCTCGTTCCGGAGACTGCGTAGGGCAATTGGGGTTGGGTGCCGATCTGTCCAGGGCGCCAAGTGGTGCCGTCGAAGTCGTTCAGGACCGGGCCGCGCCAATAGAGGTCGCTGCGGGGCGGCATGGGTCCGATGAAGCGGACGCGAAAGGCGATGGCTTCCGATTGGGATAGCTCGCTGATGCTGCCCGGACTCATGGAATCGGAAAGCCCCGTTGTGCCTGCCGCGCCGTCCGCCGGCAGACCCCATAGCGGACCCGATATGCGGGGCACCAGGATGAAGAGCAGGAGCATGAAGGGCAGCGCCATGCCTAGCATTCGGGCGGCACTGCCGAGGGCGACGCGGGGAGGCGCCTCGTCCCGCTGGAGGACGATCAGGGTAGCGGTGATGAGGAGTACCGCTCCGGCCATGACGACGGCGCTGCTCATGGCTTGGGTGTAGAAAAACTGGGTGGAGGTGAGGAACAGTTCCAGTAGCACCACCGCCATGGCATCGCGCACGCTTCGGGTCTCGAACAGCTTGAGCGCCACCAACAGCGTGAGCAGGGCGACGCCGGAATCCTTGCCGAAGAAGGTGTGGAAATGAAAGGCGACGCCTGCAGCCCCCGTGAGCGCGCAGAGGTTAACCAGCCATAGGGGAGGCAAGGGGACTCGTCGCCAAATCAGCCATCCGCGCCAGACGATGCCGAGTAGGCACAGGGCCATCAGCCAAACAGGCAGATAAGGCGCCAAGGGCAGAACGACAGCCAGGGCCGATGCGGCAAGCCAGAGCACTTGTCGCTGAGTGATAGCCGGGGAGGACGTCTTGCTACGTGCCATAGGTCGCCAGTGCCGTCAGGCAGCGATGGTAGTGAGCTTCGCCGCTTGCTGGCTCTAGTTCGTAAGCGGGCAGGCGCAATCCCCAGGTGAGGCCTGCTGCCAGGGCATCAACGATCCAGCGGGCCAGGATGGATAGGCGAGTCTCCGTGTCCAGTCTGGCGGGCAGGGCGTTCCAGTCGAGCCAAAGGGTTTCGCTGGCAGTGCCGGTGAAATGCTTGGAGAGGAGCTCCGCGTCGGGCTGTCGGGCGGCGGATTTCCAGGCCACGTGCTGCAAGGGCTCTCCCGGCAGATGTCGGCGCAGGCCGGCAAAGTCGTCATCGCCGCGTCCCTGGCGCAATCGCCCTTGTTGGTGGCCGCTGCCGTCGGGCAAGGGCGGCGCTTCCTTGGCAGGCGAGGGATAAACCAGGCAGCGCAGGTCCGGCGCCGCATAGGCCCAGGTGCGGATGAGGCCCACGGGATAGGTGGTGGAGAGGGTGATGCGCGGCATTGGCATCCAGCCTCGTCGATGCGCTGGAGCGGGAACGCCAATCTCCAGGCTGTCTTCCGCCAGGATGTTGGCGAACATGGGCGGCCCCGATTCGGCGCGTAGTTGAACGTTGAAACGAGGAAAACTTCGCGGGTTGTGCAGTACCAGACCGAAGTGGGCGTGCTGCCCCGCGAAGACAGGCGGGCAGCGTCCGCCGGTAATCCGAAGGTGGGCGAGATTGCGAAAGGTGTGAAGGATGGCGGCGATGCCCAAGCCCACCATGAGAAAAACCAGGGCATGACCCAGGCTCAGGTTGTAGTTGATGGCGCCGAGCAGAATGACGAACAAGGTGACTAGATAGGCGAGGCCTGTTCGGGTGGGCAGTACGTACACCCGTCGCTGGGACAGGACGATGGGCATGGGCTCTGGCGGTCGTCCGCGCAGCGCCCATCGGTAGAAGGCTAGGCGCAGCCGCTCGATGGTTCGGCGGAACACTCGGGGGAACATTTAGGGCAGGGGGACCGCCTCGATCAATTGCCGCGCCACCTCTGCGCCGGAGGCGCTGCCGCTACGGCTGTGCAAGCGATGCCCAGTCACGGCGGACAACACGGCCTGCACGTCTTCAGGACGCACATGATCCCGGCCTTCCAGCAGCGCCCAAGCACGAGCAGCTGCCAGCAGCCCCAGGGCGGCGCGAGGCGATAGGCCCGCTTCAAAGTCGGTGCTGTGTCGGGTGTATTCGGCGATGGCCTGGACGTAGTCGATCAACGCATCGGCAGCGTGGATGGCTGTGGCCTGGGCTTGCAGTGCGACGAGGTCTTCCGGGGAAATGCTTGGTGTCAGTTGGGCCACGAGTTGGCGTCGATCTGCGCCGGCAAGCAAGGCGCGCTCGGCGGCTCGGTCTGGATAGCCGAGCTCGATGCGCATGAGGAAGCGGTCTAGTTGGGATTCGGGCAAGGGAAAGGTGCCGATCTGGTGGGCCGGGTTTTGAGTGGCGATGACGAAGAAAGGTTCAGGCAGGGGCCGCGTCTGTCCTTCCGCTGTGACCTGCCGCTCTTCCATGGCCTCCAGCAAGGCGCTCTGGGCCTTGGGCGTGGCGCGATTGATTTCATCGGCCAGGACCAACTGGGCGAAGATGGGACCGGGATGGAAGTGGAATGTGCTGCTGTCACGGTTGAATACGGATACGCCGAGGACATCGGCGGGCAGTAAGTCCGATGTGAATTGGATGCGCTGGTATTCCAGGCCGAGCAGTTTTGCGATGACGTGAGACAGGGTCGTCTTGCCGACGCCGGGCACGTCTTCGATCAGCAGATGGCCTCGTGCCAGCAGGCAGGCAAATGCCAGACGCAACGCGCGCTCTTTGCCAAGAATGACACGGCTTGCGGCTGCAAGCGCCTGTTGCAGGGCCGGGTGAAATTGCGGTGCGCTCATGGGCGGTCTGCCAGGGGGTGGGGGGAAGTGGGATATAGTTGAGGCCTCAGGTTCAATTGTATGCGAGCACCGCTGTACCCATGACCACCGCATTCATTACCCATCGCGACTGCTGGGCCCATGACATGGGTTCCCATCACCCGGAATGTCCCGAACGACTTGGCGCGATCAGCGATCGTCTGATCGCAGCCGGCTTGGACATCTATCTGCAATTCCACGATGCGCCTCTTGCCGAGGTGGAACAACTGCTTCGGGTGCATCCTCAGTCTTATATCGACCATCTTCAAGCCTCTTCTCCTGAGCACGGGATTTTCCACGTGGACCCGGATACGGCCATGTGTCCCGGCACGTTGCGGGCCGCCTATCGTTCTGCCGGAGCCGGTGTGATGGCGGTGGATCTGGTGATGAAGAAAGATGTAAAAACTGCGTTCTGCTCCGTGCGTCCTCCCGGCCATCATGCCGAGCGGGCGAAGGCCATGGGTTTCTGTTTCTTCAACAACGTGGCTATTGCTGCGCGTCATGCGCTGGAAGCCTGGGGGCTGTCCCGTGTGGCCATCGTGGATTTCGATGTTCACCATGGCAACGGCACCGAAGAAATTCTTGCGGGTGATAATCGCGTGTTGATGGTTGGTACTTTCCAGCACCCCTTCTATCCCTACTGCGGTGCCGATGGCAGCGCGCCCAATATCTGTAACGTCCCTCTTTCGGCCGGTACGCGGGGTGACGGGTTCCGCCAGGTGGTCGCCGATATTCTCATTCCTAAACTACGAGACTTCAAACCGGAGCTAGTCCTAATTTCCGCAGGCTTTGACGCGCACTACGAGGATGACATGGGTTCCTTGGGCTTGCTGGAGTCCGACTATGCCTGGGTTACCGAGCAACTGCGTTTCATTGCCGCCGAATATTGCCAGGGCCGGATGGTGTCGCTGCTAGAGGGGGGGTATTCCTTGTCTGCGCTGGCTCGCAGCGTCGCGGCCCACATTCGGGCTATGGCCGATCTGTAGTGGCGTTTCCGGTAGAATCCGCCGACCTTCCGTACCTGGTTGTTGCTAGTGGGGACGGATTTTTTCATCTTTCTTAGGCGAGAGTGCATGAAGTCCAAGGCATTGCTGCTACCCCTGTTCGCTGGCCTCGCATTGGCTGGCTGCAGCGGTTCTCTGTTCGAATCCAAAAAGATCGATTACAAGACGACTGCCGGCAAGCTGCCGCCTCTCGAAATCCCTCCCGATCTGACGGCTCCGACCCGCGACGAACGTTTCTCTGTTCCTGATATTGGGGGCCGCAAAGGCGCGGCAAGCTTCTCTACCTATGCTGCTGAACGCGCAGGCAATGCGCGTACTTCGACAGCGCAGGATGTGTTACCTGCTGCCGAGAAAATGCGCATTGAGCGTTCGGGATCTGAGCGTTGGCTGGTCGTTCCCGTGGCTCCCGATGCTGCTTGGACTACTGTTAAGGAGTTTTGGCAGGACACAGGTTTCATTATTAATGTGGAGCGTCCCGAAGCGGGGGTCCTGGAAACTGATTGGGCGGAAAACCGCGCCAAGTTGCCTCACGACATCATTCGTGACACGCTGGGTAAGATATTTGACGATTTGTACTCCACTGCCGAGCGCGATAAGTACAGAACTCGCTTGGAGCCAGGCTCTGAGCCTGGTACCACCGAGATTTACATCAGCCATCGCGGCTTGTATGAGATTTACACCAACGAGCGCAGCAATGAGACCCGGTGGCAGCCTCGTCCCCCTGATCCTGATCTCGAGTCTGAAATGCTCCGTCGGCTGATGGTGCGCTTCGGTGCAGATGAAGCCCGTAGCTCTGCGATGTTGGCAGCGGCGGCTCCTGCTCCGGACCGGGCGAAACTTGTAGGTCGCGCCAGCGATGGCAGCGGCGCTCTGGAACTGAAAGAACCGTTTGATCGAGCTTGGCGTCGTGTTGGCTTAGCCCTGGATCGCGTGGGCTTTACCGTTGAGGACCGAGATCGTTCTCACGGTATTTATTACGTACGCTACGTCGATCCGGAGAAGGATGCGAAGGCCGGTAGCGATAAGGGCTTTCTGTCGAAGCTAGCCTTCTGGAGGGATAGCGGTGCGTCCAAGGTTTCTAGCGACAATCAGTATCGAGTATTGGTTCAGACGAATGGAAATGGTGGTAATTCCAAGATTCAGGTCATGACTCGTGAGGGTGGTGCTGATACTTCGGATGCAGCCCGCAACATCTTGTCTCTATTACTTGAACAGTTGAAATAACACGCGACTGGCTTCCGTAGCCTAGTGTTGCGGAAGCCAACGGAGAACGTTGCCGGAGTAGTGAGGGTAATACGGCGCGTTAATTCCGACGCCATAAAGCAAAAAGCCCAGCCAATCGGCTGGGCTTTTTGTTGCTTAGCTGGCGCTGATTACTTCTTGTCAGCGGGAGCAGCAGCGGGAGCGGCCGGAGCAGCAGCGGGAGCAGCAGCATCAGCGGGCTTGGCAGTAGCGTCAGCAGCGGGGGCGGCAGGAGCAGCGGGAGCAGCAGCAGGAGCGGCGGGAGCAGCAGCGGGGGCGGGGGCAGCAGCGGGGGCTTCTTCTTTTTTGCCGCAAGCGGAAACAGCCAGAGCGACGAGTGCAGCAACGAGGAGAGATTGTTTCATTTGGTATTTCCCTTTATCGATAAAGATGTACGACAGTTGTTCCGATCAAATCGGTTAGTCGGCTTGGACACCAACTCCGAAAAATTATAGCATGGCATTTTGATGTGAATTAAGTCCCTACTTACTGGTAATTCCGCACGGGGACTGCGTCGCAATGAAAAAGGGGAGCCTTGGCTCCCCTTGTCATATCCGCTTCGGCTAGGGCCTTAATCTATCTTGGCTTTTTTCAGAAGCTCTTGAACGTGCTGGTCGATCATCTGACGTTGGATGTTTTGGGTGATCTGGGGCTTCAGTTCTTCCAGCGATGCGGGGGTAAAGGCGCGGACGTCTTCCAGCAGAATCACGTGCCAGCCGAAGTTGCTCTTCACCGGGGTCTCGGTGTATTTGCCCTTTTGTAGCTTGGAAAGTGCTTCAGCAAAAGGCTTCACGTAGTTGGCCGGTACGGCCCAGTCTAGATCTCCACCCTTGTCACGGGAGCCAGGATCCTTGGACTGTTTGGCAAGATCCTCAAACTTGTCACCCTTCTTCAGGCGGGCAATGATGTCCTTCGCTTCGTCTTCCCTTTCCACCAGAATGTGGCGAGCCTTGTATTCCTTGTCGCCTATGGTGGCAACGTAGCCGTCGTATTCCTTCTTGATGGCGTCAGGATTGATGGCGTGGCTACGTACATACTCCCCCAGATAAGCGTTGATGAGGATTTCTTGGCGAGATATGTCAATCTGGGCTTGGATATCAGGCTTCTTTTCCAGGCCCTTCTTCTGCGCTTCTTGGAACACCACTTCGCGAGTGATCAGTTGTTCCTTGATCGCGTTGCGCAGGTCTTCGGAGTCAGGGCGACCCTGTGCCTTTTGTGCGGCAACGAGCAATTCGGCCTTGGTTTTTGCGATGGCCTTGCCATTCACAACCGCAATGGCAGAGGACTTGTCGACTGCAGCATCTTCAGTTTTCTTTGCTGCAAAAGCGGAGCCTGTGGAGAGGGCAATCATCGTGGCAAGCAGAGGGGCGTAGCGCAACGGGCGTTTCATGAAAATTCCTACGTGTCAGAAGGTTGATCTGTTAGAGGTGTTGAATAACTCTTGTCTTGTTATGCCTGAATCATCCAACAATGGGATTCATCATACACCAAGCGATTGAGGCGGCAAGCCGCTCTAGCGCGGGAATGCGCGCAAAAATGGCTTCACTGAAACGTGCGCATACACACCGGCGGCAACATAGGGGTCTGCGTCGGCCCAGGCTTGCGCAGCAGTGAGGGATTCAAACTCGGCGATCACCACGCTGCCGGTGAAGCCAGCTTCACCTGGGGTAGGCGAATCGATGGCTGGGCAGGGGCCGGCGAGGATCAGGCGGCCCTCCGCTTGCAGCTGCTCCAGTCGCGCAAGATGGGCAGGCCTCGCGGCCATGCGGCTATTCAGACTATTGGGGGTATCGGTTCCGACAACGGCGTACAGCATCAGGCTTTTCCTTCTTCGATGTATTTGCCCAGAAACAGGCTTTGTCCGATGACAAAGGTGAGCATGAGGACGGTGAGGCCGTAGAGTTTAAAGCTCACCCAGGCGTCGCAGGATAGAAGCCTAACCGCAGTCAGATTGGCGGCGCCCATGATGAAAAAGAAGATGACCCAGGCGCCGTTGAGTTTCGACCATACGGCGGGAGGCAGGGATATCTGGCTCTCCATCATTTGCCGGATGAGGTTCTTCTTTAGTGCCGCTGCAACTAGTAAGGCAGAGCCAAAGAGCCAGTAGAGGACCGTCGGCTTCCATTGAATAAATGTGGGGTCGCGGAAGTAGAGCGTGGCGCCGCCGAAAAGAACAATGATGGTGAGGCTGAGCCAAAGCATCACATCCACCTTCTGCTTCCTCAGCAGAAGCCAACTCACCTGTGCGACGGTAGCCGCGATGGCGACCAGCGTCGCCAGGAGTATCGGTTCCTGGGTAATGGGAAGTGATGCTTGCGCGGCCGCTAGACAGCTGGATGTGCCGTGACTGTCGTGGCTGGCAACTTTGTAAGTTGCAAAGAATAGGATGACGGGGAAAAGGTCAAACAGGATTTTCATCGGGATTATTTTTCTTCGAAATCGAGAGCGGCGGAGTTGATGCAATAACGGAGACCCGAGGGCGCAGGGCCATCGTCAAAGACGTGGCCCAGGTGGGCGCCGCATTGATTGCAGGTCACTTCAATGCGGTGCAAATGGTGGCTGTAGTCCTCGTGTTCGCTGATGGCTTGCTCGTCGTGGGCTGACGAAAAACTGGGCCAGCCACAACCCGCGTCGAATTTGGTTTCCGAGACGAATAGCGGGGCACCGCAGCAGACGCAGAAATAGGTGCCTTTCTTCCAATGATCCCAAAACTGGCCGGTGAACGGGCGCTCGGTGCCTTTTTCTCGGGTCACTCGGTATTGCTCGTCACTCAACTGTTGGCGCCACTCTTCGGTGCTTTTTTCAATCTTGGACATGAAAAACTCCTCTTCACCGCAAGTTACCATAGGGAATGAGACACCGCGTCGACAAGGACGGTCTCGAACAATTCCCTTTGGAGGTGAGAATTCATGCGCATAGTGGTTCTGGGCGCCGGTGTGGTGGGTGTGACGTCGGCTTGGTATCTGTCCGAAGCGGGTCACGAGGTTACCGCCGTGGATCGGCAACCGGACGCCGCCCTGGAAACCAGCTATGCCAACGGCAGCCAGATTTCCGTCTGCCATGCGGAGCCCTGGGCGCATCCTGGGGTTCTTTCCCAAGTCATGCGTTGGCTTGGCCGCGAAGATGCGCCTCTACTGTGGCGCCTGCGGGCGGACTGGGATCAGTGGCGATGGGGGCTTCTATTTCTGGCGCAATGCGGAGCGGCCCGTACCCGATTCAACATTGAGTCCCTGGTGGAATTGGGGCTCCACAGCCGCGCTTGCCTGCAATCCCTGCGGGACACGCTGGGCCTTGAGTACGACCAGTTGCAGCGGGGCATCCTTCACTTCTACACGGATCAGGCCGAATTCGAACACGCCATTCCCCAAGCTGCGCTGATGACGCAACTTGGCTGCGAGCGGAAAGTCGTTTCAGCGATTGAGTGTCTCGCCATCGAGCCGGCACTGCGCCATAGCGGCGCTGCCATCGTCGGCGGCACCTATACGCCGGCGGACGAGTCGGGGGATGCGCATAAATTCAGCCAAGCGCTGGCCCGCCGTTGCGCGGCAGCCGGAGTGAAGTTCCGCTATGGAACCGGGATTGAAGCCATCAACCATGAAAGCGGTCGTATCACTGGCGTGCGTCTGGCCGGCGGGGAAGTGCTCGTGGCCGACGCTTACGTGGCCTGCCTCGGCAGCTACACGCCCTTGTTGCTCAAGCCGCTGGGGATGCGGCTGCCCGTCTATCCCGCCAAGGGTTACTCCATCACAATCCCCTTGGAAGATGGTTGCGATGCGCCTGTGGTGAGTCTCACCGACGACGGATGCAAGCTGGTCTATTCCCGTCTCGGTCAGCGTCTGCGGGTGGCCGGCACGGCCGAGTTTTGCGGTTACGACACGAGCTTGAACCGAAAGCGGCTCGATGCTTTGCTAATCCGCGCGCAGACCTTGTTTCCCCAAGTGCAGCCCGCGGGAACCGTTGAGGAATGGGCGGGGCTGCGTCCCGCTACGCCGGGCAACGTGCCGCTAATCGGCGCGACGCGCTATTCCAATCTCTATCTGAATACAGGCCACGGCACCCTGGGGTGGACTTTGTCCTGCGGTTCCGGGCAACTGCTGGCCGACTTGATGAGCGGTCGCCAAACGCAGGTGGATGCGCGGCGCTACATGCCGCGCTAAGCCAGACAGCGTCTGCCTTTTCGGCTAGTGCAGGTGCCGCGGAATGGCGTTGTTCTGCTCTTCGGGTAGTTCCGCGTGGACGGCCTCGCCGTCGGGATTGGGGTAGTAGGGGACACCGCAATCCTCGCAGTACTCGGCGGGGAAATCGTTGTCCAAATAACGGAACTGGACGCCGCCGGCTTCCTTCAAGAGCGCTTCCACTTGGGCCGGTACGTCGGTGTTTTCATCCTCGCCATCCAGTAGCGGCCAAACGACGCCATGCACCACCTGGGGCTTATTGGCCTGGGTAAAACCGATGCGATATTCCACGAGGCGTCCGTCGTCCTCGAAGGGGGCCATGGTCGCGGTCAGCTCATTGGGTGCCGCGTTCAGCACAGTGTTGAGGAAGGCCACGGAGGCTCGTAGCGCGTAGGGGCGCGCCGCCCGGTCCGCATCGCGACAGGCGTTGAAGAATGCAGTGGGGAGCTCTGTTTCCAGGGCGCATCCGGGAAAGAGCGGGCGCAAGGCTTCTCCGCCCTGTTGCTGCCATTGGCGCAACACTTGATCGCGGTTGCCGCCGTCTTCCTGCCAGCGGAAGGCCGGGGCGCCTTCGGCAAAAGCCACTACGCCAAGGACGTAGCGGATGTCGGACAGGAAATTCATGGCTTCGGGCAACTGCCCCGGGTCCAGGTGCAAATCGTCGTTATGGAGCGCGGTGTGGCCAAGTCGCCCGGTAAAACGCGCGGTTTCGCAGAATCCGAACGGCAGTTGCTCCGGGCTGAAAAGAATATCGGCCAGCCCCAGTTTGACGTCTGCCGCTAGCACATGGGCTTGCAACTGCACGCGGAGGTTGGTCATGACCTCCTTGCGAATGGGACCGGAAGGAATGGAGAAACGGGACCAGGCCAGCACCGGAAGCGCGATCAGCAGCAGGTTGCCGCCCTTTTCGGTGGAGTGGCTCTCGGCGCGGGATTCCATCAAATCAATCAGGCTTTCGTAGCCCCGGTCGTTGCCCTGATACAGCTGTTCCAAGGCGCTGTTGAGCGCATCTTCATCGCCGGACTTCAATAGGGCGTCGATCTGGCGGGTGAGGCGCGCCTCCCAGAAAGCGTCCTCTAGGCGGCTGCCGGAAAAGCCCAAGGCGCGGGCGTCGCGCATCAGAGCTTGCTGGTCGGGCGTGGCGCGGGTGGAGCGGAGAGGGCGGATTCGCTTCATGGATGGGGTAAATGGCCGGTGATTGGCGGAAAGCCAGTAATTTTAACAACTCAAGAGCAGGTGGCCGCTGGTAGACTGCGCGCCGTTTCAATCCCCTGATACGAGTAGAGCCATGTTCTCCAAGCTGATGCCTAAGGAAGGCAAGTTTTTCGACCTGTTCAATGCCCACGCAGAACTGGTGGTCAAAGGCAGCCGCCAATTGGCCGCGCTGGTTGCCGAAATCGGCAAGGGGCCGGAAAACCATTCCATGCACGCCCGCGGCATCGATGAAACGGAAACTCGTGCCGACCGCATCACCCACGAGACCCTGGCTCTACTGCATACCTCTTTCAATACGCCCCTGGATCGCGATGAAATCCACCAGTTGATCGTCCGCATGGACGACATTCTGGACCTGATCCAGGACGTGACCGAGACTCTTTATCTCTACAACGTCAATCATCTGACCGACGAGGCACGCCAGCTTACCGACATCTGCGTGTCCTGTTGCGAACGGGTGAAGACCGCTGTGGCCCTGCTGTCCAACATGGACAACGCCGCCACCATCCTGCGTACCTGCGAAGAAATCGACCAATTGGAATCGGATGCGGATCGGGTCATGCGTCATGGCCTGGCCAAGCTGTTCCGCGACGACGTGGATGTGCGCGAGCTGATCAAGATGAAGGGTGTTTACGAACTCCTGGAGACCATCACCGACCGTTGCGAGGATGTGGCAAACATCCTCGAAGGCATCGTCCTCGAAAACGCCTGAGGAGGGCTGAGTCATGACGGTGACCGCCGGTCTCTGGGTTGTTGTGCTGCTGGTTGGGCTGGCACTGCTTTTCGATTTCATGAACGGCTTCCATGATGCGGCGAATTCCATCGCCACCGTGGTGTCCACCGGGGTTCTCAAGCCTCACCAAGCCGTGGCGTGGGCGGCAGTCTTCAACGTGATCGCCGTGACCGTGTTCCAGCTCAAGGTGGCTTCCACCATTGGGAAAGGGACTATCGATCCGGCCATCGTGGATCATTACGTGGTGTTCGGTGCGCTCGTCGGAGCCATCATCTGGAACGTCATCACTTGGTATTACGGCATCCCCTCCAGTTCATCCCATGCGCTGATCGGCGGGCTTGTCGGCGCTGCGCTCATTAAGGCCGGCCCGTCTTCCTTGAATTGGGCGGGCGTGGGCAAGGTCGTGGCCTTCATTTTCGTGGCTCCGGTATTGGGATTCATCCTCGGCGGTTTGTTGATGGTGCTGGTGGCTTGGCTGTTCAACGGCTATACGCCGCGCAAGGTAGACAAGCTCTTCCGCCGCATGCAGTTGGTGTCCGCATCCTTGTACAGCCTGGGTCATGGCGGCAACGATGCGCAGAAAACCATCGGCATCATTTGGATGCTGTTGATCGCGGCAGGCCTCACGCCCGCAAACGACGGCGTGCCCACCTGGGTGATTGTTTCCTGCTACATGGCCATGGGCCTGGGGACGTTGTTCGGCGGATGGCGCATCGTGAAGACCATGGGGCAGCGCATTACCAAGCTGAAGCCCGTGGGCGGGTTCTGTGCTGAAACCGGCGGCGCCGTGACCTTGTTCGTTTCCACCGCGCTGGGTGTTCCTGTTTCCACCACTCACACCATTACAGGTGCCATCGTTGGCGTCGGCTCCACTCATGGAGCCAACAACGTGCGCTGGGGTGTGGCTGGCGGCATCGTCTGGGCCTGGGTTCTTACCATTCCTGCCAGCGCCCTCATGGCTGCTCTGGCTTGGTGGGTTGGTCGTCTCGTTCTGTAAGGCGATGGCAGTAAATCCGGCGGTTAATCCGTGTGTTTCCTGCGGCGCGTGTTGCGCCACTTATCGAGTTTCTTTCTATTGCGGCGAGACCGATGATTTCCCCGGTGGCGTAGTGCCATCGGGCCTGGTCGAGATCATCACCTCCACCATGGCTTGCATGAAAGGTACCGCGAGCCAGCCGCCGCGATGCGTGGCCTTGCGCGGCAAAGTGGGCGAGCAGGCGTCTTGCGCCATCTACGAATTTCGTCCGAGTCCTTGTCGCGAGTTTGCGCCCTTCGCCTCAGTGGGGCAGGGCGACGACGCCTGCAATGACGCCCGTCGTCGACACGGTTTACCTCCACTCAGCGCCAACGCGTGAAGCCTAGCCGTGGTGACCGCGAGGCTGACCTCTTCGCGGGATCGCCTCGTGCGTACATCTGTGATCTGTGATGTGAGCTTTTCATTGGTATTTCCACTGCCCGAAAACCCAGACCCTGTCCGCATTTGCGGCCGATGGTCGCCGCAATGAACGCCCGCGCGTATGCGAGGGAAAACGGGTCGAAGGAAACAGGGGCGAGGCGTCCTGATCTGTTAGAATTCGCGGTGGCGGGTCTCCCCGCATTGCGGGGTGGTGAACCTGGTCAGGGCCGGAAGGCAGCAGCCACAGCTACTTACCGCAAGTGCCGGGGGTCAGGCTCGCCACCTTTCCCTTTCTTGGGAAACCAAGCTTCCGTAGCTCTCCGT
>DASUJA010000076.1:0-12330 GCA_036279515.1 Rhodocyclaceae bacterium | reverse complement strand
CGCTGCCAAGAAGGTTGCTGCTAAGCCCGTAGCCAAGAAGGTTGCTGCTAAGCCCGCTGCCAAGAAGGTTGCTGCTAAGCCCGCTGCCAAGAAGGTTGCTGCTAAGCCCGTAGCCAAGAAGGTTGCTGCTAAGCCCGCTGCCAAGAAGGCTGCTGCTAAGCCCGCTGCTAAGAAGGCCGCTGCTAAGCCTGCTGCCCCTGCCCCCGCGCCCGCTGCGTCGACTCCCTCGACGGCTGCCGCTCCGGGCTTGAAGTCGTCGCTGAATCCTGCGGCTGCTTGGCCTTTCCCGACCGGTTCCCGTCCTTCCTGATAGGTGGATCGATGTGCGGGTAGTGAAAACTATCCGCGCTAATCGGGCGCGCGGGGTGCTTCACGGCTCCCGCGCGTTTTTATTTGTGTTTCGCCTGCGGCAATTTTTTCTGAACCACGATCAATTAGTCGTGAGTTAGGTCGCCACGAAACGGCGGATGCGATTCAAGCCTTCCTCCAACTTCTCCTGCGCTACCGTGTAGGCAAAACGGATGAAGCGTTCCGGTTCGTTGCTGCCGAAATCCAGTCCTGGTGTAGCGGCTACGCCTGCTTCCTCCAACAGCGTCATCGCGAAGTCGAAGCTGTTCTCCGTCAGTTCAGAAACGTCCCCATAGAGATAGAAGGCGCCTTCCGGTTTCACTGGAATGCGAATGCCTGCGTCTTGAAGTCCTGCGTAGAGGACATCGCGCCGAGCCTCGAAGGCTAGTCGGCGTGCTTCGAGCTCCCGCATGGTGTCCGGCTGAAAGGCCGCCAGTGCCGCATGTTGAGCGGGAGTAGGCGGTGCGATGTAGAGGTTCTGCGCCAGCTTTTCCACTTCGCGCTGGTACGCCTTGGGTACGACCAGCCAGCCCAGGCGCCAGCCTGTCATGCCGAAGAACTTGGAAAAGCTGTTCACCACGAAGATGTCGTCGGCGATGGAAAGGGCGGTACTCGCCTGGGTGCCGTACACGAGGCCTTGGTAGAGCTCATCGACGATGAGGGTGCCTTGATGTCGGCTCACCACCTGATACATGGCAGCCAGCTCCGCTGTGGGCACTAGGGTGCCGGTGGGGTTCGATGGGCTTGCGAGCAGCAGACTGCGGCAGTGGGCATTCCAGTGTGCTTCTACTTGCGGTGCCGTGGGCTGAAATGCCGTGGCGGCAGATACGGGGATGGCGCGGGCGCGTCCTTCAAAGAGTCGTGCGAAGTGGCGATTGCAGGGGTAGCCGGGATCTGCCATCAGTATCTCGTCACCGGGATTCACCATGACGGCCAGCGCCATCAACAACGCCGCCGACGCGCCGCTGGTGATGACGATGCATTCCGGATCGACGCGAACGCCGAAGCGGGTCTGGTAGTCCGCTGCAATGGCTTCGCGCAATGCAGGCAAGCCCAGGGCGCTGGTATAGAACACGCGGCCTGTGGCGATGAAGCGTTGTGCGGCTTCGATGATTTGCGGCGGTGTGGGGAAGTCCGGTTCGCCAACTTCCATGTGGATGATGGAGCGTCCCTCTGCCTCTAGGCGCTGGGCGCGTTGCATCAGCTCCATCACGTGGAAGGGCGCGATGTCGGCCATGCGGTCGGCAATCTTCATTGCTAATCCTCAAATGAAAATGGCCACCCGCAGGTGGCCATTGGTATTACCTACTGCGACGGAGCGTGGAGATTAATCCACCATGCCCAGCTCGAACAGTTCCAGCTTCAGGCTCAGTTCGCGGGGCAGACGGCTCTTCAGCTTGTCGAACCATTCGGCGTGCAGCTTGAGCTCATCGCGCCAAGCGGTGGCATCGACGCTGGTCAGCGCTTCAAACTCTTCCTTGCTGACTGCGTCGAGGCCGGTCCAGTCGATGTCTTCGTAAGCCGGCATCCAGCCCAGCGCGGTCTGGCGAGCGCCAGCGTTACCTTCGCAACGACCAACGATCCATTTCAGAACGCGGGTGTTGTCACCGAAGCCGGGCCACATGAACTTGCCGTCGGCATCCTGGCGGAACCAGTTGACGGTGAAGATGCGCGGCGCGTGTTCAACCTGGTGGCCGATCTTGAGCCAGTGGTTGAAGTAGTCACCCATGTGATAGCCGCAGAAGGGCAGCATGGCCATGGGGTCGCGACGAACCACGCCCTGGGCGCCAACGGCGGCAGCGGTGGTTTCGGAACCTAGGGTTGCAGCCATGTAGACGCCGAAGTTCCAGTTGAAGGCTTCATACACCAGGGGCACCGTAGTGGCACGACGACCGCCGAAGATGAAGGCGGAGATCGGCACGCCGGCGGGATCTTCCCAGGCGCTGTCGATGGAGGGGCACTGGCTGGCAGGGGCGGTGAAGCGGGAGTTCGGGTGGGCTGCCTTGCGGCCGGCCTTGCCGTCTTCCGGGGTCCAGTCCTTACCTTGCCAATCGATCAGGTGAGCGGGGGCTTCCTTGGTCATGCCTTCCCACCATACGTCGCCGTCATCGGTCAGCGCGACGTTGGTGAAGATGATGTTTTCCTTCAGGGTGGCCAGGGCGTTGAAGTTGGTCTTCTCGGAGGTGCCAGGGGCCACGCCGAAGAAACCAGACTCGGGATTGATGGCGTAGAGGCGGCCATCCTTGCCGGGCTTGATCCAGGCAATGTCATCGCCCACGGTGGTCACCTTCCAGCCGTCCAGGGACTTGGGTGGGATCATCATGGCAAAGTTGGTCTTGCCACAGGCGGAGGGGAAGGCAGCTGCCACATAGGACTTCTTGCCTTCGGGAGACTCCACGCCGAGGATCAGCATGTGTTCAGCCAGCCAGCCTTCGTCGCGGGCCATGGTGGAGGCGATGCGCAGAGCGAAGCACTTCTTGCCCAGCAGCGCGTTGCCGCCGTAGCCAGAACCGAAGGACCAGATTTCACGGGTTTCGGGGAAGTGGCAGATGTACTTGTTCGGATTGCAGGGCCACTTCACGTCCTTCTGACCCGGCTCCAGGGGGTGACCCACGGAGTGCAGGCAGGGGACGAATTCGCCGTCGGCACCCAACTGGTCCAGCACAGCGCGACCCATGCGGGTCATGATGCGCATGTTCACCACCACGTAGGCGGAGTCGGAAAGCTCAACGCCGATGTGGGCGATGGGGCTGCCGATGGGGCCCATGCTGAAGGGGATCACGTAGAGCGTGCGACCGCGCATACAGCCGGAGAACAGGCCGCGCAGGGTTTCCTTCATCTTGGCCGGATCTTCCCAGTTGTTATTGGGGCCGGCGTCTTCCTTGTTGGAAGGGCAAACGAAGGTACGGTCCTCAACCCGGGCGACGTCGGACGGATCAGACAGGGCCAGATAAGAGTTGGGGCGCTTGGCAGGGTTGAGTTTGATCAGGCTGCCGGCTGCCACCATGTCGGCGTAGAGGCGATCGGCCTCTTCCTGGGAACCGTCACACCACACGACGTTGTCGGGTTGGGTGAGTGCGGCAACTTCCGCAACCCAAGCCTTCAGCTTTTCGTGTTTGACGTAATCGGGAGCGTTGTGGGCGTTAGCCCGGGTTTGAGGCTGATTCATCGATTTCTCCACACAAGATGACCAGGGCGGATCTATCACGGGACTTGGAAACGGGTAGCTCCCTCGGTCCTAGCGCAGCGGACATGGGTAAATGTCTTTTGCGGGACAAACCTTTTCTTGCTTTTGGGTCGCCCAAAAACCGTAATTATCGCATAGGCACTCCAGGGTCTCCCGCCAGGCTTCGTATAGTTCTTTCGGATGACGGCCACCTTGATGACTTGACGTGGTCATCTTCTAAAATTTTCCTTTAGGAGATGGTCTTATCCCCCTAATTTTTCGTTATAAAATGCCGTTGATAGATAAGTCGGGGCTGCTCTGGCGGCCTTCATGCGAAAGGATATGGAATGAAAAAAACTCTGGTCGCCACCGTTGCGGCGCTGAGCCTAGTTCTTTTGCCCACCGTTGCTGACGCAGCCCACCACAATAAGAAGAAGAGCGGTGTCGCCTCCACCAAGATGAAGAAGGCGGCGGTCCATGGCAAGGCGGGCAAAGCTGCACATGCCGAAGTGAATGCTGAAGCTGCAAAGGTGGCGCGTCTGGATGCTGCGTCCGAAGCCGCTCATCGGCTGGTTCTTCAGTCGTCTGCTGCCGTGGTGGCCGATCAAACCAACGGTTCCGTTCTATTTGAAAAGAACGCCGGCGCTGTGCTGCCCATCGCATCCATCAGCAAGCTGATGACGGCCATGGTGAGCCTGGATGCCAAGCCCAACCTTGAAGAGGTGATGACCATTGCCGACGAGGATGTGGATACCCTCAAAGGCACCCACTCCCGTTTGCGGGTGGGTACCCAGCTGACTCGCGAGGAAATACTGCGTCTGGCCCTCATGTCTTCCGAGAACCGCGCTGCGTCTTCCCTGTCTCGTTATTACCCCGGTGGCCGTGCCGCCTTCGTCGTGGCCATGAACCAGAAGGCCAAGAGCCTGGGCCTCACCGATACTCACTTTGAAGATCCCACTGGCCTGACTTCCGCCAATGTCTCCAGCGCCCGCGACTTGGTGCGCATGGTGACCGCTGCCCATCAGTATCCGCTGATCCGCGAATTCACGACAACCGCCGAATACGAAGTGAAGGTGGCTGGCCGTCCGCAGATGTTCCGCAACACCAACCCCTTGGTGCGTGCTCCCCAGAGCAGTTGGGAAATTGGCCTGTCCAAGACCGGCTACATCAACGAAGCTGGCAAGTGCCTCGTGATGCAAGCTTGGCTCAACAACAAGCCAACTATCATCGTGCTGCTGGATTCCTGGGGCAAGCTGACCCGGATCGGCGATGCGAACCGGATCAAGCGTTGGATCGAAAGCGCCTCCGTCGGCACTCGTACCAAGGCCGGCTGATCGGATACTTCGATACCAACAAAAAACGGGAGCTTCGGCTCCCGTTTTTGTTTTGGCGTCCGCTGAGCCCTGGAGCTCAGGGCTGCGACGGCACGTAGCCGATGGCCTCAGAAATGGCGTCAGCCGTTTCTTTCAGAATGGGCGCCCAGTCCGCTTTGTGGCGATCCGTCGGGGCGGAGATGGAAAGCCCTGCCACCAGTTGTCCCGAGTCATCCCGCACGGGCGCGGCGATACAGCGCAAGCCCTGCTCGATTTCTTCCCGGTCGTAGGCCACGCCGTGGCGGCGCACCCAGTCCAGTTCCTTCTCCAGCGCGGCGAGGGTGGTGATGGAGGTCGGCGTGTAGCCGGGCAGGCCTGTGCGGCGGGCATATTCCTTTACCGCTTCGGCACTGTCCTCGGCCAGATACAGCTTGCCGGCGGAGGTCACGTGCAGGGGCGCGCGGGCGCCCACCAGATGCACCACACGCACGGAGGACCGGCCGCTGGAGGTCCGCTCCACGTAAACGATTTCGTCGCCTTGGCGAACGCCCAGATTCACGCTCTCGCCCAGACGCAGGTGCAACTGCTGCATCAACGGCATGGCCGCTTCGCGGATGTTGATGCGGGATTTGACCAGATTGCCCAGTTCCAGCAGGCGGATGCCTAGGCGATAGGTGCCGCCTTCGGCCTTCTCTGCAAAGCCGGATGTGGCCATGGCTGCCAGGATGCGATGGGCGGTAGACGGATGCAGGTCGGTTTCCAGGGCCAACTGCTTGAGGCTGACCGGATCATGATAGTAGGACAGCACGTCGAGCAGCTTCATCATGCGCTCGATGACCTGGATGCCGCCTTTGGATTCAGTGGTTTCGGAAGACTTTGCTGCGGTTGCCACGGGGAAACCCCTCGTTTCGTGAGGGCGCGAATTTATCACATTGTGAAACGCGCCGTCGTTCAATGAAAACGACGGCGGCGCATCAACGGGGTTTTACCGGCCTTGCCGTGGTGATGAAGACGATGCCGCGGGATGCCCGCACGTCCGCGTGCAGCGCCTCCACCAAGGGAGGATTGACGGCACTTTCCGCCGACCAGGTGATGATGAAGTTGGCGCCGGAACCGCCCGCCACGTCGGCGCGGGGCACGAACAATTCCAGCGTACCCAGAGGGCCAACGGTACGTGGCGCCGGAACGTATTCCTTGAGCAGCTTGCCCGCCGTGTCGTAGTAGCGGGCCGAGGTGACGCGCAGGGAGCCCGCGCTGTCCGTGTTGCGGATGCTGACGTGAGCGGAGGTGAGGGTTTCTTCCGGCTTGCCTGAACGGTCCGGGTCGCCGTGGTAAAGGTGGGAGTAGATGGGCAGATAGAGGGTCTGACCGCTGGAGAGGGGCGCCGCTTCCTGGGCGTGGAGCGGGGCGCCTGCAACGGCCAGGCCGCAAATCAGCAGCGCGGTGGAAGCGCCTTTGTTCACGCCTGAGTGCAGGCGGGAGAAGAGCGCGGCGAATTTCATCATGAGGGTTCCTCGGCCTGTCGTTTGCGGCGAATCTTCGCCAGTCCTTTTTGTAGCATGCCCTCGCGTTCTTCCTTGTAGAACTCGCGCAAGGAGGCGTACCGCGCAGCGCGGATTTCACGCACCCGCATGATGGCCCGTTCCGTCGGCACGCCCAGTTGCGACAAGGTTTCCGCCGCGATCATCAAACTGCCTTCCAGCACTTCGGGGATCACCTCCGTGGCGCCTGCCGCCTTGAGTCGCGCCACGGCGGATTCGTCCTGGGTTCTCACCACCACCGGAATATCGGGCCGACTCTGACGCACCACGCGCAACACCTGCTCGATGGACTGAAGCGTCGGATAGGTGATGACCACCACTCGCGCCCGATCGATACCGGCGGCCTTCAGAATCTCCGCCCGATCCGCGTTGCCGAACACCACGCGGCGTCCCAGCTCGGTGGCCTGCCGAATTCGCTGCGGGTCCACGTCCAGGGCGAGAAAGGGAATCTCCTCGCCATCCAGAAATTCCGCAATGCGTTCGCCGGTGCGGCCATAGCCGCAGATGATCACGTGGCCGGTCAGTTCCTGGCCTCGCGCGGCCACTTGCTGCACCACCTTCTCCGTGTGCCGGTTCTTGCGCTTGGATAGGTGCGTGCCAAGGCTTGCCGCCTGACCGATGAGCACCGGCGCGATGAACATGGAAATCAGCATGGCGGCCACGGTCACTTGGAAGACGCTGGTGCTGACCAGATGATTGTTGCCGGCAAGTTCCATCAACACCAAACCGAATTCGCCGGCCTGGGCCATCTGGGCGGCGGTACGTAGCGTCACCTCACGCGGGCTGCGGGCCACCATCGACACCACGCCCATGGCGAGGCCCTTGCCAATCACCAGCATGGCGACCGTCAGCATCAGCAGATGCACGTGGGCGATGACGAACTGGAGATCCAGCATCATGCCCACGGTGACGAAGAACAGTCCCAGCAGAATGTCGCGGAAGGGCCGGATGTCCGCTTCCACCTGATGCCGATAAGCGGTTTCCGAAATCAACATGCCGCCGACGAAAGCACCGAGCGCCAACGAAAGGCCCGTGCGTCCCGTGGCGTAGGCGAGGCCCACCACGATCCACAGGGTCGTGAGCACGAAGAGTTCGTCTGACTTGTGATGGGCCACTGCGTCGAACAGAGGCTGCATCAGGCGCTTGCCGAGCCAGATCAGGAGCGCGAGTACCACCACGGCTTGGAGCAGCGCCACGCCCAGGGTGCGCAGCAGATCGTCGGCGGGTTCGGCCAGGGCCGGCAGCAGGATCAGGCAAGGCACCACGGCCAGATCCTGGAACAGCAGCACGCCCATGGTCTGGCGCCCGGAGCGGGAGTGCAGCTCAAAGCGCTCCGACAACATGCGCGCCACGATGGCAGTGGATGACATGGAAACGGCGAGGCCCACCGCCAGACTGGTGCGCCAGTTCTGTCCATGCAGCAACAACGTCACGGCCATGGTGCCCAAGGTGGTGAGCAGCATCTGGGCGGAACCGAGGCCGAACACCAGCTTGCGCATGGCCTTCAGGCGCGTGAGGCTGAACTCCAGACCGATGGAGAACATGAGGAACACCACGCCAAACTCGGCCACGTTGTCGATCTGTTCAGTTTCCGCCAGCAGCCCCAGGCCATAGGGGCCGAAGACGATGCCCACGGACAGATAGCCAAGCATGGGCGGCAGACCTAAGCGCCGGGTGACGGAAACCGCGCCGACAGCGGCGGTGAGCAAGGCAAGAAGCGAGAGCAGAGTGTTGTGCATGACTGAATGATACTGGCCTGTGGCGCAGGTTCGCCGCTACGAAAGTGACTGTGCGTAAGCCTGAAAGGCGCTTCCCGTGCGGCTCTTCGGATATCCACAATAGGAGCGGGAACGGCGATTGCTAGAATCGCTGCATCATCAACACCTTGTCGTGAACCCTCCATGGAATCTTCCGCCGCCATTGAACTGGCCAAGCATGTACTGCTTACCTTCGGCCTGATCCTCGCCTTCGGCACGGCCTTCGGCTTGTTCGCGCAAAAACTCAAAGTGCCCGACGTGGCCGTGTTCCTGCTGGTGGGCATGGCCCTCGGGCCAGGCGTTACCGGGCTGGTGGACATCAAGCCCGATTCGGCGTTGAACCAATTGATCCTGATCTTCGGCTCCTGCTACATCCTCTTCGATGGCGGCGCGACCCTGCGTCTCAAGGTGCTGAAGGAAGTGTGGGTGACCATCGTCATCCTCGCCACCGTCGGCGTGCTCATCACTGCGGCGATCACCGCTGCCGCAGCATGGGCCGTGTTCTCGCTGCCCTTCATCGTGGCGCTGCTGCTAGGTTCCGTGATTGCATCCACCGACCCGGCCACGCTCGTGCCCGTGTTCAAGCAGGTGAAGATCAAGGATCGCGTGGCGCAAACGGTCATGTCGGAATCCGCTTTCAACGACGCCATGGGCGCCATCATCACCTTCGTGGTGCTCGGGCTCGCGATGGGCAAAGGCGAGTTCTCGCTCGGTCACTCCCTGCTGGACTTGGCCAAGCAGGCCGGCATCGGCTTCGTCGCCGGCGGCGTTCTGGGCTATCTGGCCGCCATGCTGATCGCCCACGAGAAGTACGCCTTCCTTCAGGAGTACGCGCCCATCGTGACGCTGATGGCCGTGATTGGTGCTTACCTTGGCGCGGATGGCTTGCAGGCCAGCGGCTTCATGGCCGTGTTCGTGTTCGGCATCATCATCGGCAACAAGGACGTGTTCGGCTTCGAGATGACCGAAGGCGAGCAGGAAAAAATGGAGGACTTCGTTGCCACCACCGCCCTGGTGATGCGCATGTTCATCTTCATCCTCCTCGGCGCTCAAGTGGATTTCGATCTCATGTCCAAGTACTGGGTGGGCGGCGTGGCCGTGGTGCTGGTGTTCATGTTCGTGGCCCGGCCCGTCACTGTGTTTCTCTGCGCGCTGCCTGATCGCCGCGCCAAGTGGAGCTTCAAAGAACTGTTGTTCATGTGCTGGACACGGGAAACCGGCGTCATTCCTGGTGCCTTGGCGGGTCTGCTGGTGGGCCTCGGTGCACCGGAGGCCAAGTTGATTGCCTCGGTGACTTTCATCGCCATCCTCGCCACCATCCTGATCCAGGCCACCACGACCAAATGGCTGGCGGGGAAGTTGGGGTTGCTGGTGGAGTAGTCTCCTCAAATGAACTCATGTCCGTTCGTCCTGAGCGTCCCACGGGGACTTCCGTTGGTCGTAGCACGAAGTCGAAGGATGAGCGGCACTTCGTAGCGGTCCTTCGACTTCGGCGCAAGCGCCTACGCTCAGGACGAACGGCGTATAGCTCAGGGGTAGTGCCCCCTTCCCTTATCATGCGGTCAGGAGGCGACATGACCGCAAGCACAACAAATACAAACACCATCCGCAACATCGGCCTGGCCATCGCCATGGCGGCCTACATTCTTTCCATCTTCCACCGGGTCGCGCCGGCGGTGATCTCTCAGGATCTGCAACTGGCCTTCCACGTGGGCGCCACCCAGTTGGGGAATTTGGCCGCCACCTACTTCTACGTCTACACGGTGATGCAGATTCCCATCGGGGTCATGGCCGACACCTTGGGGCCGCGCCGCATCCTCACTTGGGGCGGGTTGATCGCAGCGGCGGGCGCTTTCCTCTTCGCTCTGGCGCCCAGCTTTGAACTGGCCTTCGTGGGCCGGGCGCTGACGGGGCTCGGCGTGTCGGTGACTTTCATCGCTGCGCTGAAACTGATCGCAGTGGGCTTTCCCGAAGGACGCTTCGCCACTATGGTGGGCGTGCTCATGTTCCTCGGCAACATGGGCGCCGTGGTGGGCGGGGCGCCCCTCGCTTGGCTGGCCCAGAACATGGGCTGGCAGGCTGCCTTTTATCTGGTGGCGACACTCTCTCTGGTGTTGGGGCTGTGCAGCCATTTCTGGGTTGCGGACATTCGCCGGCCTGCGTCTGCCGCACCTACCCGTTGGTTGAGCGACCTCGCTCAATTGATGCGCAACCCGCGCACTTGGCCCGGCTTCTTCCTCAATTTGGGCGTCGCCGGCACGCTGTTCGGCTTCGCCGGCCTATGGGAAGTGCCCTATCTGACCCAGGTCTACGGCCTCTCCAAGGCGCTGGCGGCCAATCACGTGAGCCTCAGCTTCTTCGGCCTCGCCGTGGGTTCCTTCTTCTGGGGCTCCGTGTCCGACGCCCTGCAGCGACGCAAGCCCGTGGCCCTGACGGGCGCCAGCGCTTATCTGGCGCTCTGGCTCACGTTGCTGCTGGGCGGTCATCTGCCCCTTTGGGCCAGCTACGCGGTGTGCTTCGGCATGGGCTTCTGCGCCGCCTGCTTCACCATGTCCTGGGCCTGCGCCAAGGAAGTGAATCCGCCTCTGCTCTCGGGCATGGCCACCAGCGTGGTGAACGTGGGCGTGTTCCTCGGTTCGGCCCTGATGCAACCCTTGTTCGGCTGGATGATCGAATGGCAGTGGGACGGTCGCATGGAAGCAAGCGTGCGTCTCTTCTCTGCTGCCGATTTCAATCGCGGCATGGGCCTGATGCTGGCGACGGCCTCGGTGGGTTGGCTGGCTTGCTGGTTCATCAAGGAAACCGGCTGCCGCAACATCTACGAGATATCGAAATGAAAAAGGCCGTCATCCTCTTCGGTCACGGGGCGCGCAATGCGGAATGGGCCGAGCCTTTCCACCGCATCCGCGCCGCCATGGAGGCGGCCGCGCCGGAAGTGCCGGTAGCCCTGGGTTTCCTGGAACTGATGCGGCCATCTCTGGACGAATCCATCGAGAGCCTTGCTGGTGACGGAGCCAAGGAAATCACCATCGTGCCTATCTTCGTCGCCGGGGGCAGTCATGTGAAAAAGGATCTGCCGCGCCTGGCGGCGGACGCCATGGATCGGCATCCGGGATTGCTGATCGGAATCGCCCCGCCGGTGGGCGAGGCGGAATCGGTGATCGCGGCGATGGCGGCGTATGCGCTTAATGCGCCGGCGGAGAGTGGGGCGTAAATCTGTAACGCTTGGTCGCCACTTCCGCTAGGTGCGCTGCTGTCCTGAATGTTTGGCGAAGTTGCCTTGTACGGCCGAGATGGCAGCTGATTTCCGGTGCGAGGGGGCGAATCTTTTGTGCTCTCGACAACTGATGACGGGCGGTGCGTTGCGCGGCCCACGGCGCCGGGAGTTCGCCCCGGCGGGCAAGGGGCGTATGCCCCTTGCCTTTGGCCCACGGCAGCACCTCCTCCTACCTCCCCCGCCGAGCGGGGGAGGTAGCTAGTCGCCTCCGCCCTCGGGGCGGAGGAAGGGAGGTGGGCGTTTTCTTCCAGCTTGCTGCGGCGAGCAGCCCTAGCCCCAGCTTCGCCGGCCCTACGGGCTGCCCTCGCTGCGAAAGCCTCGCCGGGCCGGTTGCGCAAACTCGCGGCTGCGCCGCTCAGACACGCGCCCACGGACATCCCCCGTCGAGACTTCCTCACTCGGCGGCTCTGATGGGAATTGAAAAGCTCGCAAAACTACGACCGTCATTCCGGCGAAAGCCGGCATCCAGGGAGCGTCCGCCTGGACACCGGCTTTCGCCGGTGTGACGGAGATCGAGTGACGACCGCTCTTCGTTGTGCCTCGCTCTTGCCACGAAGCTTCAACCCCGTTCCGCCGAGCCGCTGATGCGATGCGGGAAATGGGGCTGTCCGGGACCGCGTGTCTGAGCGGCGCAGCCGCGAGTTTGCGGGACCGGCCATTTCCTGCTTCGCAGCAGCGGGTAGCCCGAAGGGCCGAGTTGGCGGGGTACGACGGCAAGCCGTCGTACAAGTACGGAGTTGTGTGCCCACCCCCTATCCCCCCGCCCCGAGGGCGGGGGCAACTTAGTTGCCTCCCCCGCTCGGCGGGGGAGGATAGGAGGGGGGGCTCTGGTGGGCCAAAGGCAATGGGCGAATGCCCATTGCCCGCCGGGGCGGGACCCGGCAGGATTGTTATGGCACTGCGCGTCCCGCTTGCCCGGGAATGACGA
>DASUJA010000075.1:0-2668 GCA_036279515.1 Rhodocyclaceae bacterium | reverse complement strand
GCCGGGCCGCAAGGGCGCCCACCAGAGCTCCCAGCCCAGACAGAGGGCGATCAGCGCAATCAGGCTGGCGCTACTAACAAGATTTAAATAACGGATCATCATCGGGAATCTCTATCGGGGCCCGGATTATATGCACCTCCTTACCCTTCCCTTCCGCGTCTTCCGCCGCTTCCTCGATGAACGCTGCACCCAAACGGCGGCGGCCCTGTCCTTTTCCACGCTGCTGGGCCTGGTGCCCATGATCGCCGTGGCGGCAGCCATCGTCACCCGCTTGCCCCTTGCGGAAAGCCTTGGCGCCGCCATCGAGAAATTCCTGCTCACCAATTTCCTGCCGGAAAAATCGGGTGGCACTATTGCCCGTTACATCGGCTCCTTTGCCCACAAGGCGGAGCGATTGACGCTGATCGGCGGTATGGCGCTGGCGGCCACGGCGGTGATGCAGATGCTTACCATCGAGCACGCCTTCAACGACATCTGGGGCGTTCGTGAAAGTCGACGTTTTCTGCGTCGCGTAGTGATGCACCTGTTGGCGCTGTTGCTTGGTCCTGTCGTGTTCGGTATCAGCATTGCCTTGGCAACCTATCTAGCCACGGCGTCTCTGGGTTTGGTGACCCAATGGCAGGCAGCCACTGCGTGGGTGTTCCGCATCCTGTCTTTCGCGTTCTCCACGGCCTTCTTCTTCCTGCTCTACTGGAAGGTGCCGAATCGGCATGTGGAGCGGGCTCATGCCCTCGCGGGCGGTGTGGTGGCGGCGCTGGGCTTTGGCGCCATGCAGTGGCTGTTTGCCAGCTATGTCTCCGGGATGCCGACTTATCGCGTCGTCTACGGCGCCTTTTCCGCCGTGCCCATCTTCCTTGCGTGGCTCTATTTGTCCTGGGGTGTCATCCTCGTTGGGGCATTGATCGCTGCCGATCTGGCAGGCGTGGGGCGTGCCAAGAGGAACTGACAGGAACTGGAAACGCTGAGAAATCAGGCGTCGCGGGTTAGTCGCTCGAAGGAAAAAATCTCGATGCGGGCCGTCTTGTGGCGCGGCTCTCCCCGGCGGCATTTGCTGATCCGCAATTGACCGTCCTTTTCCGCCAATAACACGAATTCCCCGGCAGTATCGTTCGGTGGCAATGGTTTCGCCGTGGAGAGGAGCGCCTCGCCTAAGTCCTCTCCGGGGCGCGCAGGCAGCAGAAAAGCAGGCTCCGGGCTTTGGCCTTCGGCAGCAATTCTCACCGGCCGCACGAGACTGGAAAGAACCTCAACTCCCAATTCCAAATGGGCGGAGTTGTCGCTGCGCGTCCAGCGCACGATGCCCACAGTCCAGGGCATGCCCGGGTGTCGCAGCCCCAGCGCCTGACCAGCGGTGAGATTTCCTGCTGCGCCGGTGGAGTGCATTAATGCGCAGCCGCTGGCACTTTCGTTGAGTAGCAGCCAGTCCGACGTTTCGCTGGGCGCTTGTCCGGCGTCCAGAACGCTCCAGACTTGATCAAGTCGTGTGCATACCTGAATGGGCGAAGATTGCCGGCGCCTGCTGTGACGGCGGTGGAGAGGTGCCAGCCAGTGGCCTGCGGCGAGCCGTAGCGCCCCGGCGATTTCGCTGGAGGGTATCGCTTGGTCAAGCCAATCGACAGATTCGCCTTGCTCGATTTGCGTTGCGTCCTTATCCAGGCGGCGGGCGAGTTCAGCACAGTTGAAGTAGAGCAGCTGATCCGTCGAAAGCGTTGATAGGGCGCGCGCGGCAGTTCCAGCAGGGCGCCCGCTGCCATCCAGCCACAGCCATCCTTGAGGTGATTCAGGGGGCTTGTCCCGCAGTTGCACTTGTTTACCGTAGGCCAGCAGCGCCAGGCCTAGGTTCCAAAGCTGGCGCGGGGTATAGCTGCCGGCTTGGATCGTGCTCAAAGCCAGGGCCGCGCCCAGGGTGCCGCCATCCTCGGCCCGGCGATGGAGAGCGATGGCCTGAAGCCAAATATCTTGGGGGGGCAGCGAATGGCTGACCAGTGCAATGAGCAGGCGCTGGTAGAGCACGGTAAGGGCTGCCCGAGGCTGATCGGTTCGCGTCAGATTTTCAAGCCAGAGGCTGTAGAGGTCGTCCATGCCGCGAACCAGAACCCGCACGGCGGGCGGTAAGGGCGCCACAGAGGAAAGCAACACCTCTATGAGGGCTTGTTCCAAAGTGCCGAGCTGGCTCGCCAATGTTCTGGGGAGCTCGCTGCTGTCCGCGTTGGCGCGTACCAATGTCCGGCGCAAGGGTGCTAGCAGGCGTAGCGGATCGCTGTTAGTTGCGGTGTTATCCGCAGGAGCGAGGGTCTTGGAACTCATGGATGCAGGGGGTGGGAATAATCCAACGGCCGCCATTGTCTCCGGCTCTGTTGCCGGGGTCAAAAGGCTTTCTGCGGCCATTCGGACCAAACAACAAGACACGCGCTTGTTTTCGGAGACCTTTATCCATATAATCGCCAGCTTTTTCCGAATTCAAGGGATCGATATGGTCGTCATTCGACTCGCCCGGAGTGGCTCTAAGAAGCGCCCCTTCTTCAATATGGTCGTTACTGACTCCCGCAACCGCCGTGATGGCCGGTTCGTGGAGCGCATCGGCTTCTACAACCCCGTGGCCTCCGGTAGCGAAAAGGGCCTCGTGATCAACAACGAACGTCTGGCCTACTGGCAAGGCGTGGGTGCG
>DASUJA010000074.1:0-4530 GCA_036279515.1 Rhodocyclaceae bacterium | reverse complement strand
GATGGAAGAAATCCTCTACGAACTGCGCAACCACAGCGCAGGCCTGAACGCCGGCCGTTGGGACTACATCTTCTCCTGCATCAAGAAGTTCAAGAAGAACAAGGATTTCTGCCTGGCCCAGCGCGGCGCCATCACCATGGAAGTGCCCTTCATGCGCTCCTACGCGCTGGCCCTGGTGCAGGCTTGCCACAAGCGCGGCGCCCCCGCCATGGGCGGCATGTCCGCGCTGATCCCCATCAAGGGCGACCCCGTTGCCAATGAAAAGGCTCTGGGCGGCATCCGCCACGACAAGACCCGCGACGCCAACGACGGCTTCGACGGCGGCTGGGTGGCTCACCCCGGCCTCGTGTCCATCGCTCAGGAAGAGTTCCAGAAGGTGCTCGGCGACCGTCCCAACCAGTGGGAAAAGCAAGTGTCCGGCAGCTTCGGTCCCAAGGACTGGCTCAACTTCCAGCCCGAACAGCCCATTACCGAAACCGGCCTGCGCAACAACATCAACGTCGGCATCCACTACCTGGGTTCCTGGCTCGCCGGCAACGGCTGCGTGCCCATCCACAACCTGATGGAAGACGCCGCCACCGCCGAAATCAGCCGCTCCCAAGTGTGGCAGTGGGTGGTCTCTCCCAAGGGCATCCTCGACGACGGCCGCAAGGTCACCGCTGAAATGGTGCGCCCGATGATTGCCGAAGAACTGACCAAGGTAAAAGCTACCGTCCTCGCCCAAGGCGAAGACACGGCTACCTACGATCAGGCTGCGGTGATCTTCGACAAGATGAGCCTGACCCCCGACTACCCCGAGTTTCTGACCCTGCCGTTGTACGAGGCGATGGAGTAAGACTTGGGCAAGTGAATTGCTCGACAGAAACGCCGGGGTCCGAAAAGCTCCGGCGTTTTGTTTGACATCCCCAATTGGATCAGGATAATTGGCCAATAGTTCGCAGTTTGCGAACTGCGAACTAAAAAACAGCCATGAACCTGAACCCTCAGTTTCTGAAACCCCAGGATGTCCTCTTCCTGCTCAAGCTGGTGAGCCTGAAGGGGCCTGAAGCCATTTTCCCTGCTGTTCCCGAAGCCCTGGGGCTCAGCAAGGCCGAAATCCACAACGGCGCCAAACGGGTGCGGGCAGCGCGATTGCTCCCCCTCGATAATTGGAATCCGCTACGCAACAACCTCATGGAATTCCTAGTCCATGGTGTCAAATACGTTTTCCCCGCCCGCCATGGCAGCGACACCATCGGCATGCCAACCGCCTACGCCGCACCGCCACTGAACGGCATGATGACGCTTAGCGGCGCCCATCCCCCAGTCTGGCCTGACCCTGCGGGCAGCATGCGTGGTCAAGCCTTGTATCCGCTCTATCCGTCCGCCCCCGAGGCTGCCCGACGCGACCCACTGCTCTATGAACTCTTGACTCTGGTGGACGCCATCCGCATAGGCAATGTTAGAGAGCAGAAGCTCGCCGAATCTCTGCTCAAGGAGCGGATCCTGTGAGGCCCGGCGACCCTAATCTGGAAATGTTGGAAGCGATGGTGGCTCGGCTCTACGAGCTGCTTCCGCGACTGGTCTTTGTTGGCGGCAGCACGACCGGCTTGTTTATCACCGATCCACTTCTGCCTCCGGTTCGAGTCACCCGCGACGTTGACGTGATTACCGAAGCCACCTCTCGGCAGGACTACCACCAGATCGAAAAACAACTGACCGGCCTAGGCTTTGCCCCGGACATCTGCGCTGACGCCCCGATTTGCCGTTGGCGCAGCGGGGAGCTGATTCTCGACTTAATGCCCGCTGACGCAAGCATCCTGGGCTTTACCAACCGTTGGTATCAGGATGCACTGGCCCATGCGCAAACCATGGTGTTGCCATCAAATCGTGCCCTCCAAGTCATCTCGCCTCCGCATTTCTTGGCTACAAAACTTGAAGCCTTTCACGGCCGAGGACAAGGCGACTACTGGACCAGCCACGACATGGAAGACATCATCTGCGTCATTGATGGCCGCGCTGAAATCGTGGCTGAAGTCGCGCAAACAGATGGCGAACTCCGCGAATACTTGCAACAGAAACTCTCGGCCCTTCTGGCGGATGCGCTCTTCACAGAAGCCATCTCCGGCTTTCTGCCCGGCGACGCCGTAAGCCAAGCCCGAGTGCCAAGAATCCTTCAGCGCCTATGCGCCATTGCCGAATAAACCACCCCCTTACCGCACACTGATCTCCACCCGGTCGTAACGCCCGGTCTCGTCCATCACCGTAATCGTGTGCCGACCGGCCTCGGCAAAAGCATAGTTCAGCGCCTTGCCTGCCTGGGCACGGCCGACCTGACGGCCGTCCACCAGCCAGATCAGTTCCTGCTGGCTGCCACGGGCTTCCAGCCGTAGCGAAGGCACCGGTCCGCCTCCGGCCCTTCGGACCGTCTCGCCGTTGGCAATGCCGACGATCTTCAATCCAGCCTCCGGCGCCTGAGCTTTTGTGCAGCCGGGCGCCCACTCTGGCGGCAGCGCGCGGGTGCGAGTGGCGGCATCGAGCCAAGGTTCAAGGGCCGCGGGCCAGCGGGCCATCTCTACTGCAACCATCTCCCCCTGCGCGCACGCAGCGCGCACACGGTGGCCGCTGAGGGCATCGCGGTAATCGGTATAGCGAGCAGCACCACCGCGTAGGCGGTCGGGAAAGGTCGGCGGCGCCGCGTCGTTCAGCAGCCATGCGGTGCGCTCCTGATGACACAGCGCCGGCGGCAAGCCTTCGGCGCGCAGACCCAGGGGCCAGCAGATTTTCGCCTGGCTCACCGTGGGCGGCGGCGTCCGCTTCTCGGGGCGCGCATCGTCGATGGCCGAGAACACATCGACCAGCAGCGGCGCCGCGATATTGGCGCCAAAAAAGCCGGGATTGGGCGTGCCGTCAGGGCGGCCAACCCACACGCCCACCGTATAGCGATCGCTGACGCCCACGGCCCAGGCATCGCGAAAACCGAAGCTGGTACCGGTCTTCCAGGCAATGCCGCGCCGCGCACCGACGCTGCCTTCCACTTGCCGCGCCACCGGGCCGCCGGATTCGAGCACATCGCGGACGATGAAAGCAGCGCCCTCGCTCATCATGCGGGCCTCCTCCAGCGGCGCATCGGCCGTGTAACGGGGCTTGCCAGCCACGCCGCGGCGGGCAAAGGCGGTGTAGGCGCCGACCATGCCTTCAAGATTCACCGCCACTCCGCCGAGGATCACCGACAGATTCGGCTCCGCGCCCTTGGGCAGCTCCAACTTCAGTCCGCCCCGCCGCAACAGCGCGACGAAGCGCTGCGGCCCGAGGTGATCCAGCACCTCCACCGCCGGCACGTTGAGGGATTTCTGCAAGGCCTCCGTCACCCCCACCGGCCCGCTGAAACTCGCCTGGAAATTGCCCGGCTGATAGCCGGCGAAAGACTGCGGCACATCGGAGAGCAGCGACTCGGAATGGATCAGCCCCTCGTCCAGAGCCAACCCGTAGAGGAAGGGCTTCAGGGCCGAACCGGGCGAGCGTCGCCCCTGCACCATGTCCACATGGGAAAAGCGTTCCCCATCGGTGAAATCAGCCGAACCGGCATAGGCGCGCACTTCCAGCGTGGCGTTATCCACCACCAGCGTCGCCATGGATACCCGCGGCGGCAGCACCGCCAGCCGCGCCGCGACGAGCTGCTCCACGCTCGCCTGGGTGCCGGCATCCAGCGTCGTATCGACCCGCTGCGCCTTGGGGTAGAGCTTGCGCACCCGCTCGGCGAAAAGCGGCGCCAGCAGCGGCTCGCGCACCGTCTGGGCGATCACCGGCTCCTGGCGCGCATCGGCCACCACCGTCTCGCCCCATTGCGGCGCGAGGCGCTCCAACACCTTGTCGCGAGCGACGCGGGCGCGCTGGGGAAAACGGTCCGGCCGCAGCAGCGAAGGCGACTGAGGCAGCACCGCCAGAAGCGCCGCCTCGGCATGGGAGAGCGAAATCGACGGCTTGCCGAGATAGGCGCGGCTCGCCGCCTCCACTCCTTCGAGCACGCCACCCATGGGCGCATAGGTCAAATACAGCTCAAGAATTTCCCGCTTGGAAAGGCGCATCTCCAACTGCACCGCCCGGGCCACCTGGCGCAGCTTGCCCATCACCGTGTGCGGAGTCGGCTCCAGCATGCGCGCCACCTGCATGGTGAGTGTGGAACCGCCCGACACGATGTGCCCGTAGCGCAAGCGCTGCTCCACCGCGCGCAGCAGCGCGAAGGGATTGACGCCGAAATGCCAGCGGAAAAAACGGTCCTCGTACCCCACCACCGCCTCCACGTAGCGGGGCGACACCTCCTCGATGCGCACCGGGTGGCGCCAGATGTGGGCGCGATCAGGGAAGGCCCGCAGTGGCGTACCGTCGCGGGCGAGGACGACCTGGGCGTGGGGCGCCGAGCGGCCGGGGAGCGGAGGCGGAAAGAGTAGGTCGGCGAGGAGCAGGACAGCGAGGAGCGCCGCCAGCGAAAACCTCAAAACAGGTGATCGCACCGCCACCCCACGTCAGAAAAACCCGAGGACATCCTTC
>DASUJA010000073.1:0-6724 GCA_036279515.1 Rhodocyclaceae bacterium | reverse complement strand
TCCCGCTGCTGGCGCTGCACGTCGCGACGACCATGATCCTCTTGACTATCGGCGCCTGGGAGGAGGTCGCGATGACTACCGTTAAAACGCAAGATGTTGCAAGTCACTAAGACTCGCGCTGCCATTGCCTCTGATGAACTCGTTCACGCATTAACACCTCTTGGGAGTATTCCATGACCACACTCAGCATCAACGGCAAAGCGACCCCGATCAGTGCCGCCCCGGATACGCCCTTGCTGTGGGCTCTCCGAGACGAACTGCATCTCACCGGAACAAAGTACGGCTGCGGCCAGGGATCGTGCGGCGCCTGCACCGTTCACCTGGATGGTGAGCCGGTGCGTTCCTGCATCACGCCGGTATCGGCGGCAGCGGGCAAGAAGATCGTCACCATCGAAGGCGTCGACAAAGGGCGTGTCGCAAAGGCCGTGCAGGAGGCGTGGCAACGCCTGGACGTCGTGCAATGCGGCTACTGTCAGTCGGGCCAGATCATGAGTGCCATCGGTTTGCTGGAACGAAATCGCAAGCCGTCAGACGCGGACATCGACGCCGCCATGTCGGGGAACCTCTGCCGTTGCGGAACCTATGTCCGCATTCGCGCTGCCATCCACGAAGCGGCCAAATCGTTGGCTTGAAGGAGATCGCACCATGAACGAGAAAATTCGTGTCGAAAATGAAAGTCGACGTCGCTTCCTGCAAAGTGCGGCGGGGTTGACGCTTGCGATCTATTTGCCGAGTGGCGCAAGCGCAGCATCAACCGCTGGGGCTGCCCAACCGAACAAGGCCATTCCCTTTGAGCCGAATGCCTTCCTGCGGATCGGCAGTGACAACACCGTCACGGTGATCGCCAAGCACCTGGAGATGGGGCAAGGCACCCATACCGGCCTCGCCACCCTCGTTGCCGAGGAGCTGGATGCCGCTTGGTCGCAATTGCGAATTGAGGGTGCTCCTGCGGATGCCAAACGCTACAACAATCTCCTATGGGGCCCAATGCAGGGGACAGGCGGAAGTTCGGCCATGGCCAACTCATTCGGCCAGATGCGCATGGCCGGTGCATCTGCACGAGCCATGCTCGTTGCGGCGGCAGCCAAGCAGTGGCAAGTTCCAGCCAACGAGATCGTAGTCAGTGAAGGTGCGCTGGCGCACCAGCCTTCAAAGCGCAAGGCCATTTTCGGCGAGTTGGCGGAAGCCGCTTCCCATCAGCCTGTGCCCGCCGACGTGACACTGAAAGATCCCAAGAACTTCAAGCTGGTCGGAAAACATGCGCCGCGAAAGGATTCCGCGGACAAGATCAACGGCAAGGCCCAGTTCACCCAGGACGTGCATTTGCCGGGGATGCTGACCGCTGTCGTCGCTCACTCGCCGCGCTTCGGTGGCAAGATGAAGACCTTCGATGCCAGCCGCGCCAAAGCGGTGCCCGGCGTGGTGGCCGTCGTCGCTATTCCCAACGGCGTTGCCGTGCTGGCCAAGGACACCTGGAGCGCAAAGAAGGGGCGCGACGCGCTGAAGATCGAGTGGGATGACGCTGCCGCCTTCAAACTGGGCAGTGAAGAAATTTTTTCCCGCTACCACGAGCTTGCCAAATCGCCCGGTGCCGTTGCACGCAAAGAGGGCAACCCCGACTCGGCCTTTGTCTCACCGGCTCGCACCTTGCGTGCCACCTACGACTTCCCGTATCTGGCTCACGCGGCCATGGAGCCGATGAACTGCGTGGTGCGGCTCAGCGACGGCAAATGCGAAATCTGGAACGGCGAACAGATGCAGACCGTCGATCAAATGAAGGTGGCGGAACTCCTGGGGCTCAAGGTCGAGCAGGTGAACATTCATATGCTTTACGCTGGCGGCAGCTTCGGTCGCCGGGGCAGCAAGGACGCCGACTACGTGCTGGAGGCCGTCAGCATCGCCAAGGCCATCGACGGCAAGGCGCCGGTCAAGATGGTGTGGCTGCGCGAGGACGACATGAAGGGCGGCTACTACCGTCCGGCCTTCCACCATGCCCTTGAGGCTGCGCTCGACGCTCAAGGCCAGCTGGTCGGTTGGCACCATCGCCTAGTCGGTCAATCCATCCTCGGCGGCTCGCCCTTCGCGATGATGGTCAAGGACGGCATCGATCCTGTTTCCGTAGAAGGCGCGGCAAACTTGCCATATGCGATTCCCAACATGCTGGTCGATCTTCATACGCCAGCGGACATCGGCGTGGTGCCGCACTGGTGGCGCTCAGTGGGTTCGAGCCACACGGCCTATTCGACAGAGACCTTCTTCGATGAAGTGGCCGCTGCGGCGGGCCGTGATCCCGTCGCCTTCCGTCTTGCGCTGCTCGCAAAACATCCGCGCCACGCCGGCGTGCTGAAGCTCGTGGCCGATAAGGCCGGTTGGGGCTCACCGCTCAAGCCCGGCGCCCGCGGCGAGCGGCGAGGACGCGGCATCGCGGTGCACGAGTCGTTCCGCTCGTATGTCGCGCAAGTCGCCGAAGTGACAGTCAAGGCCGATGGCAGCGTCAAGGTTGATCGCGTCGTCTGCGCCGTCGACTGCGGCATCGCCATCAACCCGGACATCATTCGTGCCCAAGTTGAAGGTTCCGTTGCTTTCGCGCTGTCAGCAGTGTTACACGGCGAAATCACGCTGAAGGATGGCGTGGTCGAGCAATCCAACTTTCACGACTACGCGCCTATCCGCATCAACGAAATGCCAAAGGTCGAAGTACATATCGTGCCCTCGACCGAAGCACCGACCGGCATGGGCGAACCCGGCGTTCCTCCTCTTGCGCCGGCTGTGGCCAATGCCATCGCCGCAGCCACCGGCAAGCGGCTGCGCAGCCTGCCGATCCGCAGCGAGGAGTTGAAGGCCTGATGGACAACAGCGACTTGCAAGTGTTGGCAACCGCCCGTCGCTGGTACGCAGGCGGCCATCGTTTTGCGCTGGTGACCGTGGCCCGCACCTGGGGCTCGGCACCGCGTCCGCCGGGCTCATGGCTGGCGCTGCGCGACGATGGCCAGCTGGAAGGTTCTGTTTCCGGCGGCTGTATTGAGGATGATCTCATTGCCCGTATGCGCGAGGGGCGACTGGGGCCGTCGCGCGCCCCGTTCAAGCTGGTGTACGGCGTGACGAAGGACGAAGCGACGCGTTTCGGCCTGCCCTGTGGCGGCACACTCGAACTCGTGGTCGAACCGGCACCCGATCCCGCGCGGTTAGAAGACTTGGCAGCGCGCTTGTCCAACCGCCAGTTGGCCAAGCGGCATGTCGACTTGCGCAATGGCATAGTGGAAATTACCCATGCACAGCGCGGCGACGCGCTTTCCTGGGACGGCGAGCGCCTCACCACCGTCCATGGTCCCCAATGGCGTTTGTTGATTGTCGGTGCAGGACCGATCTCCCGCTATCTCGCACAGATGGCGCAAGCACTGGACTACGAGATCACCGTCTGCGATCCCCGCGAGGAATACAGCGCCGGATGGGATGTGCCGGGCACGCGAATGCTGACCACCATGCCCGATGACACGCTGCTCGCCATGGAGGCCGATGCCCGGCTTGCCGTCGTTGCGCTCACCCACGACCCTAAGCTCGACGACATGGTGTTGCTGGAGGCCCTTAAGTCCCCGGCCTTCTATGTCGGCGCCATCGGCTCGCATCTCAACAACGCCAAGCGGCGTGAGCGGCTGGCGCAGTACTTCGACCTCACAGAGGTGGAACTGGCTTGCCTCCACGGGCCCGTCGGACTTGCCATCGGCAGCCGTACACCGCCGGAGATCGCGGTGGCGATCATCGCTGAGATGACGGCCGTAAAGAACGGCGTGCCTGTGCCGATGCGAGATACGAATGACACTGCGTCACGAACCACAGAGGTCTGTGTGGCCTCGTGATGGCAGACGAAGATATGGAACCTCTCGTCGGTTTACTACTTGCTGCTGGAACCAGCCGTCGTTTCGGTAGCGACAAGTTGCTGCAACCGTTGCGCGACCACGAGCCGATAGTTGTGGCGAGCGCACGGCGCCTAGCGGCAGCGACTGATCGCACTATCGTCCTTGTTCGTCCGGAGCAACCGGCGCTGCGTAACGTTCTGGCGAGCCTTCCGGTGGAAATCGTCGAAGTGCAGAATGCCTGCGCAGGTATGGGAGCCACGCTGGCAGCCGGCGTGCGCACGGCATTCCATGCGGCCGGGTGGGTGGTGGCACTTGGCGACATGCCCAGTATCCGGGAAGAGACCATGCGCCGTGTCGCCGCGGCGCTTCGCGCAGGTGCCCCGATTGCTGCGCCTTACTTCGGTGGCCGGCGCGGCCATCCGGTTGGCTTTGCCCGGCAGTGGCGCGAGGCGCTTGTCGAACTTGATGGCGACGAGGGTGCCCGAGCTTTGCTTCTGGCCCATAGTGAATCCATCGTTCGTCTTGAGGTGGACGACCAAGGTTGCCTATTCGATATCGATGTGCCGGGCGATCTGGATGCACTCGTCCCTGCTCTGGTAAGCGGCACATGAAGCGGGGCACCCTGCTGGTGGGGTGTGTCTCGCAATCGCTGGCGTTCCACCAACCCATAGCCGCAGCCGGTGATCGGATTGCTCAAGGTTCGCCGGGGACAACGTGCCCGTCTTCCCTTTTTTGTTGCGTGGAAAAAAATCCCACGCAATATTTATCTGTGGGATAAAATCACACTCAAATAACAGAGAGGGAGTCTTCATGGCTCATTTGAGTGTGCGCGATCTCGCTTGTCGGCGAGGCGACCGGGTGCTGTTTTCCGGGGTGGATTTCGATCTGGCTGGCGGCCAGTGGCTGCACGTGCGCGGCGCCAACGGGGTAGGCAAGAGCACGCTGCTGCGCACCTTGGCAGGGCTGGCTTCTCCCGCCAATGGTTCCGTGAACTGGGGCCAGGATGAAGCGCCTCGAACCATGATGCTGGGTCATCAGGCACCTCTCAAGCGGGAACTCACTGCGCAAGAAAACCTCTTCTTCGGCATTCCCGGCGATGCGCCGACTTCCGGCGTCACCGCCGCATTGACGCGGGTGGGCCTCAAGGGGCGCATGCATGTGCCGGCCCGCTTTCTTTCCGAAGGTCAGAAGCGGCGAGTGGCGCTGGCTCGCCTGTTGTTGCAGCCTGCGGCCCTGTGGCTGCTGGACGAACCCCAGAATGGTCTGGATACGGAAGGCACCGAGCTGCTGGGGCAGTTGGTGGAAGCGCATCTGGCTTCGGGTGGCATGGCGGTAGTGACCAGTCATCAGCCCCTGCCGCTGCCGCCGGGCAAGGAACTCTGTTTGTGATTGCCAATTTGCTGCGGCGGGAATGGGTGCTGTTGGCACGCGCTCCAGGGCAGGGCTTGGCAGTGCTGGGTTTCTTCATTCTGGCGGCCGGGTTGTTTCCCTTGGGTATCGGCCCCGAGGCGGCCTTGCTGCGCCGCGTAGCGCCGGGCGTCATCTGGGTTTGCGCGTTGCTGGCTGCCTTGCTGGGGCTACCTCGTTTGTTCGAGGCCGATTATCTGGATGGCACCCTGGAGCAGATGGCCATGGCGCCCACGTCGTTCACCTTGCTGGTGGGCGCAAAGATCTTTGCCCATTGGCTCGCCACCGGCCTGCCCATGGTGCTGCTCTCGCCGGTGTTGGCGTTGCAATTCGGTCTTGACGGCAGCGCCATCGGCACCCTGATGGTGTCCCTGATTCTCGGCACCTTGCTGCTGAGCCTGATCGGCGCCGTGGGCGCGGCACTCACTCTTGGATTGCGCAACGGCGGCGTGCTGGTGAGTTTGCTGGTGCTGCCCCTTTACGTGCCGGTGCTGATCTTTGGCGCCGGCGCGCTGGATGCCTATCTGGCCGGTACGGATGCTGGTGCCCATCTCTCGCTGCTGGCGGCTTTGCTGGCGCTGGCAATCGCATTTGCACCCTGGGTTTCGGCCCTGTCTTTGCGCATCGCTTTGGAATAGGAGCTGCCCGTGGCGACCTTCTTCCCCAATCTCTTTCAATTCGCGGCGCCCGCCCGTTTTTATCCTCTGGCCGGCAAGCTGCAAGCCTGGTCCATGGCAATCGCCATCGTCCTCGCCGCAGCCGGCCTGTGGCTGGGCCTCGCCGTGGCGCCCACGGATGCCCAGCAGGGCGAGGGCTACCGGATCATCTTCGTGCATGTGCCGGCGAGCTGGATGTCCATGGCGATCTATCTCGCCATGGCCTTCTGGGCGGGCATGGGCCTCGTCTTCAACACTCGGCTGTCGGCCATGATGGCCCAGGCTCTGGCGCCCACCGGCGCGCTGTTCGCCTTCCTCTCCCTGCTCACGGGTGCGCTCTGGGGCAAGCCCATGTGGGGCGCCTGGTGGGTGTGGGATGCGCGGCTGACTTCCGAGTTGATCCTGCTCTTCCTCTTCCTCGGATTCATCGCCCTGCAAGGCGCCATCGAAGACCCGCGCCGCGCCGATCGTGCCGGCGCCGTGCTGGCCCTGGTGGGCGTCGTGAACGTGCCGGTCATCTACTTCTCGGTGAAATGGTGGAGCACCCTGCATCAGGGCGCCTCCGTGTCCTTGACCAAATCTCCCTCCATGGCCGCCACCATGCTGACGGGCATGCTGCTGATGGCACTGGCCTTCTGGGCCTACGCCGTTGCCGCAAGCCTAGCGCGGGTGCGCTGCATCATCCTGGAACGGGAGTCTCATGCCAGATGGGTGAAGCATGGAATTGACTAACTTGAGCGTCCAATGGGACAGCCTGGGCGACTTCCTCGCCATGGGCGGCTACGCGCCTTTCGTCTGGACCAG
>DASUJA010000072.1:0-25102 GCA_036279515.1 Rhodocyclaceae bacterium | reverse complement strand
CCAGCGGGGCGAAATGGTGGAGAGTTGAGGAACGGTCTTGGTTGCGTTGGCTAGCTGCCGCGCGGCATCGTCGCCAAGCGCGAACTGAGCTTCTTGTTCGGCCATGGAAAAACTCCTGTGGAAAGAAATTGATTTGGTTATGCGGAAATTCGATAGCGGGCGAATATCGGCGAAGGGTGGCCGCGCTTCAACAGGCTATAGCCATCATCACGCGACGCTTTGGAGGTCAGCGTTCGTTGAGGCAAAGCGAATTTCGCATTGGGCCACCAGGAGAGATGGGCTGAGATCGAAGGCCTCCGCCAGCTTGCCGATGGTGGTGAGCGATGGAATCGACTGGCCTCGTTCCAAGTCGCCCACATAAGAGCGATTCAGGTTGGAGCGCTCCGCCAGATGCTCCTGAGACCAGCCCCGGTCTTCGCGCAAGCGGCGCACGGCTGACGCGAAGTGGCTGACGAGTTCGCTCATGGCTGCGATGACCCGCTGATGTCGTATTGGGATCGGGCCTGGGTCACATGGCTGCCGGGCGGCACGTTCTGCGTCAGCCACACGTTGCCGCCGATGACCGAGCCGCGACCGATCACCACGCGGCCCAGGATGGTGGCGCCTGCGTAGATCACCACGTCGTCTTCCACTTGCGGATGGCGTTGGGTTCCCTTCTTCAACTCGCCGTCTTCGCCCACCTCAAAGCGCTTGGCGCCTAGCGTCACCGCTTGATAGAGGCGCACGCGATTACCGATGACGGCCGTTTCGCCCACCACCACGCCGGTGCCGTGATCGATGAAAAAGCTTTCGCCGATACGGGCGCCGGGATGAATGTCGATGCCCGTGGCCGAGTGGGCCAGCTCCGCCACGATGCGCGCCAGCAGCGGTAGTTCCAGACGATAGAGCGTGTGGGCCAGACGATGGTGGACGACGGCCTGGAGGCCTGGATAGCAGAGCAGCACTTCATCCACGCTGCGGGCCGCCGGGTCGCCCTTGTAGGCGGCTTCCACGTCCGTGTCGAGCAGGGCGCGGATGCGGGGCAGAGCCGCAGCGAAGTCGCCGACGATGCGGTGCGCCTTGGCGTCCACGTCTTGCTCGCCCTTGCTGCCGCTGATGCGTTCGCTGTAGTGCAGCTCCAGTCGCGCCTGCTCAAGCAAAGCATTCAAGGCACGATTGAGTGTGTGGCCCACGTAGTAATCCTCGTTCTCCCGGTACAGATCGGCGGGGCCGAGACGCAGGGGAAAGAGGGCGCCGGAGATGTCCTTGACGATGTGATCCACCGCCTCGCGGGACGGGAACTCACGTCCCCCTCGCTCGGGGTTGCGCTGATGGGCGCTACGCCAAGTGTCGCGCTGGGTCCGCAACTCGGAGACGATGCGATCCAAGGGCCAAACACCGGCATCCACCACTTCCGGTTCCCGTGCGGGAAGGGACTGGAGCGTGCCCATCAGTCCTGCACCCAGGGCAGGTCGTGGCTACGCCAGCCGCCTTGCTTGCCCCGCTGCTGGCGTTCGTCGATCTCGCCTTCAAAGCCTTCGAGAATGTTGAACACCAAGGGGTGGCCGGCCTTGGTGGCGGCTTCCGCTGCGGCGGCGGACCGCTTGCCGCTACGGCACAGGAGCAGCACCGGCTTGTTCTTGCCAGCCTTGGTTTCCAGTTCCTTCACGAAGCGGGGATTGCGATTGAGGGACGTGCCCGTGGCCCAGGCAACGTGGAGCGTGTCGGGAACATGGCCGACGAACTTGCGCTCCTCTGCGGAACGCACGTCCACCAGCGTCGCCGCGCCGGATTGGAACAGCGCCCAGGCTTCCTGGGGCGTCACTGCGCCGGCATAGGGCAAGCCGTTGCGCTCGGCTTCTTCCTTGGCGCGGACGAGGGGGGCGGGCAGATCGATTTCTGAAATTGCGGTATCGGCTTCGCGATCCGCGACGGCGTGCAGGGCGGCCATGGATGTCTCCTAACTGGGTCGGAATGCCGCGACGGAATTCGTGGCAGCAGTGCGAAGCCAGAATATCGACGGCCCCTCTCCATGCGAACTGAGAAGTTTTGCTATGCAATCCAGGAATCAAGAATATTCAGGCAGGGCGCGGGATCGAGGGCCATTCGTTTTTGTCTGCATATGAATATCGAAAATTCTCGGTTCCGTGGGGCGATGGGGCACGGCAGACTTAGTGTCACTAATGCCTCTGTAGGAGGGCCGCGTCGGCCCGACAGCCCTCGTTCCTATGAGCGATGGTGTCGGGCCGAGGGCGGCCCTCCCACAGAACGCACTCACCTAGTCTCCACGGAGCACACGCCATGCAAGCCCTGATCGTCGGTGCCGACCGCATCGACACCATCCGTAGCGAAATCCTTCGTGTTGCCGAACGCTTCGGCATTGAAGACGTGGACCACTGGCCGGGCCGCAAGGCTTCCGACTCTCGCCGCGCGCTACCGCGTCGCACGGGATTGGTGGTGTTCGTCTGCGACAGGGCGAATCACATGCTGATGAAGAACGTGCGCAAGCAGGCCGAGGACTTGGGCATTCCCATGGTGTTCTGCCGCCATTCGGCAACCGAGGTGCGCGAGCGGCTGGATGATCTGGCGTGCGTGCGTTGCATTCAGCGAGGCGGTGCTAACGCGGCGCATACTCATTAGGCGACCTAGTCACCTCATAGACCGCCGTGGAAGCGTGGTGTCTTGGCGGGGACTTGTGTCAAGACAGTTGGCACTTCGTCATCCCCGCGTAAGCGGGGATCCATGGGCGCATCTTCGTAGGAAAACTGCTGGATTCCCGCTTTCGCGGGAATGACGGAGCTACGTATTTTCAGTTTGATCGTTCATGGGATTGCCCTGGAGCTTACGTCCGACTACCCCGAACGTAAAAAGCAAAGCTGAATATCTTGTTTCCCTATCAGTGGTGAGGTCGTTACAGTCAATCGTATCCATTTGGACGACGCCACAGAGGTTCCCATGAGCGAAAGTTCACAAGCAAAACTACTCACCCTCCCCAACGTCAGCGGCCACGCGCTTTCCATTCGAGCCAAGGCCTTGGTGTTCAACGACCCTCGCTCCCGCCGCATCCTCGATCAGCTTGATCGTGTGGCGCCCAGCGAAGCGACGGTGCTGATCGTCGGCGAAACAGGCACCGGCAAGGAACTGGTCGCACGTCATATTCACGAACAGAGCGGACGGCGTGGTCCATTTGTTGCCGTCAATTGCGGCGCCTTTTCCGAAACCCTGGTGGAGTCCGAACTCTTCGGCCACGAGGCCGGTGCCTTTACCGGCGCCCAGCAAGCGCGGGTCGGCTGGTTCGAGGCGGCCAACGGCGGCACGCTCTTCCTCGATGAAGTGGGCGATATGCCTTTGTCGCTGCAAGTGAAGCTGCTGCGCGTCTTGCAGGAACGGCAGGTGGTGCGGCTAGGCACGCGCAAGCCCATTCCCATCGACGTGCGTCTGGTGGCGGCCACTAACGTGGAGTTGGACCGTGCCGTGGAAGCAGGCCATTTCCGCCGCGACCTCTATTACCGACTCAACGTGGCGCCGGTAAACCTGCCGCCTCTGCGCGAACGGCGCGGCGACTTGCTGCCCTTGGTCCAATACTTCCTGGATCTCTACAGCCGCAAGCTGGGGCTGGGCGAAGTCACCCTCTCCATTACTGCCGAGCGCGTGCTCTACGACTACGACTGGCCGGGCAACATCCGCGAGCTGGAGAACGTGGTGCACTTCGGGCTGATCATGTGCCGCAATGGCGTGTTGGAAGCGTCCGATCTGCGTCTGCCTACTCTGGGCCGCGTCGAAGCGGGTAGCGTTAATCACTCGCCGATGGAAGCCTTGGGTCATGCTTTGCGCCGCCTGCTGGAGAGCGACGTGGAGAACGTGTATGAAACCGTGGAGCACGTGCTCGTCACCACCGCGTTTTCCTATTGCGACAGCAATCAGGTCCGCACCGCCAAGCGCCTAGCCATCTCGCGCAACATCTTGCGCGCCCAGCTAAAGCGCTTTGGCTTTCTTGGCAATCAGGTCGATGAGCCGGGTGAGGAGGAGACAGGCGCCGAGGCCGTGGCGGCATGAGCAAGCTGTTCGTCGACGCCAACTATCGCTTCATCTCCGCCTCTCAGGAGGTGAATGCCCGCATCAATCAGCGCCAGCAGGCTTTGGCCCTTTACGTGACGCTGGTGGTGAGTCTGCTTGCTGCGCTGGTGGCGCTGAAGCCGGGCGAGGGTCGGGCCAGCCCGCCGGTGGAATGGCTGGTGCTGGGCTTCCCTGCTGCGTCCATTTGCCTAGCCTTCCTCAACTACAAGGCCGAGCGCGCCATCACCAACCTGCGGCATTTCCTCTCCGCCCTGGAGCAGTTGGACAACGCTCACGAGCTATTGCCCAGCTACAACACTCATCCCAAGTGGTCGGCGGGCGCCAATCGGGCGCGACGTTTTCACGATTACGCGGCAGCGGTGTTGGTGGCGGGCGGCAACGCGATTGGTCTGGGAGCCGCCTTGCGCATTTATCCTGAGCGTCTGACGGAAACACCCCTTGCCTTGGCCGTTGCCGTTGCAGGCTCGGTAGCGTCCTTGCTAGTGCTGTTGGCGATTCCGCGCTGGAGCTATACGCCCAAGGGGTAAGTTTTTGGAGGAAGGCGGCGCAGGCAAAAGGTTGTGTGGATCGCCTCCTGTAAAACTCCGTCATTCCCGCGAAGGCCTGCTGCTGTCCAGAATATTTTTGAACGCATTTTTCCGAAGCGCCTTGGCATAGCAACGCAGCCGGGACCCGCCCCGGCGGTCGGGTAACTTTCTTGCTGCGCGGCAAGAAAGTCACCAAAGAAACGCGCCCCGCCACCTCGGCCCTGCGGGCTACCCGCTGCTGCGAAGCGAGAAATGGCCGGTCCCGCAAACTCGCCTGCGGCTCAGACACGCGGTCCCGGACGGCCCCATTTCCCGCGTCACATCACCGGCTCGGCGGAAGGGGGAGGGAGCTTCGTAGCGAAAGCGAGGTGTATCGAAGATTGGCCGTTACTCGATCCCCGTCACACCGGCGAAAGCCGGTGTCCAGTTCGGGCATCGCCTGGATTCCGGTATCCCAAGGGCACTTCCTTCGGGGCGCTTTCGCCGGAATGACGGTGGTCGCTATGCGAGCTTTTCAAATCCCATCAGAGTGGATCCCGGCCTTCGCCAGGGTGACGACGTCACTTCTCGCCGCGAAATTTATTCCGGACAGTGGGCCTTCGCGGGAATGACGGCATCACGTGATCTCGCCTTTCCACGGCTGCTAGCGAGAGCAGTCCGCGTCTCAGTCGGCGTTCTTCGCCCGTTGGCTGGCACCGTTGCGGACGGCCACCATGGGTTTTGTCTTCACCAATTCCACTTCATCACCCAGGATGCGCGCTGCTTCGTTTAGCCAAAGATCCTTGGCCTTCTTGCGCTTCTTGTCGTCGGTCTTGTCGGTGGGTTCCTCTGGCTCGCCCGTGGCCGAGATTTCTTCGGAAACGGCTTGAGTCACCGCTTCGTGGGCCACGTCCCGGCCGGCACGCAGTTTGGCTCGGGCTTCCCGCTGCTCCCGTTCCTTGCGGCGGTCGGCCTCGTTGAGGGAGAGCTGGTTGGTTTTACGCAGGCTGTCGAATTCGGCGATGTCCTGTTGCAGGTAGATGAAATCCTTGTCCTTGGCGACGCGGGCATCGTGGCGGGTTTGCAACTGCGATAGCAGATCGCTGTAGGCGCCGATGTCGCTGACGGCTTCGTAATCGGCGGCACGAACTCGCATCCAGGGCAGGGCGTTGTCGTAATGGGCTTCGCCGTATTCAGCGGCGTCCGCCGTGGAGGGCAGGGGGATGTCAGGCGTCACGCCGCGCAACTGGGTGGTGCTGCCGTTGATGCGGAAGAACTGGGCGATGGTCAGCTTCAGCTCTCCTAGTTTGGGCTTCTCGTTGCGAGCTATCTGATCCAGATCCAGCAGGGTTTGTACGGTGCCTTTGCCGAAGCTGCGTTCGCCGATGATGACGCCGCGCCGGTAATCCTGAATCGCGGCGGCGAAGATTTCGGAGGCGGAGGCCGAGCTACGGTTGATCAGTACGCCAAGAGGACCATCCCAGGCGGTGCCGGCATCTTCGTCGCGGCCCACGTTGATTTTTCCTCGGGCATCCCGCTGTTGCACCACCGGCCCTTTGTCGATGAAGAGGCCGGTGAGTTCGATGGCTTCGTTGAGGGAACCGCCGCCGTTGTTGCGTAGGTCGATCAGCACCGCATCGACTTTTTCCTTCTTCAGTTCGCTCAGCAACTTGGCCACGTCGCGAGAGGCGCTCTTGTAGTTCGGGTCGCCTTTACGTCGGCCGCTGAAGTCTTCGTAGAACACGGGCAGGTCGATGATGCCCACCCGGCGAGTGGCGGCGCCTTCACCCGTCGTAATGACGGACTTCTTGGCCGACTGCTCTTCGAGAGCGATTTTCTTGCGGATCAGGTTCACGATCTTGTGCTTGCTGTCCGGCCCCGCACCGGCAGGCAGCACGTCCAGACGCACCACGGAATCCAGGGCGCCGCGAATCAGAGTGACGGTGTCGTCCAGGCGCCAGCCCACCACGTCCACCATGGCGCCGTCGCCTTGGCTCACGCCGACGATGCGGTCGCCCACCTTGAGCTTGCCAGAGAGAAAGGCCGGCCCGCCGGGGATCAGCTCCTTGATGGAGGCCATCTCGTCCTTCTCTTCCAGTAGCGCGCCGATGCCCACCAGAGACAGGCTCATGGTGATGTCGAAGTCTTCCGAAGCGCGCGGTCCCATGTAGTTGGTGTGGGGCTCCACGGTCATGGTGTAGGCGTTCATGAAGGCCTGGAACACATCGTCGCTCTTGGTTTTGCCGATGCGCTTGATGAAGTTGCCGTAGCGCTTGTCCAAGCTCTCGGCGATTTCCTTGTCGGCCTTGCCCGCCAGTTTCAGTTGCAGCCAGTCGCTCTTCACGCGCTTGCGCCACAAATCGCGCATCTCATCCTCGGACTTCAGCCAAGGGGCTTTCTCACGCAGGTATTCGTAGCTTTCCTTGGCTTGGAAATCGAGCGGGGTCTTGAGCAGGCTGCGCGCATAGGCGTAGCGCTGCACGGCACGTTCAGCGTAGAGATTGAAAATGGCGAAGGGAATTTCCAGGTTTTCGTTGAGGATCGCATCGTCCAGCTTGGTACGAACCGGCGCCATCTGATCCACGTCGGACTGGACGAAGAAAATCTTTTCCGGGTCCAGGCTCTTCAGATAGCGATCAAAGATTTTTTCCGAAAGGGCATCGTCCAGCGCCGCATTCTTGTAGTGGTAGTGGCTGAGCACGCTGGCGGACAGGTGGGCCGCCAAGCCTTGGGGTGCCTGGAATTTCAGCAGGGGGGCGCTGACGCTTTCCGGCGCGGCCTGGGCCGTAAGGGCTACGCAAACGGCGATCCACAGCAGATGTTTTTTCATTGGGGCTGGAACTTATAGTTTGTCGCCCGGAAAAAGCCCGGACGCGGCGCGTAAGCATACGGACAGGACCCCAGGCGGAACAAGCCCTAAAACGTAAAAAAGTGCTGTCCTCCGTAGTGCGGATTTACTAGGGCTGGCGTAGGTGTGGGCTTACCTGTACCGACCAGGGAGCGCGTCGTCGAGGCCTTGGCGGGGGCTCATGACTTCGCGCTCCCTGTCCTTACTTTGACGGTGGTGGGGTGATACGGGCCACGGTGCCGCCCTGGTCTTCATAGTCGAGGGAGCCAGCAGCGCCCGCGACCTTGAAGCCCTTGGCGGTCAGGATGTCGCCCGCAGCCCCGGCCCGGTGGGCGCGGTTGGACACGGTGACGATGATCCGATCCTTGGGGATGTAGTCGAGATACTTTTCCAGGTCTTTGATCTGGATGCTGAGGAACACAGGGAAGCTGCCCTTGGAGATCAATTCGTCGGGACGGCGCACGTCGATCACCACCACCTTCTTTGGCTTGCCGAGCAGGGCGTCGATCTGGCTCCGGTTCAGTTGCTTGGTCTTGTAGGTCCAGGGCGGCGCCACATAGGCGGCTTTGGCGGGGGCTTCGGCCTGGGCGGGCGAGTCGCCCTGCTGGGCAAAGGCAAAGCCGGCGCCGAGGGCCAGGCTCAGGGCGAATACGGGAGCGAGCAGAGGCTTGAAGTTCGGCTTGAAGTTCTTGAGGGACATGAGCGTCTTTCGATATGTGGGTCGGAATGGGGGGTTACTTGGAAACAACGGGTGCTGCGCCTTCGCCGATGGCGGCACGCAGATCGCCTAGATTCACCAGGCGCGGGCCGTGGAGGGCAGCGATCTTGTCCACGTTCAACTTCAATTTCTTGATGTTGTCGTAGAGGTTCACCGAGTAGGGATTGGGCGAAGCAGGCAGGGGCGCGTCGGCCGCGGCGGGCGTGAAGGCATCCGCTTCCACCAGAATCTTTTCGGCGGGCAGATAGATCAGCGCAAAGGCGTCGTTGTGGGCGCTGCCGGCGATGGGATAAATCTCGATGTTGCGGCTGCCGTCGGAGAGCACGTGCTTGCCGGTGAAGGTTTCCAGCTTGGCCGTCTTGTGGGATTGCTCCAGACGATCCGGGTTGAGGCTGTGGGGCGTGGCCCAGATCTTCTTGTAATAGGCCTCGTTGCCCTTGGCGGTAACGATGGTTGCGCCTTCATCGACGAAGGTACGCAAGCCGCCGGAATGGTCGAAGTGGGCGTGGGTGTTGACCAGATACTTGATCGGCTTGCCGTGGGCCACGTCCTTCAGCTTGTCGATCAGGGCCTGGGAACGGGCTTCATTCAGGGGCGCTTCGATCAGCACCACGTGGTCTTTCTGCTCGACGGCCACGCTATGGTGAGTGCCGCCGGTCAGGTAATAGACGCCCTCGGTGATCTTGGTGCACTTCACCGTCACGGCTACCGGCTTGGCGGAGGCGACTTGCTCGGGCACCGCCAGCTTCAGATCGGGATTGGCTTGCGCCGATTCCACATTCAAATCCAGGATGGGATGGCCGCCTTCGTTACGCAGGATGTGGGCGGGAAACTGGACGCCATCAAAGCTCCGGTAGTCGGAGAAGTGCGTCTCTACTAGCGTATCGCCCAGCACCGGCGTGTCGATCCAGGTGCGTATCCATTCCACCTGATTCTTGTCGTTGATCTTGCCCACGTAGCGGTGCTTGTCGTCGATGCTGAAGCTCACTTCAACGCCGCCCTTTACTGGCTTGGACTCGGCGTTGTGGCCCAGAGCGGCGCGGAGGAAGCCCTGAGGCGTGCTCCAGATTTCCGCCTGACGTTCTTCCACCGTAGCGGGCTGAGGCGCGGGCGTTTGCGCCGCGCCGGCCACCGGCAGGTTCCAGGCAAAGGCGCCGTGAACAAACTGATTCGCCCATTGAGTCGTGGGCGCGGGACGGCGGCGGCTGGGCTCTTCCACTTGAATGCGGGTGATCTGCACTTGCGCGGCGGCGGTGGCGTAATCGATGTCAGCCACGTAGCGGCTCACGTCGAAGGGCGGCCAGGGAAGCGTGGGCGCTGGGGCTTGGCCGAACTGGAACCAACGGCCTTTGCCGGAAAACTCGATGGTCTTGATCTTCTCTGCATCCAGTGTCTTCACTGCGCCTTGCAGCGACTGAGCATGGACAGGTGCAGCAACGGCGAAGGCAGAAGCGATCAACAGACCCAGCAAAGGGCTGCGAAATGAATAGGGCTTGCTCATGGAATCCTCTGAGGAACGAAACGAATGTAGGTGCATCCGCAAGCCCTATGCCAAACGATCAGCCCTTTAGCCGCTGACCACCTGTCGCGGGAATCCCTTGTGCCAAGCGAGGTTTCGTTGGTTGGTGAAAATCGGCTTGCTCGGAGGGATGGGTTCATCTGCTGAATCCGCAGCAGGAGGCTGTCGCTGGGGAAGCAGCGCGTAAAAAATGCGGGGCTGCATGGATACGGGCTTTCCCGTCAATTACCTGACGGGGCCCGGCGCGCGCCATCGCTGGCGCCCATGTCATAGAATCCAATTAGCTAAAGCCTAAAGAGTCGACGATCCTCGGTAACACTTCCATCAACTGCAAATCACACAACAGGAAATCTTATGGACGCCTATGAGTTCGGTATCACCGATTTTCAATATGTCGCCGCGGGGGCAGCAGTACTGGCGAGCGGAGGTGGTGGTAGCTATGAGGATGCCCTGGGCATTCTCGAAGAGATCGGCGATTGGACCGGCACGGTCACGGTGCAGGCCTATGACGGCAAGACGCCTTGCTGCGTGCTGGCCGTGATGGGCTCGCCGGATGCGGCGGAAAGCATGACATTGACGGACATCGAATGCAGTTCGGTCAATACGCTGGGACTGTTCCAATCTGCGACCGGCTATGAGTTGGGTTGCCTGATTCCGGTGGAAGTCGGTCCCATCAATTCCCTGGTGCCGCTGATTGCGGCAGCGATGACCGGCATGTGGGTAGTGGACGGCGACGGTGCCGGTCGTGCCGTGCCCGAACTGCCCCAGACGACTTACAGCGGCAGCGCCAATCTGCTCGCGGCCCCAAGTGTGCTGGCCAACGATGCGAACATCGACGTGGAGCCTGAGGCCGTTCAGGCCACTACCCTCTACGCGACCACGGCGAGCCAGATCGAAACCCTTGCCGGCGGCGCTTTGTCCGCCTTCGGCAGCTTTGCCGGGATTGCTCTCTGGCCCTCGAACGAATCCAATAGCTATGCGCTCACTGGCAACTACGTCGCCGGCACCTTGAGTCAGGCCCGCGCCTTGGGTGAATACCTGATGACGGCATCCTCTGCGCCGACGACTGCGGAAGTGGCGCAGCAAATTACAAACATCACCGGCCGTGCAGCCGACGCGGTGGTGACCAACTTCTACATCACCGCCGTGACACAAGCCACCACGAGCGCATCCCTCGATACGGGCGTCATTCGTTTGGATAACACCCAGGACCCGAGCCAGAGCACTGAAACCCACTTCATCTACAACCTGAACGAAAACCTCATCATGTATTCGAGCCTGAGCGGCACGCCCGACGTAATTGCGCCGGACTCGATCTGCTACTACTCCGAAAGCACCGGGCGTGGGTTCTCCAATGCGGCCGACGACTTGGCTCCGTATTTCGATGAACATACTGGCGAGAGCACAGGGAAAACGGTGAGCGTGATCAAGGTGCAGACGGCTCCTCAGCTCTACCAGGCCGAGGGCGTGGTGGAATCCTTCGCTGGCCTGCTGCGCAACATCGGCTACGCCGGGCGCATGCCCGGCAACTGAGTGGCCCATGGATAGAGACGCGGGCAACGAAGAACGCCTCGAGCTGGCGCTCGAGGCGGCGGGTCTTGATCTGTGGGAGAACAACCTCGCCACCGGCGAGGTGCCGCGCAGGGCACTCAAGACCATGGCCGAACTCGGTTACGACCACGAGGAGGCCGCTGCCTACGTGAACGACATCGTCGCCATCGTCCACCCGGACGATGTGGACATGCTCATGAGCGCCGTGAATGAGCATCTGCAAGGACACACTCCGCAGTATCGATGTGAGTTCCGCTTGCGTGCCAAGAATGGCGCCTGGCTCTGGTACGCCAACTACGGAAAGATCATGGACCGTAGCGGCGACAAACCGGGCCAGCGGCTCATCGGCGTCACTTTCAACATCGACGACAGAAAGAAGAAGGAACAGGAACTCGAAGAGACCAATCGCAAGCTGGCCGAGCAAATCGCCGAGCGCAAGCAGGCGAGCCTGCTGCTTGAAGAGGCCTTGTCGGAATTGCAGGAAGCCAATCGCGCCAAGTCCAATTTCTTCGCTGCCGTCAGCCACGATCTGCGGCAACCCATACACGCGATGAACTTGTTGCTCGACGTGCTGAATACGTCCGAATCCAAGTCGGACCGAGATCGGGTCGTGCAGTCGATCAAAGCCGCCTCCCTATCCTTGACCGACATGCTCGAGTCCCTGCTCGACATTTCGCGGCTGGATGGCGGCGCCGTCGTGCCCAATCCCCAGCCGGTGAGCAGCGACGAATTGATCGCCAAAATCGACGCGACGTTTTCTCCCCTGGCGCTTAAGCAGAAGATCCGTTTCAAGATTTGGTTTCCTCACGAACCGCTGACGTTTTTCGTCGACCGCCAGTTGCTGATGAGCGTGCTCGACAACATCATCGGCAATGCCTTCAAGAACACGGTGGAAGGCGGCGTGCTGGTGGCCTTGCGGCCTCGCGGTAGCGGCTTCGCCTTTCAGGTGTGGGATACAGGTACCGGCATTGCCGAAGAGCACTTGGAACACATCTTCGAGGAGTACTTCCAAATCGACAACCCGAGCCGGGACCGTTCGCGCGGCATCGGCCTGGGGCTGGCCATTGTGCGGCGCATTTGCAATCTGCTTGGCCTCAAGCTGAGTTGCCGTTCCGTAGTGGGGAAGGGCACCGTTTTTGAAGTGATGCTGCCCGCGGGTATCGCCTATCGCGGCGCTGCGGACGAAGTGGAAATCGTCTCCCATGTCGATATGCAGCGGTTTGGCGGGTGTCGCTTTGTGGTCGTCGAGGACGATGCATTGGTGGGAGAGGCCTTGCAAGAGGCCTTGCATTATCGAGGCTTGGCAGTTGTCGCCCATCGCTCGGCAGAAGATGCGCTGGCCGATTCCTCCGTCTCTGCGCACGATTGCTTCATTGTGGATCACCAACTGGCCGGCGTCATGAGCGGCTTCGATTTTCTCGATGCGATCAAGGCTCGCTTCGGGACGACGCCAAAGGCCGTGGTCATCAGCGGCAATACGACCGACGGCTTTATCGAAGGCGCCAAGAGTCGCGGGCTGGCCTTTCTGTTCAAGCCTGCGGCCATGGACACCATCTTGGAAACCCTGGCCGAACTGCCATCGGTTTGCGATCTGGCCGCCTCGCCAACCAATTGAAGCGCCTTGCCAAGGCCGCCGTTCCCCTGGGGCGGCCTTCGCTACAAACCCTTACATCGCTTCTGTCCTCCATCTTTTGCTGGGGACGTTATTGACGGCATGGGAGTCATTCCCGTTGGAGACCGTCATGAAGAAACTGCATATTTTCCTGTTGGCTGCCACGGCGGCCCTTGCCGCCGGTAGTGCGTTTGCCCATGAAGGCTGGCGCGATGGATACGATGACCATGACCGCTGGGAGCGCCGCGATCACCGTCATTGGGACGAAGGCCGTCGCTATGAAGCTCCCGTGGTGATCTATCCCGCGCCGCCCGTGATCTATCGGGAGAGGGTGGTGTATCAGGAGCGTCCTATCTATTACGAAGCCCCTCGCTACTACGAGCGTCCGGCTTATCCCCGCTACAGCGGCGACCGCATGGCCGGTCAAGTGGCTGGCGCCGTCGTCGGCGGCGTGGTGGGTAGCCGCTTTGGCCAAGGCAACGGTCAAGTCGCCGCCACGGCCATCGGCGCCGTCATCGGCAGCATGGTGGGCGGAGACATGGCCGGCTATCGCTAAACATCCCCAGCTAATGCTTCCCCGCGCTGCGCTCGGGTGTTAAGTCCGTAGAACAAGAGGGAAATATCTATACATTTCGTAATACTTAGCCCCTAGCGCTATCCGTTTTCCTAGCTATGCTGACTATTATTTCTTTAGTAATAGCCCCCCCGATATGAAAACCAGTGCGCCATTGAAAGACTTACTAATACAAAGCGCCACCTTCCGCCGACAGGGACGCTACGCGGAAGCGTTGGATTGCCTTAACGAACTGCAGCAGAAATCCGCAGTGCCCTGTCTGTTGTCCCGCGCTCAAGTGCTGGCAGAGTTGGGGCGCTTTGAAGAGGCATTGCTGGACTGCAACGAGTTCTTGCGCATCGTTGGGCCTATACCGGAGGTGCTCGACATAAGGCAGTCCATCGGTGATCGGGCCATGGCTTGGCATGCCCGCGCGTTGGCGGCAAATCCCAAGGACAAGGACAGCCTGCGGGCGCGGGAGCGGTTAAGTCTGCTGCTCCAGTGGCCTGAGGCAGAGGCTGCCTAGCTTTCAATGACGCCCCGGCAGATGCTGGGGCGTTTTTCTATTTACTCCGCCAGTCCCTTGGCGATGCGGTCGATACCTGCCTGTGCGCAGGCAGCATCCTTGTCGCCGCCGGGCGCACCGGAGATACCGATGGCACCGACCACATCCTTACCGGCGTAGATCGGTAGGGCGCCTTCAAGGGTGGTGATCTTGTCCAGTTGCAGCAGCCCTGCGGATGCCGGGTTGGACGTCACGCGCTTGCCGTATTCGCCGGAAGGCGAGCGGGAGGTGAGGCTGGTGTAGGCCTTGCGCAGACTGTTCTCCACCGTGTGGGGATTGGCGCCGTCGTCATGAAGCACGACCTTCGTGCGGCCCAGGCGGTCCAGCACGGTCACGGTGACGGCGTAGCCGTTCTTCTTGCAGCTCTCCAACGCAGTGACGGCAGCCTCGTGGGCAGCGGTGAAGGAGAGCGTGCGCACATTGAGCACGGTCTGAGCGTTGGCAGATGCGGGAATCAGGGCGGGCAGGGCGGCGAGCAGCGCTACGCCGGCGAGTTGTTTGATGGATTTCATGGGCAATGTCCTTCAATGTATGGGCGAAAAAAAGCCCGGCGCTCTGCCGGGCTTTCGGTTGCTTTGTCTTACTTGACGGAAATTTGATCGAAGACGCCGCCATCGGCGAAGTGCGTCTTCTGGGCAGCGGTCCAACCGCCGAACACCTTGTCGATGGTGAAGAGCTTGATCGGGGCGAACTGCTTGGCGTACTTGGCTTGGACCTTGGGATCAATGGCGCGGTAGTAGTTCTTCGCGGCGATCTCTTGGCCTTCAGCGGAGTACAGGTAGTTCAGGTATACGGTGGCTTGCTTGCGGGTGCCCTTCTTGTCCACCACCTTGTCGACAACTGCGACAGGGGGCTCGGCCAGGATGGAGATGGAAGGCGTGACGATCTCGAACTTGTCGGGACCGAGTTCCTTCACGGATAGATAGGCTTCGTTTTCCCAAGCGATCAGCACGTCGCCGATGCCCCGTTCGACGAAGGTCGTGGTCGCGCCGCGAGCGCCGGAGTCCAGCACCTTCACGTTGCTATAGAGCTTCTTCACGAAATCCTGAGCGGTGGCATCGGAGCCGCCCTTGAGTTGCTTGGCGTAGCCCCAGGCGGCCAGGTAGTTCCAACGAGCGCCGCCGGAGGTCTTGGGATTGGGGGTAATGATTTCAACGCCCGGCTTCACCAGATCAGCCCAGTCCTTGATGCCCTTGGGGTTGCCCTTGCGCACCAGGAAGACGATGGTGGAAGTGTAGGGAGATGCGTTGTGAGGCAGCTTCTTTTGCCAGTCCTTGGCGATCAGACCTTTCTCGGCGATCTCGTCGATGTCGTAGGCCAGGGCCAGGGTCACCACATCGGCATCGAGGCCGTCGATCACGGCACGGGCCTGCTTACCGGAGCCGCCGTGAGAGGCTTTGAGGGTCACGGTTTCGCCATTCTTGGCTTTCCAGTATTTGGCGAAGGCGGCGTTGAAGTCCTGGTACAGCTCGCGGGTGGGGTCGTAGGAAACGTTGAGCAGGCTCACGTCGGCGAAGGCGCTGCCGATGTTGCCAATGGCGAGGCTCACGGTCAGGGCGGCGGCGAGGAAGGTGCGGCGGGGGAATTTCATGGACTTCACTCCAAGTGATTATTCGATGGAGTGAAATCTACGGAAATGACGCTCGACGCAGAACCAAGAAATTCTGCTGAGCTTATGGATGAATCGAGAAGAAGGCAGGGATCGTCGTCCCCGCGTGCTTCTAGCGGGGACCCATGCGCTTTCAAGCGCTGCTGGACTCCTGCTAGAAACAAGCGGGAATGACGAAGCCGCTATTTACTGCCCGGTGGATTTGCGAACAGCGGCGGCAATGGTTTCTGCTTGGCGCACGACGATGCCCTCGTCCTTGCCTTCCACCATGACACGCAGCAGCGGCTCGGTGCCGGATGGGCGCAGCAGCACACGGCCCTGGCCATCGAGATTTTTCTCGGCGTCGCTGTGGGCAGCCGCGATGGCGGGATCAGATTTCCAGTCGAAGCCGGCGGGCATCCGCACGTTGATGAGCTTTTGCGGATACATGCTGAGATCCGCGCAAGCTTGGTCGAGCGTCTCGTTGCCTGCTTGCAGCGCGGCCAGCACTTGCAACGCGGCCACGATGCCGTCGCCGGTGGAATGCTTGTCGAGGCAGATGATATGGCCGGAATTTTCGCCGCCCAGGGACCAGCCCTTTTCCAGCATCATTTCCAGCACGTAGCGGTCGCCCACCTTGGCCCGGGCAAAGGGAATTCCAAGACGCCCCAAGGCATGCTCGAAGCCCAGGTTGCTCATGAGCGTACCCACCACACCAGCCACAGGGCCACGCTTGGAGAGTTGGCGAGCAATGACGTAGAGCAACTGGTCGCCGTCGTAGAGCTTGCCGTTGCGATCCGACATGATCAGGCGATCACCGTCGCCATCGAGGGAGATGCCCAGATCGGCCTTGTGCTCCAGCACGGCACGGCGCAATGCGCCCGGATGGGTGGCACCCACTTCCTCATTGATGTTGAGGCCGTTGGGCGCGGCGCCCACGCTGATCACATCGGCGCCCAGCTCGTGGAAGACACTAGGAGCGATGTGATAGGCGGCGCCATGGGCGCAGTCCACCACGATTTTGAGACCGCGCAGGTCCAACTCGTTGGGGAAGGTGCTCTTGCAGAATTCGATGTAGCGGCCGGCGGCATCGTCGATGCGCCGCGCTTTGCCCAGCTTGGCGGACTCCATGCAGCCCATGGGCTGATCCAAGCGCGCTTCGATGTCCAGCTCCACCGCATCGGGCAATTTCGTGCCTTGGGCCGAGAAGAATTTGATCCCGTTGTCGTGATAGGGATTATGAGAGGCAGAGATCACCACACCGGCCTGGAGGCGCAGGGCGCGAGTCAGGTAAGCGACGGCAGGTGTGGGCATGGGGCCGACCAGGCAGACGTCGACACCCGCGGCTGAGAAACCGGCTTCCAGAGCCGCTTCAAGCATGTACCCGGAGATACGGGTGTCCTTACCGATCAACACAGCGGGCCGCTCGCCGGCGGGTAGATGCTCACGCGCCACCAGGGTAGTGCCGGCGGCATAGCCAAGGCGCAGGACGAAATCAGGGGTGATAGGCGATTGGCCAACAAGGCCGCGCACGCCGTCGGTGCCGAAGTATTTACGACTCATGAGTTTTCGTTCTCCACTGCATTCCAAATTGCGAGGGCGTCGCGCAGGGGCGCCACATCATGCACACGCAGGATATGGGCGCCTCGTTGCGCGGCGATGAGATGGGCGACGAGGCCGGCATGGACCCTTTCGTTCACGGGCCGTCCGGTGATAAGGCCGAGCATGGTCTTGCGGGACATGCCGGCCAGGATGGGTAGATCGAACACGGCGGTTTCCGGCAGACGACGCAAGAGCTGCAAATTGTGCTCGAGAGTTTTGCCGAAACCGAAACCAGGATCGAGGACGATACGGCTGCGAGCGATGCCTGCCGCCTCGCAGGCGGCCACTCGCTCGGCGAGGAATGCCGTCACTTCGACCACCACGTCCTCGTATTGAGGATTGGCTTGCATGGTGCCCGGCTCGCCTTGCATGTGCATCAGACAGACAGCCGCATTGCCTTCTGTAACCACCTCAAGGGCGCCCGGCGCGCGCAGGGCATTGATGTCGTTAATGAGGTCGGCACCAGCAGCCAGAGCTGCCGCCATGACCTCCGGCTTCACCGTATCCACCGACAGGGGCAGGCCGCAGCGGGCCAAGCCTTCGACCACGGGTATCACCCGATCCAGTTCTTCCTGAATCGAAACCGGCGCGGCACCGGGACGGGATGATTCGCCGCCGATGTCCAGGATGTGGGCGCCCTCTTCCTTCATGCGGTAGCCCTGCTCGATAGCGCGAGCAGCATTGCCGAGAACGCCATCACCGGAAAATGAATCGCCGGTGACGTTGACGATACCCATGATGAGCGGCCGGCTCAGATCGAGCACGTAGCGACCGCATTGAAGATGACGAGGCAAAACGTTTGTCATGCAGGAAGTTTCAAAACAACGGGCCGCGCAAATGCGCGGCCCGTTGATAGGCGATACGAAGGATTAGGCGGGAGCGGCGGCGGTCGGCGCGGAGCCTGAAGGTGGATTGTCAGGCGTTATCTTGGGCGAACCGCTGGTCGGCTTTGGCGGCTGAGGCGGCTTGCCGTCCATGATGTCCTTGATCTGGTCGGCATCGATGGTTTCCCATTCCAGTAGGGCGTTGGTCATGGCCTCCACCTTGTCCCGGTTCTCATCCAGCAGACGATGGGCCAGGGCGTATTGCTCATCCAGAATGCGGCGCATCTCGGCATCCACTTTCTGCATGGTGGCTTCCGACATGTTCTTGTGGGTAGTCACGGAACGACCAAGGAAGACTTCGCCTTCGTTCTCGCCATAGACCATGGGGCCAAGCGCCTCGGACATGCCATAACGCGTCACCATGTCGCGAGCAATGCTGGTCGCACGCTCGAAATCGTTGGAGGCGCCAGTGGAAACATTGCCGACGAAGATTTCTTCGGCAACACGACCACCGAACAACATGGAAATCTGGGCCAGCATCTGATCACGGTAGATGCTGAAACGATCCGTCTCAGGCAGGGACAAGGTCACGCCCAAAGCACGGCCGCGGGGGATCACGCTGACCTTGTGCACCGGATCGCAGCCGGGCAGCAGGTAGCCGACGATGGCATGGCCGGACTCGTGATAAGCGGTCTTACGCTTATCCTCGGGGGAGATGACCATGGATTTGCGCTCGGCGCCCATGAAGATTTTGTCCTTGGCCTTCTCGAAATCATCCATATCCACCACGCGCTTGTTCTGACGCGCAGCGAAAAGGGCCGCTTCGTTTACCAAATTGGCCAGGTCAGCACCGGACATGCCGGGCGTACCGCGTGCGAGGACCATGGCGTCCACGTCCTGGTCCATGGGCACCTTGCGCATGTGAACCTTGAGGATCTGCTCGCGACCACGGATGTCAGGCAACGGCACCACCACTTGGCGATCGAAACGGCCAGGACGAAGCAGCGCCGGATCGAGCACGTCGGGACGGTTGGTGGCCGCAATCACGATAACGCCGGCGGTGGGCTCGAAGCCATCCATTTCCACCAGCAACTGATTGAGAGTTTGTTCCCGCTCGTCGTTGCCACCGCCGAGACCTGCGCCGCGCTGGCGACCCACGGCATCGATTTCGTCGATGAAGATGATGCAAGGTGCAGACTTCTTGGCCTGCTCGAACATGTCGCGCACGCGGGCAGCGCCCACGCCGACGAACATTTCTACGAAGTCGGAACCGGAAATGCTGAAGAACGGCACCTTGGCTTCGCCGGCAATAGCCTTGGCGAGCAGGGTCTTACCTGTACCAGGGCTGCCCACCATCAGCACGCCACGGGGAATACGGCCACCGAGCTTTTGGAACTTGGAGGGATCGCGCAGGAAGTCCACTAGTTCAGAGACCTCCTCCTTGGCTTCGTCGCAGCCAGCAACATCGGCGAAGGTCACGGTATTGCTGGCTTCGTCCATCATGCGGGCCTTGCTTTTCCCAAAGCTGAACGCACCGCCTTTGCCACCGCCCTGCATCTGGCGCATGAAGAACACCCAGACGCCGATCAACAGCAGCATGGGGAACCAGGAAACAAACAGGCTCATCAGGAAGGATTGCTCTTCTTCCGGCTTGGCAGCGACCTTCACGTCGTACTTGAGAAGGTCGGAAACCAGGAACAGATCAGGCGGCGCGTAGCTGATGATCTTCTTGCCTTCGGTGGTGGTTGCTTCCAAGGTGCGCCCCTGAATTTGAACCTTGGCAACGTGGCCTTGCTTCACTTCTTCCAGCAGTTGGGAATAGTCGATGGTGGACTGGGCCGACTGATGGGAGTTGAACTGGTTGAAAACCGTCATCAGCACGATACCGATGACCAACCAGATCGCTAGGTTTTTGAACAAGTTATTCAAGGTCTTGCCTCTCTCCCCCGAAGGGATTGGTATCAGGTCATTCTAGGGCGGATTGAGCAGCCCCGCAAACCGGACCGGCGCCCGAACATGGGCCGTCAGGCGCGTTTGCTCCGGGCCAGCAGATAGGTTTCCGCGCTCCTGTCGCGGGAGGCCGCCGGCTTGCGGACCACCAGCTCCTCGAACAATTCCATCACTTCTTTGCGCAACTCCATGTAGCTGCTGCCTTGGAATACCTTGGTGAGCAAGGAACCACCGGGTTTCAGGTGGTCCTTGGCGAAAGCCAAGGTCAATTCAGCCAGATACATGATGCGTGCCTGATCCGACACGGCGATACCAGACATATTGGGGGCCATGTCCGATAAAACAAGGTCCACCTGCCGACCGTTCAGAGCCTCCACAAGACGGGCCAGAGGTTCATCTTCGCGGAAATCACCTTGTATGAACTGCACACCGGGAATAGGTTCCATAGGCAACAGATCGAGACCGATCAGGCAACCGCCGGGCTGGATGCGCTTTACCGCGTATTCGCACCAGCTCCCGGGCGCGCAACCCAGATCCACCACAGTCATGCCCGGCTTGAGCAGGTGATCTTTTTCGTCGATTTCCTGGAGCTTGAAAATGGCACGAGAACGCCAACCTTCGTGCTTGGCACGCTGCACGTAGGTGTCGTGCACGTGCTCGTTCATCCAGATTTTGCTCTTTTTATGTTTTTTGCTCTTTAGCGTCACGGCTTGGAATGCGACAATGCGAACATGATTGAAAAAGACCTCTCTCCAGAACAACGCCGCGCCCTGCGCGCCGATGCCCATCATCTAAAACCCGTGGCCAGTCTAGGCCAACAGGGGCTGACAGATGCCGTCCTCAAGGAAATTGACCTCGCCCTCAAGTCTCATGCGCTCATCAAGGTCAAGCTCCACGGTATCGAGCGCGATGACCGGGACGCTCTATTCGGCCAAATCTGCGAAGCCCTGGATTGCGCTCCGGTGCAGCACATCGGCAACATCCTGGTGCTCTGGCGTGAAAAGCCTGAAGAACCGGAAACCGCCAAGAAGCCCACTACGCGCCGCGCCCCGAAGCCTCTCAACAAGAAGCAGGCTGCTGCTGCCACCGAACGTCGGCGGCGCACGACTCGTTAAATCAGCTCGATTTATTGGTACCCGAGGTAAGCGCCTTAACGCTTGCCTCGTTCTTGCCAAAGCACCAGCCACACGCCCAACAGGCTTTGCAGCAGATACAGCACGCTGGAAACGCCGTGCCAAGTGGCGAAACGATCCCTTAACGCGCTTTCCATCACTTGCCGAGGCAAGGCGTCTGCCTTCAATTTGGCAAGGATAGGCTGCACGCCAAAATGGCCGGCGATGGTCAGCAACACCATGGCCAGCACGATCCAGAACACGCCGGACTTGAAGGCTCGCCAGCCCCGTCGGGAAAATAGGTAGATCAGAAGGAATCCGCCGCAGGCGAGTCCTGCCCAGGCAACCAGCGTGAACATCTCACCGGCCAAACTGCCGGCCAGCATGCGATCTGAGAGGTGCGCGAAGAGAACCGGCGCCGCCAAGTACCCAATCGCAAACAGTCCGCCTACCCAAAGGCTGACGGCAACGGAGTACAGGCTTTCAAAATACTTATTCAAGGCGGCAAACGCTCCAGACTTCGCGGCGATTAAGGGGCGCCCAGCGCCCTTTCAATCGCCGCAATTATTGCGGCACATCGTGTCCGCAATAATTATTCGTAGCGGACGTCGAGGATTTCGTATTCGCGCACGCCGCCTGGAGTCTGGACTTCCACCACGTCGCCCGCGTACTTGCCGATCAGGGCCCGCGCCACAGGGGAGTTGAGGGAAATTTTGCCCACTTTGAGGTCGGCTTCATCGTCGCCGACGATCTGATAGGTGACGGTCTTGCCGCCTTCCAGTTCTTCCATTTCCACGGTCGCGGCAAAGACAATGCGGCCATCCGCGTCCAAGGACTGAGGATCGATGATTTGGGCATTGGACAACTTGCCCTCCACCTCGGCGATGCGGCCTTCGATAAAGCCTTGGCGTTCCTTGGCGGCATCGTACTCCGCGTTTTCAGACAAGTCGCCGTGGGAGCGGGCTTCCGCGATTGCAGCGATAACGCCGGGGCGTTCCACTGTCTTCAGACGTTGCAGTTCTTCTTTGAGCAGTTCGGCACCGCGCAGAGTGATGGGTACCTTACTCATACTGCCAGTTCTCCGTGCAGGGACTGAATGGAATAGGTTTCGAGACCAGCGTGACGCAGGCCGGCACAGGCGGCGCGAGCACCTTCCACCGTCGTGTAGACAGTGACGCGCTGAGCCAATGCAGAAGTACGAATGGAGCGGGAGTCGATGATAGCCGTCCGTTTCTCATCCACGGTGTTGATGACCAGAACGATTTCGTTGTTCTTAATCATGTCCACCACGTGAGGACGGCCTTCCGTCACCTTATTAACCGGGGTCACGGCGATGCCGGCAGCAGCGATGGCGGAAGCGGTGCCCTTGGTGGCGACGATGGTGAAGCCCATATCAGCCAGCTCCCGCGCCACGTCCACAGCCTTGGCCTTGTCGGCGGGCTTGACGCTGATGAAGACCTTACCACTCCGAGGCAGCTTGGTGCCGCCAGCCAGTTGGGACTTGATGAAAGCTTCGCCGAAAGTACGGCCCACGCCCATCACTTCGCCAGTGGACTTCATTTCGGGGCCGAGGATGGTATCCACACCGGGGAACTTGTTGAAGGGGAAGACGGCTTCCTTCACCGAGTAATAGGGAGGAATCACTTCCTTGGTCACGCCCTGATCGGCCAGGGAACGGCCGGCCATGCAGCGGGCAGCCACCTTGGCCAGGGGCACGCCGGTCGCCTTGGAAACGAAGGGCACGGTACGGGATGCGCGAGGATTCACTTCCAGAACGTAAACAACCGCATCCTTGCCTTGGCCCTGGATGGCGAACTGGACGTTCATCAGACCGACCACGTTGAGGCCCTTGGCCATCATCTCGGTCTGACGCCGCATTTCGTCCTGGATCTCCTTGGACAGGGTGAAGGGCGGCAGGGAGCAGGCGGAGTCGCCAGAGTGCACGCCGGCCTGTTCGATGTGTTCCATGATGCCGCCGATGATGACTTGCTTGCCATCGGACAGGGCGTCCATGTCCACTTCGGTAGCGTCGTTCAGGAAGCGGTCCAGCAACACGGGGGAGTCGTTGGAGACCTTCACGGCCTCGCGCATGTAACGCTCCAGGTCCTTCTGCTCATGGACGATTTCCATGGCACGACCGCCCAGCACGTAGGAGGGACGGACCACCAGCGGGTAGCCGATCTCGGCAGCCAGTTCAATTGCCTGCTCGGGCGTGCGGGCAGTGCGGTTGGGCGGCTGCTTGAGACCCAGGTCGAAGAGCAGCTTTTGGAAACGTTCCCGGTCTTCGGCCGCATCGATCATGTCAGGGCTGGTGCCGATAATGGGCACGCCGTTGGCTTCAAGATCGCGAGCGCGCTTGAGCGGGGTCTGGCCACCGAACTGGACGATCACGCCGACGGGTTTTTCCACGTCCACGATTTCCAGGATGTCTTCCAGGGTCAGGGGCTCGAAGTACAGGCGATCGGAGGTGTCGTAGTCAGTGGACACAGTCTCCGGGTTGCAGTTGACCATGATGGTCTCGTAGCCGTCTTCGCGCATGGCGAGGGCCGCATGGACGCAGCAGTAGTCGAACTCGATACCTTGGCCGATCCGGTTCGGGCCGCCGCCCAGGACCATGATCTTCTTCTTGTCCGTGGGGCGGGACTCGCACTCCTCCTCGTAGGTGGAGTACATGTAGGCGGTGGAAGTGGCGAACTCGGCAGCACAGGTATCCACGCGCTTGAACACGGGGCGCACGCCCAGCAACTGACGGTACTTGCGCACTTCGGTTTCGGAGGCGCCGATCAAATTGGCGATGCGGCGGTCGGAGAAACCCTTGCGCTTCAGTCCACGGATGGCGTCCGCGTCAAGTTCATTCAGGTTCTGGGAACGGATCCAACCTTCGGTGTTGATGATGTCTTCGATCTGCACCAGGAACCAGGGATCGATCTTGGTCAGATCGAACAATTCCTTCATGGAATAGCCTTCACGGAAGGCTTGGCCCACGTACCAGATGCGCTGGGCGCCGGGGTTGGCCAGTTCGTGTTCGATTTCTTCCTTCTCGGCTTCCACTTCGTCCAAGCCGTACACACCCACTTCGAGGCCGCGCAGGGCCTTTTGCAGGGATTCCTGGAAGGTGCGGCCCATGGCCATCACTTCGCCCACGGACTTCATCTGGGTGGTCAGACGGTCGTTGGCCTGGGGGAATTTCTCGAAGGCGAAACGAGGAATCTTGGTGACCACGTAGTCGATGGAAGGCTCGAAGGACGCCGGGGTCGCGCCGCCGGTGATGTCGTTCTTGAGCTCGTCCAGGGTGTAGCCGACCGCCAGCTTGGCCGCGATCTTGGCGATGGGAAAACCAGTCGCCTTGGAAGCCAGGGCGGAAGAGCGGGACACGCGAGGATTCATCTCGATCACGATCATCCGACCATCGTCGGGATTGATCGAGAACTGCACGTTGGAACCGCCGGTATCGACACCGATCTCGCGCAGCACAGCGATGCTGGCGTTGCGCATGATCTGGTATTCCTTGTCCGTCAGGGTCTGAGCCGGGGCGACGGTGATGGAGTCGCCCGTATGCACGCCCATGGGGTCCAGGTTTTCGATGGAGCAGACGATGATGCAGTTGTCCTTGCGGTCACGCACCACTTCCATCTCATACTCTTTCCAGCCGAGCAGGGACTCTTCAATTAGCAGTTCCTTGGTGGGGCTGGCTTCGAGACCACGCTTGCAGATCTCGACGAACTCTTCCATGTTGTAGGCAATGCCGCCGCCGGAACCGCCCATGGTGAAAGAGGGACGGATGATGGCGGGGAAGCCCATGGCGCCTTGCACTTGCAGCGCCTCTTCCATGCTGTGGGCGATGCCGGAACGGGCAGAGCCGAGACCGATCTTGGTCATAGCTTGCTTGAACTTTTCCCGGTCCTCGGCCTTGTCGATGGCCTCCTTGGAAGCGCCGATCATTTCCACGCCGTACTTTTCCAGCACGCCGTGCTTGGCCAGATCCAGGGCGCAGTTGAGCGCGGTTTGGCCGCCCATGGTGGGCAGGATCGCGTCGGGCTGTTCCTTGGCGATGATGTTTTCCAGCACCTGCCAGGTAATGGGCTCGATGTAGGTCAC
>DASUJA010000071.1:0-2980 GCA_036279515.1 Rhodocyclaceae bacterium | reverse complement strand
CGTTTTTGCCGACTCCGGACCTGGGTTAAGTTTCGCTGGAGTTCGGTCAATTCATTCCTAAAGCAATCGGGAATCTGTCCGGCCTCTGTTGGACCAGCGGAACATAACCGCGGCACACAACCACAGGAGGTTTCATGACAGTTAACACTGCAACACCCTCACTGGGCCTGCTCGACCGAGCACGGACCATCGCCAAGCCCGGCTTCAATCGCTGGCTTGTTCCCCCGGCAGCACTCGCGATCCACCTTTGTATCGGCATGGCCTACGGTTTCTCCGTGTTCTGGCTGCCGCTTTCCCGCGCCATCGGCATCAAGGAATCGGTCGCTTGCCCGGCGGACATGGGCTTTTTCGCCCAAGCCGTGGCCAACAACTGCGACTGGAAGATTTCCATGCTGGGGTGGATGTACACCCTGTTCTTCGTGCTGCTCGGCTCCTCCGCTGCCATTTGGGGCGGTTGGCTGGAAAAGGCCGGCCCGCGCAAAGCCGGCGTCGTCTCGGCCCTGTGCTGGTGCGGCGGTCTGGTGATCTCCGCCTTCGGTGTCTATGTGCACCAGATCTGGCTGCTGTGGCTCGGTTCCGGCGTCATCGGCGGCGTGGGTCTGGGCCTGGGCTACATCTCCCCCGTCTCCACGCTCATCAAATGGTTCCCCGACCGCCGCGGTATGGCGACCGGCATGGCCATCATGGGCTTCGGCGGCGGTGCCATGATCGGCGCCCCCCTGGCCGACAAGCTGATGAAGTTCTACGCCTCGCCCACTTCCGTCGGCGTGATGGAAACCTTCCTCACCCTGGCCGCCATCTACTTCGTCTTCATGATGGCCGGCGCCCTCGGTTACCGCGTGCCCGCCGACAACTGGAAGCCCGCCGGCTGGACGCCCCCCGCCAATGATCGGGGCAACTCCATGATCTCCATCGGCCACGTGCATCTGGACGTTGCCTGGAAGACCAAGCAGTTCTGGCTGGTGTGGGGCGTGCTGTGCCTTAACGTGACTGCCGGTATCGGCATTCTCGGCATGGCCTCTCCCCTGCTGCAAGAAGTGTTCGGCGGCAAGCTGATCGGCATCGACGTAGCCTTCAACGACCTGACCGCCGCACAAAAGGGCCAGATCGCCGCCATCGCAGCCGGCTTCACCGGCCTGCTCTCCCTGTTCAACATCGGCGGCCGTTTCTTCTGGGCCTCCCTGTCGGACAAGCTGGGCCGCAAGGCGACCTACTTCACCTTCTTCGTCCTCGGCTTCGCCCTTTACGCCTCCATCCCCTGGACCGCGGCCCAAGGCAACCTAGCTCTGTTCGTGGGCTTCTTCTGCATCATCCTGTCCATGTACGGCGGCGGCTTCGCTACGGTCCCGGCCTATCTGGCCGACATGTTCGGCACCAAGATGGTGGGCGCCATCCACGGACGCCTGCTCACCGCCTGGGCCACAGCCGGCATCCTCGGCCCCGTGCTGGTGAACTACATCCGTGAATATCAGTTGGATCACGGCGTGGCGCGTGCGGATGCTTACAGCATCACCATGTACATCCTCGCAGGCCTGCTGGCGCTGGGTTGCCTGTGCAACTGGCTCATCACCCCCGTGCCTGAAAAGCTGCACATGTCGCCCGAAGAACTGGCCGAAGAGAAGAAGGTGGCCGACGACACCCACCAGCACTTCGTCAAGGACGTGGAAGCGTTGGCTGAAGAAGCCAGCCACTCCTGGAAGGTCTCCCTGGCATGGCTCGCCGTCTGGATTCCCCTCGGCTGGGGCATCTGGATGACCGTGCAAAAGGCCGTCGTGCTCTTCAAGTAATTCCATAAACTCACCGAGGGAACCCATGAGCTTTATCGCAAAACTCCAGGGCGACGGCATGAGCCGTCCGCCGCGACCGGCCAACAACGCCATCGCAAAAGCCTGGATTGGTGCGGTGCTCGCAATCGCCGCCGTCGCATGGGCGGCCACCAGCACGCAGACCGCGCTGGTGTTGGGTTCCTTCGGCGCTTCCTGCGTGCTGGTGTTCGGCTTTCCCGATCTGCCGTTCAGCCAGCCACGCAACGTGGCCCTCGGTCACATTCTCTCGTCCCTCACGGGACTCCTATTCCTGACGCTGTTCGGCCCGGCCTGGTGGTCCATGGCCCTGGCTGCGGGTACGGCCATCGCCTTGATGATGGCGACTGGCACCGTCCATCCGCCCGCCGGCTCGAACCCCGTCATTGTTTTCCTGGCCCAACCGGGCTGGGGATTCCTGCTGTTCCCCACGGCTTTCGGTATTGCGATCCTGCTTGCCGTCGCCCTTGTCTACAACAACGTGTCCCGCGAGGGACGCTACCCGAAGTACTGGTAACACCATGACCGTCGACGATACCCAGCACACACAGGCGACCAACGAGGCGACCATCGAGGCCATCATCGAGGCTCACCGGCAGCAGCCCGGTGCCACCCTGCCCATCCTGCACGACGTGCAAGGCGCCTTGGGCTATGTGCCCGCGCAGGCAGTGCCCCTGATCGCCGACGCGCTCAATCTGTCCCGGGCAGAAGTCCATGGCGTCATCAGCTTCTACCATCACTTCCGCACCAAGCCGCCCGGCCACCATGTGGTGGAAGTGTGCCGCGCCGAATCCTGCCAAGCCACGGGCGCACGCGCTCTTGAAGCCCACGCCAAGAAGACCCTGGGCGTGGATTGGCATCAGACCACCGCTGACGGCGCCTTCACCCTGGAGCCGGTCTATTGCCTGGGCAACTGCGCCTGCTCGCCTGCCGTGCGCATCGGCGACGAAATCCATGGCCGTGTCAGTTGCGAGACGTTCGATGAATTGCTCGTCGAGGCAAGGAGCAACTCATGAGCTTGAAGATCTACGTCCCCATCGACTCCAGCGCCCTCTCCCTCGGTGCCGAACGGGTCGCCAAGGCCATCGCCGCCGAAGCTGCGAAGCGTGGCATCGCCATCGAGTTAATCCGCAACGGCTCCCGCGGCATGTTCTGGCTCGAGCCTTTGGTTGAAGTGG
>DASUJA010000070.1:0-21475 GCA_036279515.1 Rhodocyclaceae bacterium | reverse complement strand
GACTGAATTGCACCAACCCTCGCTTACAATCCCCATAGCTACCGCCAGTCCGGCGGTTCAGTCCAACGAGGTTTATCCGCCGCTATGACCTGCTTCGACCAATCCCGTTCGCCTCTGCGGCGGATAAACGCTTTTCGTTGGATGTTTGAATGACCAGTAGCTCCGACCGTGGTGCCTTTGAGGCTCGCATTCGGACGAATCGTGTGTTTATCCTTGGTGCAGGTTTTTCTGCTGCCGCCGGTATACCGCTTACGGACGAACTACTTCGCCGAGCATTGAGTCTCTTCGCCGCAGAATGCCCTGGCATCTACAGTCGCGTTGCAGGTTATGCAATGGAGTCTATAGGCGCAGACTCCCATGAGTTTGATATTTCATCGGTCAGTTTTTCTGACCTTTGCACCTTTCTTGAATTCATCGAACTCCGCGAATATGGCGGTGGAGAGAGATGGAGTGCGAACGGTAGTCGTGAGAAGCTTGCGTTGCGCTTCTATCTTGCAAAGACCATCGTAGATAGCACGCCTTGCGTCGAATCAATCCCGACGCTTTACCGTTCGTTTGCCGAGCAGTTGCATCCTGGTGACTTTGTAATTTCCTTCAACTGGGATGGCTTGCTTGAGCTTGCCCTGCAAGCTGTTGGCAAAACTTATACCTACGACCACTCGGATGAAAGCGCAATCACGATTTCCAAGCTTCACGGTTCGGTGAATTGGCACCTTGGGGAACCGCGTTGTCTCGATGGGATGCCTCCGAGACTGAAATGGAAAACTCTTGATTTCGGAAGTGGCATGATGGAAAGGAGCGTTTGTTTTTGCTCTGAACTCCTAAATGCGGACACTTGGTCTCAAGCTCGGCCGCTTGGCGAGGTGGAACCTTATCTGGTGTTGCCAGGCTATGGAAAAGCTTTCGATATACGGGCAAATGCGCCTCTTTGGTACAAGCCCGAGTTCATCTTTGCCTTTACTCATGATGTGTACATCATTGGTCTTAGCTTGGCACCCGACGATTTTTTTCTTCGTAGCTTCTTCCTCTCGAATTTGCCTTATATCCAGGATTATTCGGGGGTCTCTGGTCGTCGCGTCGTAGTCATTAATCCCGATAAAACAGCGAGCGAAAACTATAAATTCGTCCTTCGGAAAAACTATTCAGAGCTCTGGTCTCAGCCGTTTTCTCTTGGCCACATTGCTCATATGAAGAAGTAAGCAGAGGTTGGGGCTACCCAACCGACTCACAGTGCTCAATCATCAACTGCACCGTCTGCTGCCCCATGTAGTCGTTGATCTGTAGCCGGAAGGCCGCTTCCACTTGGCCCTCCACACTCCGCTCGGCGTTGAACCACATGGCTTCCACTTGGGCGCTGCCTTTTTTTAAGGTCAGGCGCAGGTGTTTTTCCTTGATGAGTCGCTGCGACACCACCTGGAAGCGGTCGGCAAACAATGGCTGGGGAAAGCCTTGCCCCCAGACTTCCTGTTGCAGCAGGCGGGCGGATTCCAGGTTGTAGTAGCCCGATTCCAGGGGGCCGTCGGTTTCCAGGCTGCGGGTCAGGTCGGCGGGGGATAGGAGTTGTTGTGCCACTTCCTCGAAGGCTTCCTCGAAGATGGGCAGGTCGTCTTCCAGCAACGTCAAACCAGCGGCAGCGGCGTGGCCGCCGAAGCGTACCAGCAGGCCGGGGTGGCGCTTGGCGACCAGGTCTAAGGCGTCACGCAGATGCAGTCCGGGAATCGACCGGCCGGAAGCCTTGAGCTGGCCTTCTTCGCCGCCGCGCGCAAAGGCGAAGGTGGGGCGGTGGTGCCGCTCCTTGACGCGACCGGCCAGAATGCCGATGACGCCCTGGTGCCAGTCCGGGTCGAACAACACGATGCTGGCTTGCTCGCCGGGTTCGATTTCTTCCAGTAATCCTTCCGCCGTAGCCCTCATGTCGGCCTCGATGGAGCGGCGCTCCTTGTTCAGCGCTTCCAGTTCCTGGGCGATGTTCAGGGCGCGGCCCGGATCGTCGGTGATGAGGCATTCAATGCCCAGGCCCATGTCGCCCAGTCGGCCCGCGGCGTTGATGCGCGGCCCCACGGCGAAGCCCAGGTCGAAGGTGGCGGCTTGTCGCGGGTTACGTCCGGCTACTTGGAACAGGGCCGCCAGCCCAGGCTGGATGCGGCCTTCGCGCATGCGGGCGAGGCCTTGGGAGACGAGGATGCGGTTGTTGCGATCCAGAGCCACCACGTCGGCCACGGTGCCGGCGGCCACCAAGTCCAGCAGCTCGGCCAGATTCGGTTCCTTGCGATCCGTGAAGGCGCCACGTTTGCGCAGCTCTGCGCGCAGGGCTAGCATCACGTAGAACATGACGCCCACGCCGGCGATGGATTTGCTCGGGAAGTCGCAGCCCGGCTGGTTGGGATTCACGATCACCGCCGCGTCGGGCAGTTCGTCGCCGGGCAGGTGGTGGTCGGTGATCAGCGTCGTGATGCCTTGGGTCTTGGCGGCGGCCACGCCTTCCACGCTGGCGATGCCGTTGTCCACCGTGATGATGATGTCCGGCTTGCCGCCTGCGTGTTTGGCCGCCAGTTCCACCACTTCCGGCGAGAGGCCGTAGCCGGTCTCGAAGCGGTTGGGTACCAGATAATCCACCTTGGCGCCGAAGCTGCGCAGGGCGCGCATGCCTACGGCGCAGGCGGTGGCGCCGTCGCAGTCGTAGTCGGCCACGATCAGCAGCTTCTTGCCCGCCGCGATGGCGTCCGCTAGCAGCACAGCGGCGGCTTCGCAACCCTTCAGGGCTTGGGGCTGCAACAGCCCGGCCAGCTTGGTTTCGGTTTCTTCCCGGCTTTGAATGCCGCGGGCGGCGTAAAGGCGGGCCAGCAACGGCGGCAGGCCGGCTTGTTCCAAGGCCCAGGCGGTCTTGACCGGGGTGGGGCGGGTGATCAGGCGGGTCATGGATGCAGTTCAGTCAGGGGGCGCGGGCGGCGCCAGAATTTGAGCTTGTCGAGGGCGGTGCTGCGGGCTTCCAGGCAGGTGCCGTCGCCCAGGCCGATGAGGGTCAGTTCCCGCAATTGCCCTTGATTCAAGGCCGCAAGGGCGGGGGCGAACCAGGCGTCTTCCAGGATTTGCAGACCTTCGCGCCAACGAATGGCGTCGCGCAGGCGGGTGGGAACGAGCAGTTGCGGGCAGGCGGCGAGGGTGCGGCCTTGGGCGCCGGTGAATCGTTCGGGCAAGGCTGCGGCCTGGGCGCCCAGGAGGCGGGCAATGCCGTGATGAACCTCATCGTCGCTGAGGACGGTGTCGAAGGGAGCTGCTTGCGCAGGCGCAGCGGGCAAGGCGCCTGCGCCCCAGAGCGCGAGGCTGTTGATAACGGGCTTCTTCGCCGCTTCCCGCGCCTGATTGACTGGGTGATCGTGGAGTGCCATTTGCACTTCGTTGAATAGCCGCCGCCAGGGGCGATAGGCGTCACCTGCCGGGAGCAGGTCTTTGGCCGGTTGGCCGATCAAGTCGCTCAACAGGGCGGGGCAGGGCGGGGCGTCGTCTTTGGGTTGCAGGTGCCATTGGTTCGGCGTGGTGGCGTGGAGCGTGCCGAACTCGGCGATCAGCGGTGCCAAGGTTGCGTAGAGCGCCGCGCTTTCCGCTGCGTCCAGGGCCAGCTTGGCCGGGTCTTCGAGGACCATGGTGCTCTGCTCGAAACGCAGATGGACCGGGTCGGCGCAAAGCCAGGTGCTGTCTGCCTTTTCACCAAGGCCCAGGAGCCGCAAGGGCGCGGCGGGCAGGTCGGTGCCAGCCAAGTCGCGCCACCATCCGGGTTCGTCGCAGGGTGACCGGCGCGACAAACGGCTCCATCCCAGCAGGGTTTGCAGGGCGGGCAGATGGAGGTCGAAAACGGTGTCCTGGAGCGCCGGATTGGGCCAGAGCAGGCCGGGGATCAGGAGGGTCAGACGGGCGGCGCCCGTGGGGTGAGGCGTAGGCAGCGACATAGGCGGCGGATGCTAACATGCGGCCCCCATGCGCTATGAACTGTTCATCGGGTTGCGCTACACCCGCGCCAAGAAGCGCGGCGCTGGCCGCAACCGATTCATCTCCTTCATTTCCCTCATCTCCATGGCGGGCATCGCCCTCGGCGTTGCTGCGCTGATCGTGGTGCTGTCGGTGATGAACGGCTTTCAGCAGGAACTGCGGACCCGCATTCTGGGCGTGGCCTCCCACATCCAAGTGATCGGCGACGGCGACGAGCTGGCCGATTGGTCCGCCACCCTGGCCGCCGTGGCCCAGCATCCCAAGGTTCAGGCCGCTGCGCCCTACGTGCAGCAGCAGGGCATGCTTTCCTTCGACAGCCAAGTGCGCGGCGTCATGGTGCGCGGCATCCTGCCCGAGGCCGAAGAGAAAGTGGCCGATTTCCAATCCCACATGAAGGTGGGACAGCTCACCGATCTGCGCGAAGGCGAATTCGGCATCGTGCTCGGTGCCGAACTGGCCCGCAGTCTGCGCGTGTTCCCCGGCGACAAGGTGACGCTCATCGCGCCGCAAGGTCTGGTCACGCCCGCCGCAGTGCTGCCACGGCTCAAGCAATTCACCGTGGTGGGCGTGTTCGACGTGGGCATGTTCGAGTTCGATTCCGGGCTGGCCCTGATCCAGATGGGTGATGCGCAAAAGCTTTATCGCATGGGCGATCACGTTTCCGGCGTGCGCGTGAAGCTGGGCGATCTGTTCGAGGCGCCCACCGTGGCCCGCCAGCTCTACCGCTACCTGCCGCCCAGCAACTTCGTCACCGACTGGACCCGCAACCACGCCAATTTCTTCCGCGCCGTGGCGATCGAAAAGAACATGATGTTCCTGATCCTGCTGCTGATCGTGGCCGTGGCGGCCTTCAACATCGTCTCCACCCTGGTCATGGCCGTCACCGACAAACAGGCCGACATTGCCATCCTGCGCACCATGGGCGCCAAGCCCGGCAGCATCATGGCCATCTTCGTGGTGCAGGGCGTGATCATCGGTCTGGTCGGCCTGGGCGCCGGCGTGGCAGGCGGCGTGGCCCTGGCGCTGAACATCGACGTGGTGGTGCCTTTCCTGGAGCATGTGCTGGGCATTCAGTTCCTGGCCAAGGACGTGTACTACATCTCCGAACTGCCCTCGGACCTGCACTGGGCCGACGTTTCGGTGATTACCGGCGTGTCCTTCATGCTGACCCTGCTGGCAACGCTCTACCCAAGCTGGCGGGCATCCCGCGTCAATCCGGCGGAGGCGCTGCGCTATGAGTGAGAAAAGCCTTTCCCCCGCCCCCTTTCCCGAGGAAAGGGGTGACGGTAGTTCGCCGCTTCGCGGCTCCGTGTCGAACGATGGCCCCGCCTCGGGGCGGCCCAGCGGCGGGGCTGTCCTCTCTTGCCAAGGCCTGAGCAAAATCTTCCTGCAAGGCGACGTGGAAGTCCCCGTCCTCACCAGCGTGGACTTCACGCTCCAGCAGGGCGAATCCGTCGCCATCGTCGGTGCCAGCGGTTCCGGCAAGAGCACGCTGCTCCATTTGCTGGGCGGCTTGGATCTGCCCAGTGCCGGCACCGTGAATCTCTTGGGCCGCGATCTGGCTGCCGTTTCGGAGACCGAGCGCAGCCGCCTGCGCAACGAGAGCCTGGGTTTCGTCTATCAGTTCCACCACCTGCTGCCCGAGTTCTCCGCCCTGGAGAACGTCGCCATGCCCTTGCTGATCCGTCGCCTGTCCAAGGCCCAAGCGGAGCAGCAGGCCACGGCCATCCTGGAGCGCGTGGGCCTCGGCCATCGGCTCCATCACCGGCCCGGCGAGCTTTCCGGCGGCGAACGTCAGCGCACCGCCATCGCCCGTGCCCTGGTGACGCAGCCCGCCTGCCTCCTGGCCGACGAGCCCACCGGCAATCTGGATCGCCACACGGCCCAGGCCGTGTTCGATCTGATGCTGGAACTCAACGGCGAGCGGGGCGCCGGGCTGGTGATGGTCACCCACGACCCGGAACTGGCCCGCAAAGCCGGACGCCAGTTCACCCTGACCGACGGCGTTCTGGCCGCTGCCGACCGCTGATTCGGCAAGGCGCAGCCCAGGCTGCGCCTGCGCCTTCATCCCCTGAACTTCCGCTATTGACGGCCTTCTCCACGAGGAGGTTGTTGCCTTTCCGCGTCTATTCCGCCACTCCGGCCATCGAATGAGGCCGAACCTGTTGACACAGAATCACTTGTTGAGAATAATTCTCAACAAGTAGCCAGCCAGCCGAATCAGTCGGCGAGCCAGCCATCTCTACCTTGATTCACTTTTAGGGAGGCGCTCGCCATGTCGGCAGCCAAACATCTGAAAAAACTCGCAGTCACCGCAGCTTTCGTCACCGCTTCACTTATCGCTTCAATCAGCGCCGAGGCCGGGGAAGGTAGCTTCGGCTGGATCTATACCCTGGACCTGCAACCCAAGGGCACTTGGGAATTCGAGCAGAAGGCCTTTCTCCAGTACGGCCAATCCCAGGGCACCTACGACAACTGGCAGTTCAAGAGCGAGCTGGAGTACGGCGTTTCCGAGAACTACCAGATCGGCATGTACGCCAACACCAGCTACGTGAATGCCTATCGCAACGGCATCGACGGCCAGACTGGCGGCCCCGGCACCGATCTGCGCGACGGCTTCGACACCTCCAACCGCTACAAGCGCCTCCGCTTCGAGAGCTTTTCCTTCGAGAACATCTGGCGTCTGACCAATCCTGTGACCGATCCCATCGGCATCGGTCTGTATCTGGAGCCGGAACTGGGGCCGCGCACTCAGGAGCTGGAAGCCCGTTTGCTGCTGCAAAAGAACTTCATGGACGATCGCCTGATCGTGGCTTCCAACATCACCTTCGCCACCGAGCGGGAACGGGCCAGCGGGGTGCTTGAGCTGGGTTCCATGCTGGATACCAGCCTGGGCTTCTCCTACCGCTTTGCCAACAACATGACCGCTGGCCTGGAATACCGCAACCACCGGGAGTTCCTCGGCAACTGGCTGGAGAGCCGCGAGCATTCGGCCCACTTCCTCGGCCCCAACTTTCACTACGCCGCCAAGGATTGGTGGATGACCGTGGCCTGGCGCCACCAGATGCCCTGGGTGAAGACCTTCAACCAGGCGCAGGCCGACGTGGTGGTGAACGGCAAGATCTTTGGCGACGAGCACGCCCGCGACGAGGTGATGCTCAAAGTCGGCTTCCCCTTCTGAGGTGCGTGCCATGGAATGGAAACCTTCTCTGATTTCCCTGGTGCCGGTGGCTGCTATTGCCATTCCCGCTGTCGCCCACGCCAAGATTTACGTGGGCCTGGAGCAGGCCCAGCAGATGATCTTCCCCGGCCAGAAGCTGACTCAGAAGCCGGTGTTCCTCAGCGATGAGCAGCGAGCGAAGATGCAGGAGCAGTCCTCGGTGCGCGAGCCCTTCAAGGGAGAGCGCGTGTGGCGCACGGACAGGGGCGAGTGGTTCATCGTGGACGAAGTGGTGGGCAAGCACGAGATGGTGAAGTACGCGCTTGGCCTCAACGCCGACGGCAGCATCAAGCAGATCGAGATCATGGAATACGTGGAGTCCTACGGCTACGAAGTGGGCGAGGTGTCCTGGAAGCAGCAGTTCTATGGCAAGACCAGCGCCGCGACCCTGAAGCTGAACCAGGACATCAAAAACATCGCCGGCGCCACGCTCTCCTGCAAGCACCTGACCGATGGCGTCAAGCGCCTGATGGTCATGTACGACCTGGCCTTGAAGTCCGCCAAGTAAGCCCGGTTCCAAGCATGCAAGCCTGCCGCCCGCTCCTTGGCACCTACGTGGAAATCCGCATCGGCCATGCCCGGCCCGAGGCGGAAGCCACTGCCATGGATCGGGCCTTCCAGGCCATCATGCTGGTGCAGTCCCTCATGTCCTTGCGCGAGGCCAGTTCCGATCTCGCGCATCTCAATCGTGCCGCCCATCTGGAGCCGCGGAGTGTGCATCCCTGGACCCGTCAGGTGCTGGAGCGAGCAGTGGAGATCCATCGCGCGTCGGAGGGTTTGTTCGATTGCAACGTGGCCCAGCGTCTGGCCGACTGGGGGCTTCTGCCTTCCACCGTCGTAGCCCCTGGGCAGACGGGCGCCTCCATGGACGATTTGGTGTTTCATCCGGATGGCCGCGTCGGCGCCCATCGCCGCTTGAGCCTGGATTTGGGCGGCATCGCCAAGGGCTTCGCGGTGGATAAGGCCGCTGAAGTCTTGATGGCGGAAGGCGTGCAGTGGGCCGTCGTCAATGCAGGCGGCGACCTGCGCGTGGTCGGCGACGTGGAGGAAGCGATTCACGTGCGCGATCCCCGCAATCCCTCGCAGCTCCATTTTCTCGGCAGCCTGCGGGACGGTGCGGTCGCCACGTCCGGCAGCTACTTTTCCAAGGAGCTGGCTTCAGTGCCGAACAAGAGCGCCCTGGTGAATCCCCGTAGCGGTCAGCCTGTGGTGAGCGACAGGAGCTATTCCGTGATTGCGCCCGACTGCATGACCGCCGACGCCTTGACCAAGGTGCTCGCCCTGACCGGGAATGCCGACCATCTTTGTTTCGCCCGATTCCAAGCCCACGCCCTCATCGTGTGAGAGTCCCCCATGAGCCACAACCTTAGCCACCAACAGAGCCACCATCGCAAACCCAAACGCGCCCGAGTTGGATGTCTGCCCCGCTGGCAGCGCAATAGCACGCATCTGTTCTTCGCCGCCTGCGCGCTTTCCGGCGTCGGCTATCTGCTGGCTCACACCCTGCGTTGGGAGGTGCTTGCCGAATACGCGCACCAACTCCTGGTGAGCCACGGCGTTAGCGCCTATCTGTCGGTGCTGGCCTCCGGCGCGGTGATTCCCGGCCACATCCGTTCCGCCTGGAACGTGCGTCGCAACCGCAGTTCCGGCGTGGCCATGATTGCCGTACTGGTGCTGCTGATGGGATCGGGGCTGCTGCTTTACTACGGCAGCGAGGAAATGCACGACACGGTGTTGTGGGTGCATTGGATCGTTGGAGGTTTTGTCGTGGCGCTGTTTCCCTACCATCTGGTGGCGGGACGTTTGGCCAATCTCCGCGCTACGGCAGGCATGGCGGCGATGGCGCAACGAAGGGGCGCGGAGGAGCAGACTTCCGCGCCCTGTCAGGCGAACTACTCGTTGCCCTCGTCGTCCTCGGGGGGGAGCAGGGCGGTTTCGATCTCGTGACGGCCATGAGGCGAGGCCATGGCGATCAGGTGATAGCCGGGCTTCAGCAGGAAATCGTCTTCCGGGTTGAATGTCCAATCGGTGCCGGTGCGCACGGCAAGCAGCACGTAGTCTGGGCTGCGTAGCTCCAACGTGCCCAGTGCTGCCGACTCGAATTCTTCGGGAACCAGAATTTCCTCTACCCGCAGCTTGTGTTCCGAACGGAGCATTTCGTCCAGGAAGGTCACCACCTGAGGTCGGATCATGGCCGAAGCGATGCGCATGCCGCCGGTGAAGTCGGGTGATACCACTGTATCGGCGCCGGCTTTCTTCAGCTTTTCCACGTTGCGCACTTCGTTGCAGCGGGCAACGATGCGGACATTCGGGTTCAGCTGCTTGGCGGTCAGGGTGATCATGAGGTTGCGGCTGTCGTCGCCGGTCACCGCAAACACACCGCGCGCTTCGGCAATGTAGGCGTCCACCAGCAGATCGTCGTCGCTGGCATCGCCCGAGAGGTAAAGCAGGCCCGGATACTTTTCCTGGCTTTCTTCCAGCCGCACTTCATCGGGATCAATGGCGACGAAATGGCGATTGGTCTGTATCAGTTCATGGGCCACGTTGCGACCCACGCGGCCAAAGCCGCAGATGATGAAGTGATGTTGGAGTTTGCGTATCTGCTTTTCCATGCGACGTCTCCGCAGGGTGTCATCCAAGTCGCCTTCCAGGAAGAAGACCGAAAGACTGGTGAAAACGAAAGTCAGGGTGCCGAAGCCGCCGATAGCCACCAGACCGGCGAAGAGGCGCTCGCCAAAGGTCTTGATCGGCACGATCTCGCCATAGCCCACCGTGGTGATGGTGATGAGCGTCATGTAGAACGCATCGGACCAGTTTGCGTTGGGCTCTGTCAGATAGCGGAATCCAACGGTCGCCGTGGCGATGAGGAACAGCAGGATACCCAGCGAAATGTTGATGCGCACCATGATGCGCGGCAACTGGTTCGGCCTGTGCCTTGTGTGGCGGCGTTCAAAACGATTGGAGCGAGGTTCCACTATGGAGGGGGCTGAAAACCTGAGTGCGTGCGGGTTGCGAGGTAGGCCGACAGTTTACCCGGCAAACCGTGTCAGGGGCAGGGATATGCAAAGACAATCCACCCTACAATTCCGTTCATGACATTGGTAATTCTCGCCTTCGCCCTGGGTATCGCTTGGCTGCAAACGCAGCCTGCGCTGCCGGATGCAAGCGCCTTGGCGTTGGTCGGTGCCGCAGGGGGAATTGTGTTGGCCGCATCCTCCCGGCTGCGCGGAAAGGCGCTCTGGGTCTGCCTTGGCGCAATGCTCTTGGGTATTGCCTGGGCGGGCTTGCTGGCGCACCAGCGGCTATCCGACGGATTGCCCGAAAGCAGCGAAGGCCAGGACGTGGTGGTGACGGGCGTTGTATCCGCGCTGCCTCAACGCTTCGAGAACGGTTGGCGCTTCAACTTTCAGGTGGAGCAGGCGAGCCTGCCGATGCCTCGTTCCATTTCGCTGGCTTGGTATCAAAGCCAGCAACTGGACGAGGATGGGCTGACGATTCCCCTGCGGCCTGTTCATGCGGGCGAGCGATGGACGCTGACCGTGCGCCTCAAACGGCCCCACGGCAACCTCAATCCCAACGGCTTCGACTTCGAGGCATGGTTGCTGGAGCAGAACATCCGCGCCACGGGCTACGTGCGGCCTAGTCGTGATCATCAACGTGATCCCCGTCGTCTGGATCCCTTCGTGCTCACGCCGGGGACCGCGATAGAGCGCTTGCGCGAATCGGTGCGGGATCGCTTCATGGCGGTGCTGGGCGATGCCCCTTCGGCGGGCATCCTCGTCGCCTTGGCCGTTGGCGATCAGCGGGGCATCGGTCAGGAGCAGTGGAACGTGTTCTCGAAAACGGGGCTAACGCACCTCTTCTCCGTGTCAGGTTTACACATCACCATGGTCGCAGGCCTCGCCTACAGCTTGGTGAGCATCCTCTGGCGACGCTCGTCACGTCTGCCTTTGCGCGTCCCTGCCCAGCAGGCGGCCGTGCTGGGCGGCATGGCGGCGGCCTTGATCTACACGCTGCTGGCGGGCTTCGCCGTACCGGCCCAGCGCACGCTCTACATGCTCAGTGTCGTTGGCATCGCCATGCTGGCGCGGCGAACGGTTTCCACCCACAAGGTGCTCGCCGCTGCCCTGGGCATCGTGCTGCTGCTCGATCCCTGGGCCGTGCTGGCGGCGGGCTTCTGGCTTTCCTTCGGCGCCGTGTCCTTGCTGTTCTACATCGGCGCCGGACGCCTCGGCCCAGGCCATTGGCTGGACAGTTGGGGCCGCGCCCAGTGGGCCATGACCGCCGGCATGGTGCCGCTGATGCTGGCCCTGTTCCAGCAGTTCTCCCTGGTTTCGCCCGTCGCCAACGGCGTGGCGATTCCCCTGGTTAGCTTCGTCATCACGCCCCTAGCCTTGCTCGCCGCCGTGCCGGGCTTGGAGTTCCTGCTGATCCCTGCGGCATGGCTCACCGATTGGCTCCTGGTCGGATGTCGCTGGCTCGCCGCCACGCCTTGGGCCGTGTGGCAGCAAGCGGCGCCATCCACCTGGGCCTTGGCGCTGGGCTTGATGGGCACCGGGTGGTTGCTGGCGCCTCGCGGCTTCCCCGCCCGCTGGGTGGGGGCCGTGTTGTTCCTGCCGCTATTCTTCTCGCCGCCATCGCGCCCAAATGCCGGAGAGGTCCGCGTGGTGGTGCTGGACGTGGGCCAGGGCCTCGCGGTCCATGTGCAGACCGCCCATCACGATCTAGTGTTCGACACGGGGCCCCTGTTCTCGCCGGACGCCAACAGCGGCAATCGCATCATCTTTCCCTATCTGCGCGCGGCAGGCGTGATCCGCCTCGATGGCTTGGTGGTGAGCCATGCCGACAAAGATCATTCCGGCGGCGCGGCGTCCCTGCTGCAAGCCATGCCCGTCGATTGGCTGCTCCACGCCTTGCCGGCCCATCACTTCATTTTGGACACGCCGGTTGCTCAATCGCCGGTAACTCAGCTGCCGTGCTACGACGGACTGCATTGGGAGTGGGACGGCGTTCGCTTCAGCGTGCTTCATCCTCTTCTGGCCCGTCACGCCGATCCCACGCGCAAAACCAACGACATGAGCTGCGTGCTCAAAGTGGAGAGCGCCTACGGCAGCGCCCTGATTCCCTCGGACATCGAAGCCGTCTCAGAAACGGAGTTGCTCAATCGCCACGGCAAAGACCAGCACGCCGATGTGCTGCTGGTGCCTCACCATGGAAGCCGCACCTCATCGACCGAGGATTTCATCGCGTCCGTGAATGCGCGCTACGACGTGTTCCCCGTCGGCTACCGCAACCGCTTCGGCCATCCCAAGGCCGACGTGGTGGCGCGCTACGAGGGTGGAAGTTCGACGCTGCTGCGTACGGACTTCGATGGCGCGGTGAGTTTCGATTTCACCAGAGCTGGCATCGGTGTTCAGAAGGAAAGGGAAGCTAGGCGGCGCTATTGGTTCGGCCAGTAGCTTGCTGCCCGGATGCAGCGCCCCACGGGGACTTGCTGCGCGGCGCAGCGAAATTCGGGATTGCTTTGGTTCTACGGAGAAGACCATCCCGGATTCCGTTTCACTGAATCCGGGCTACGCCGCTACGTCGCGCAGCAAGTCCCCGTGGGACGCTTGCTGTCGATCAAGCACCTGTTTTGCTTTTCTGTGCTGCGCGAAAGTTGGATACGGCAATCACGATGCCAATGCTCCCCAACACAGCAAATAGGATTGCGTCGCTTCCACTACCAAACAAGCTAGAAAAAGTATTGTGAAGCCAAGCCCAACGGCCTGTAGCTGGAGGGGAAGGTGGTGAAAAATATGAATTTGCGGCGAGTAGATAGAAAACGCTCGAAAGACCAATCCACAGATTTCCTTTTTCCTTCGGCGTCATCAATGACATGGATGCCTTCATCCTTTGGGCTGCAACCAGCTCTTCGCCCAAGTCAAAGCATCCTCCAACCTTTGCTCCGCTATCTCAGTAAGCGGCTCGCCTAACTCAAACGCCTCGCCCCGAATGGCAAGCTGCCACGTCTGCGGCGGCTCACTTTCTTCCACGTCGCAATAGGCTTGCAGCACAGCCGCTGCGCTGATGGCGTGACTGGTGAATGTCTTGTCGCGGGCGGGGGTGACGGTGTTGATCTGGTAGGGAGCTTCGGCGTTGACGCTTGCATCCACGAACAACACCCGCTGCCGGTCGCGCAGGTCCAGGGCGTGTTCCACCTGTAGCTGAAAGTCGGTGAGGCATTCGACGCCCGGCAGGTTGAGGGCTTCGATGCGTTCTACGAACAGGGGGCCGAGGGCGTCGTCGCCTCGGCTGGGGTTGCCCCAGCCGAAGACCAGAATGGGAGCGGTCATGCCCGTTCGCAACTGCCGTCGGCGTGGCGTTGCAGGCGGTCGATGGAGGTGCCGTCGGCTTCCACCAGTTCCACTTCCAAGGGCATTTGGCCCAGGGCGTGGGTGGCGCAGGAGAGGCAGGGGTCGAAGGCGCGGATGGCGACTTCGATGTGGTTGAGCAGGCCTTCGGTGAGTTCGTGTCCATCCAGGTATTGCTTTGCCACTTCGCGCACCGCCGTGTTCATGGCTTGGTTGTTGTGGGTGGTGGAGACGATCAGGTTGGCCATGGTCACGAGGTCGTCTTCGCCTACGCGGTAGTGATGAATCAGGGTGCCGCGCGGCGCTTCGATGACGCCTACGCCTTCAAGCTGGCGCGGGCCGGTGACGGCCATCAGGTCGTCGCCGACGATGTCGTCGTCGTGGAGCAGATCCTTGATGGTTTCGGCGGCGAAGAGCATTTCGATCATGCGCGCCCAGTGGTAGGCGAGGGTGGCGTGGAGCACTTTGCCGCCAGCGTAGTCCACCATCTCGCGGCGCTCCGCGTCGGCGAAGGGCGTGGGGATGCTGTCGCAGTTCTGGACGCGGGCGAGGGGGCCAACTTTGTACCACCCGGTTTCGGCACCGAGGGATCTGAGGTAGGGGAACTTCATGTAGCTCCAGGGTTTGACCTCTTCGTCGATCAACTTGTCATAGCCTTGGTAGTCGGCCTGATCCACCAGCACCGTGCCATCCGCATCGCGTACGCGCAGGGCGCCGTGGTAGAGATCCATGCTGCCGTCCGGCGCCACGATGCTCATGAGGTTGGAGCGGAAGGTGCCGAAGCCGTCGTAGAGGCTTCGATTCTTTTGATGCAGCTGCTTGATGATCTCCACCGCTTCTCGGCTCCAGGCCACCATCTGGTAGATGTCTTTCAGCAGCGCGGCGCGGTCCTCGGCCGAGAGGGACTTGTTCATGCCGCCGGGTACGGAGCCGGTGCCATGGACGCGCTTGCCGGCGGTCATGCGGATCACTTCCTGGCCGTACTTGCGCAACAGGATGCCCTTCTTGGCGATGTCGGGATATTGGCCCGCCACGCCCACTACGTTGCGCTTTGCCACGTCGGAATCGAAGCCGAACAGAAGGTCCGGCGATGAGAGGTGGAAGAAGTGCAGTGCATGGGATTGGAGGATTTGGCCGTAATGCATGAGCCGGCGCATTTTCTCGGCGGTGGGCGTTAGGTGGCGAGCGCCCACCACCAAGTCCAGGGCCTTGGAGGCGACCAGGTGGTGGGATACGGGGCAGATGCCGCACAGGCGTTGCACTGCCACGGGAACTTCCCAATAGGGCCGCCCCTGGATGAAACGCTCGAAGCCGCGAAACTCGACGATGTGCAGGCGCACTTGATGCACCTTGTGGTTCTCGTCGAGGAGGATGGTGACCTTGCCGTGGCCTTCCACCCGCGACACGGGGTCGATGGCGACGCGGCGCAGATTGGCTTCGGTGGCGGGAGCGGTTTCTAGTTCAAACATTGTGGGTAATCTCTTTTAACGCGACCGTAGGGAGTCCCTGTGGGACAGAGGAGGGGGCAGAGAAAGTCGAAACTTCTGTTTTCGCTTTTCCTGTTCTGCCTTGTATCTCTCCGTGTTCTCTGTGTCTCTGTGCTCTCTGTGTTGAGAACGGTTGAATTTCAATCGTAATGCAGCAGCTCGTGGCCCAATGTCGGGGTGCGGCCTTCCAGCAGGTCGGTGAGGAAGGTCCAGATGGCATCTGCCGAGGGGGGGCAGCCTGGGAGGAAGTAGTCGATCTTTACCACCTCGTGCAGCGGATGCACCTGGTTCAGCGGCAGGGGCAGTTCCGGATCATTGGGGATGCGGCTGCCGGTGGCGAGGCCGTGGCTGGTGTGATAGACCTCTTCCAGAATGTCCCCTAGCGACAGGTTATTGCGCTGGGCCGGCAGACCACCGTTGATGGCGCAGGCGCCTACGGCCACCAGTACCTTGCATTGCTTGCGGAACTCGTGGAGTACGTGCACGTTTTCGGCATTGCACAGGCCTCCTTCAATGAGGCCCAGATCGCAGGGGCCGCAGTGCTTGATGTCGGTCAGGGGCGAGCGGTCGAATTCGACCAGTTCCACCAGATCAAGCAAGCGCTCGTCGATGTCGAGCAGGGACATGTGGCAGCCGAAACAGCCGGCCAAGCTGGTGGTGGCGACGCGGAGCTTGCTCATTTGTCGGCCTCTATTGTGTCGGCGTGGGAGATGGGCGCTTTGTCGTAGGTCCGCTCGCCGATGGGTACGGCGAAGCCCACGCGCTTTGTCAGGATCACGCCCACGGGGCAGACTTCGTTGGCTCGGTCGGTGGCGGCGAAGTTGCTGTCGCCCAGTAGCCCCGTGGGGCTGTTCACGATCAGGTGCGATTTGAGGCCGCGACCGGCGAGGGCGAACACATGCTTGCCATCCACCGTGTCGCTGGCGCGTACGCACAACTCACACATGATGCAGCGGTTGAAGTCGAGCAGCACTTCCGGGTGAGAGGCATCCACCGGGCGGTCGGGATAGAAGAAATCGAAGTGGGGGGTGAGCATGCCCAATTCGTAGGCTGTGGCCTGGAGGCCGCAGTTGCCGCTTTTTTCGCAGGAGGGGCAGAAGTGGTTGCCTTCCACGAACAGCAGTTGCAGCAGGGTGCGGCGCTTGTCGTCCAGTTCGGGCGTGCGGTTCTCCACCTGGAGACCCGCTTCTGCCTGGGCCGTGCAGGCCGAAACGAAGCGGCCATTGGCCTTGACCGTGCAGAGTTTGCAGGAGCCGTGGGGTGCAAAGTCTGGAAGCCAGCACAGGTGGGGGATGTGGTACCCCGCCGCCTTGGCGGCCTGGATGATGGTCTGACCCGGCTGGAACGGCACTTCCTGGTTGTCGAGCAGGAATGAAAGGGGAGCCGTGGTGTTCATTGGGCGGACTCCTTGTCGATGGACGCCATGCTTGACTCTCCAATATGGGCACCCGGATCGTCGCGGCCAGTCATCTGCCGCGCTTGGGAGAGGGCTTCGTCCAGATCGAAGGCTGGCGTGTAATCCAGGGAATCCAGCCGCCGCTCGTAGGCCGGGCGGAATTTCTGCAAGGTGTCGAACATGGGGTTGCAGGCCGTGTGGCCCAGGCCGCAGTGGCTGGCCGATTGCATCAGGCGGTGCATCTTGAACATTTCGTCAATGTCGTAGGGAGAGCCGTGGCCCGCGTCCAGCTTATCCATGAGCCGAGCCACGACGTTGGTGCCCACGCGGCAGGGCGTGCAGAAACCGCAGCTTTCGTGGGCGAAGAAGTGGGCGAAGTTCCGAGCCATGTCGAACATGTCGCGCGTCTTGTCGAACACCATGAAAGCGCCTGCGGTGGGCAAATCCTCGAAGGCGATCTTGCGCTGGAATTCGTCTTCCGCCAGACACACGCCCGAGGGGCCGGAGATTTGTACCGCCAGCGTATCGCTGGCACCGCAATCTTCCAGAACCTGGGCCACGGTAACGCCGTAGGCGTATTCGTAGATGCCGGGCCGCTCGCAATCGCCGGACACCGAGAGGATCTTGGTGCCTGCCGATTTGGCGGTGCCCATGGTTTTGTACCAGTCGCCGCCGTGGGCGGCGATCAGTGCCGCAGCGGCAAGGGTCTCCACGTTGTTGACCGTGGTGGGCTGGCCCAGATAGCCCTGTACGACCGGAAAGGGGGGGCGGATGCGCGGCTTGCCGGGCTTGCCTTCAAGGGATTCGATCAGGGCCGATTCCTCGCCGCAGACGTAGGCGCCTGCACCCAGGCAGATGTGAATGTCGAAATCGAAGTCGGTGCCGAGGATGCCTGCGCCGAGCAGCTTCTGCTCGCGGCGCTTTGCTAACACGGCCTCAAGGGGCTCCAGCAGATAGCGGTATTCGCCGCGCAGGTAGAGAAAACCTTGGGTGGCGCCGACCACATAACCCGCGACGGTCATGCCTTCAAAAACCAGATCGGCGTAGGAAGTCAGCAGCACGCGATCCTTGAAGGTGCCGGGTTCCCCTTCGTCCGCGTTGCAGACCACGTAGTGCGCCTTGCCCGGCGCTTCGCGGCAGGCTTCCCACTTGAGGCCGGTGGTGAAGCCTGCACCGCCGCGACCACGCAGGTTGGATCGCTTGATTTCCTCCAGGGTGCCCTGAGGGCCGCTGCTTGCTGTGGGAACGAACTCGCGCCAGGAGCGTTCGTTGGATGCGCCTTCCAGGGCTGTTTCGTGAGCCCGGTCAAAACAGGCGCGCAGGGCGTCGCCGGGTGTCAGTGTGTTGCCGAGCAAAGCGCCTTTGCGGCGAATGTTGTCTTTCACCTCAAACCACTCGGCGGGCCATTCGGCTACGGGCACGTGGTTGCGGATCAGGGCCACCATTTCCGAGACTCGTTCCTCGGTCATGCAGGTGACGGTGCGGTAGTTGACCAGCAGCGCCGGTCCCTGGTCGCCCATGCCGATGCAGGAGGTGGTCTCCACGCTCACCAGTCCGTCTTCCGAGGGGCGTCCAGGTTCCAGCCATAGCTGGTGGCACATGTTGGTCATCAGCGCTTCGCTGCCCATCATCCGTTCGATGATGTTGTCGCTCCAGAGGACGCGGTAGGCGCCCCTCGGCTCCGTGTGGAAAAAGCTGTAAAAGTCGGCTGTGCTGCGAACCCGCGCCAGGGGCCAGCCGACGGCCTGGGCGATGGCGTCCAAGATATCAGGGGAAAGCCAGCCCTGTGCTTCCTGGGCTTCGCGCAGTATCGTCATCAGACGCGTGCCGTCCCGCCCATGGCGGTCGAGGATTTCGGTGAGTTCAGTCAAGGAACGCTCCCTGCGGTAGCTTGATCTACTAAGGTAGGTGCCAGAGACTAGACATTCAAGATTGCGTTGATGTTGCGTAGGATCAAAAGCATCTATCTCTCTTGGACTCACAGAATAGGCGGGAATATGCGTCTACTTAGCTGGAATATCCAATGGGGCCGGGGCCGCGATGGTCGCGTGGTTCTTGCGCGTATCGCGGAAGTGTTGCGCGCCCACGATCCCGACGTGGTGTGTTTGCAGGAGTTGGCTGTCCATCACGAGGGACTGCCAGGGGCGCCGCAAGGCAACCAGCCGGTCCAACTGGCGATGTTGCTGCCTGGCTACCAGTGGGTCTATGCGCCGGCTAGCGACTTGCCCGATGGTCGGGGCGGGCGGCGTCAGTTCGGCAACCTGCTGTTGTCTCGGCTACCGATCTTGCAAGTGCTGCGCCATCAATTGCCTTGGCCCGCTGATCCATGTGTGCCGTCAATGCCGAGAGTGGCCCTGGAGGCCAGCATCGAAGTGCCAGTGGTTGCATCGGGGGCATCGGTGGCATTGGGCGCACTGCGCGTAGTGACGACACATCTGGAGTTCTATTCCCCCATTCAAAGACGGGCGCAGGTCGAGCATTTGCGCGGAATCCAGGAGAACGGTTATTGCGGAGCGCGGAACCTGCCAACGAGCGAAGACAGCGATCCGCCCTTCGCCGTACTGCCGAGGGGTGAGGGCGCCGTATTTTGCGGGGATTTCAATTGCGGCCCAGAGAGTGATGAGTATGTCCGCATGCAGGCCGATCTGGCATCCGATGTACCTCGGCTCATGGACGCCTGGCGACTGCGCCATGCGGATCAACCTCATCCGCCCACAGCAGGCCTGGTCTCCTCGCCTTGGCTCGACAAGCCCGTGTGCTTCGATTTCTTTTTCGTCAGCGCCGATCTGGCGGGCAGGGTGCTGGATGTGTGGGTGGATGAAGGAACCGAGGCGTCGGATCATCAGCCGATTTTGCTGACGCTAACAAACGATTAGAAAGCACCGGAACCTTGCGGGAGGGCCGGGGGGCGGCCCGACGCGGTCGCTGCGGAGCCACCGCTGTAGGCCCAGGGGGCGGCCCTCCCAGAACGAGTCGTCTGTATGTGGAACTCAGTAGCGGGGCTTGCGGCGGCCTTCTGAACTCCGCTGTACCTGCTCGGGTGCGGGCTTGCCGCTTTTCGCAGGTGTCGCGGGAAACTCCTTGTATTCCAGATGAAAGCTCGCGCTGTCGTCTTGAGCCAGGGCTTCGGTGATGATGGGCAGGCACTCGCGCAGCGTGGCTTCGAGGGTCCAGGGCGGGTTGGCGATGACCATGCCGCTGCCGTGCATGCCGAAACCGTCGGGGGACGGCGCGGCCACGTTGATGCTGGCGTGGAGGACGCTCTTCATGGGTAGCTTCATCAGCTTCTCGGGCAGTTGCCGGGCTTCGCCCCGTTGGAGTTCGGGATACCAGACGGCGAAGGTGCCGGTGGGGAAGCGGACCAGGCCTTCCTTCAACGTCATGATGGTGCGCAGGTAATCGCGCTTGTCCTCGTACGACGGGTCCATCAACACCAGGCCGCGACGGGGCGGGGGCGGTAGCACCGACTTGAGTGCGAGAAAGCCGTCCCCCAGGCCGATGGAGTAACGATTCTCCTGATCGGGGAAGCGCCGGCTCATCGTCTGGGCCAGCAGACTCACATCGGTGGTGTGCAGCTCGAAGAGGCGCACCCGGTCATCGGCCCGCGTCAGGTGCATGGCCAGCCAGGGGGAGCCGGGGTAGAGGCGCAGTTGGGTGTTGTCCTTGCGGGTGCCCTTGGGATCGTTCAGCTCCTTGATGATCCGCACGTAGTCTGCAAGCGCGGGCGGCAGATCCTTGCGGTCCCAGAGGCGGGCGATGCCCGATTCAAACTCGGCGTTCTGGGCGGCGTGGCCTTCGGTCAGTTGGTAGAGGCCGGCGCCCGCATGGGTATCCACCACCCAGTAGGGCTTGTCCTTCTGGTTGAAGTACTGGAGCAACTGCACCAGGATGAAGTGCTTGAGAACGTCGGCATGATTGCCGGCATGGAAGGCGTGGCGGTAACTGAGCATGTGATTTTTTGTGGCGGGAAGCGTGGGATGGGGCCTGCGGACGATGCGATTGCCCTGATCAAGGGCCTAATTATGAGGGGTGGGCGGAGGAACTGCGGCGACGCGGCTAAAATTGCGAGATGAACTCCAATGATGATTCCGGCGACAACAACGACAATCGGCCCGCCAAGCCCCGTTTCCGCCGCATAGCCGCAGCCCCTGCGGCTCCCACCGAACCGACGCCTGAGCGCCGCCAGCGCCGTGACGATGAGCGCAGGCCCGCCCGTTCCGATGCCCAGCCTGCCCGGTCCGGTCCTCGGGGCGACAGGCCCATGCCCCGGCGTACCGATCGACCGGCGAAGAGCCCCGGCTGGCAGCCGCCAGGCTATGGTTCGGGTCCGTCTGCTGCCCAGCGGCAAGCCTCTGCGGAACGCAACGAGCAGGAAGGCGTGCGTATTTCCAAACTGATGGCCGAGCGGGGGCTCTGTTCCCGCCGCGAGGCGGACGGCTACATCGAGCAAGGCTTGGTTTACGTGGATGGCCAGCGCGTGACCGAACTGGGCACCCGTGCCGATCCCCAAGCCATCATCACCCTCGCGCCCGGCGCCAAGTTGCAGCAGGAGCGGCGTGTCACCATCCTCATCAATAAGCCCGTCGGTTATGTGTCGGGGCAGGCCGAGGATGGCTACGAGCCTGCGTCCGTCCTGGTGACAGCTGAAAATCAGTTCGGCGAGGACCGGGACATTCGCTTCACCCGCGCCCATCTGCGCGGTCTGGCGCCTGCCGGTCGGCTGGATATCGACTCCACGGGCTTGTTGGTGCTGACCCAGGATGGCCGCATTGCCCGCAAGTTGATCGGTGAGGACTCGGACGTGGAGAAGGAATACCTAGTCCGCGTCGAAGGCGACATCATCGAAAACGGCCTCAAGCTGCTGAATCACGGCCTCAGCCTGGACGGCAAGCCCCTGCGCCCAGCCAAGGTGTCCTGGTCCAACGAAGACCAATTGCGCTTCGTGCTGCGCGAAGGCAAGAAGCGCCAGATCCGCCGCATGTGCGAACTGGTGGGCCTCCACGTGGTGGGCTTGAAGCGCGTGCGCATCGGC
>DASUJA010000069.1:0-19760 GCA_036279515.1 Rhodocyclaceae bacterium | reverse complement strand
CCGCCGGAATGACGAAATTTGATGGTCGGCGCACAAATCGAACGCCATCGTAGTTTTGAGTCTGTTCCCAGCTTCAAGGCCCGAATCGCTGTACCTGCCTGCGCTTCCGGAAGGTTCTCGGAAATTATTCCGGACAGCAGTGGGCGGAAGCCGGGATCCAGGAAGGGCCGCAAGAACCTCTTGATTCCTGCACCCCGAGGGCACTTCCTGCGGGGTGTTTCCTGCTTCATGCGATTGCCCTGGAAGGCTCCGTTGCTCCATCGTTTGGCGCAGATTCGCGGGGTAACATGCCAGCCCCTTCAACGACTAAGTGCATCCCGTGAGCAGTGTGACAAACAACCATAGCGAGGCTCGGCAGCAAATGCAGACCATCGCCGTAGTGGGCGTGGTGCATGGGATATCCCATTTCTATCAACTGGTATTGCCAGCCCTTTATCCCTGGCTGATGGGGGCATTTGGTCTTAGCTTCACCCAAGTGGGTGTGGCCATGACGACCTTCTTCGTGGTTTCAGGTTTTGGTCAATCGATGGCCGGAATCCTGGTGGATCGCTATGGTGCTCAGCGTGTGTTGATGGTGGGTTTGGCCTTGCTTGGCGCCGCCACCCTGGTACTCGCTGCTGCGGCAAGCTACGGCGGTCTGCTGTTGGCCGGCGCTCTGGCCGGGATGGGGAATGCGGTGTTTCATCCGGCCGACTTCAGTTTGTTGAATCACAGGATTTCCACTTCCCGCTTGAGTCATGCCTTTTCCATCCATGGTGTGAGCGGCGGCATCGGTTGGGCGGCCGCACCGCTCACCATGGCTTTGTTGGCGAATCATGGTCATTGGCAGATGGCGGCCTTGGGGGCATCGCTCGTTGCCGTCGTAGGCATTCTGCTGCTTGCGTTGGCTGGGCCTGGCAATGAAGCCCATGTCTCGTCCGCAGGTGAGGCAATGGGCAAGGTGGCGGGAACCCTCGATTTTCTTCAGGTGCGTGCCGTGTGGCTGTGCTTTGCTTTCTTCGCTCTGACTGCCATGGCGCTGGGGGCCTTGCAGAACTACCTTCCGGCGGCGGGTAGCCATATGTTCGGTTTGCCTGCCGCAGGAGCGGCGTTGGCACTGACGGCCTACATGCTAGGCAATGCGGCGGGGACGCTAACCGGCGGCTTTGTCGCGGCCGGAGGGGCGAGCCGGGACGGGGTGGTGGCATCGATGCTCGGCTTTGCGGCAGTGTTGGCTGCCGTTGTGGCTACCGGCTGGGTGCCGGCCTGGAGCGTGGCGCCGATGCTGGGCTTGATCGGCTTTGCCGCAGGTATGGCGGGGCCTTCCCGTGACTTGATGGTGCGTCACGCAGCGACCGCCCGCTTCGGCAAGGCGGCTTACGGGAGCATCTACGGTTTCGTTTATTCAGGCCTGGACGTGGGCATGGCGATGGCGCCGCTGGTGTTCGGCCCCCTCATGGACAAGAGCGTGTTCGTGGCGCCTCTGATCGGTGTGGCGGTGCTGCAGACTGGGGCGGCGCTGACGGCGCTTACCATCGGTAAAGCGGTGCCACTGAAGTAGGGCCGTCGGCGTTTCGTTGTCAGTTTCTGGTGGCAGCATTGTCGTCGCCGTCGCCGCAAAGCTCGGATCGATTTGCCACCACTACCTTGTTGCGGCCCCTGTGCTTGGCCTCGTACATGGCTAGGTCGGCGGCCCGCACGAGACTGTCCGGATCTGCGCCATGGTCCGGGTAGAGCGCGATGCCGATGCTGGGGGTGACCGCTAGCAGCCGGTTGGCGATCAGATAAGGTTGACCGACGATGGACAAAAGCTTGTCCGCTAGGGATCGAGCCTCGTCGGATGTCTGGAGCTCCGGTACCAGGATCACAAACTCGTCGCCGCCATGGCGCGCTACGGTGTCCGCTGCCCGCACGTTTTCCCGTAGCCGGTGGGAAACCTGCCGCAACAGGGCGTCGCCGGTGTCGTGGCCGTACTCGTCGTTGATGGGCTTGAAGTTGTCTAGATCCAGGAAAATCACGCCGTATTGGCGTTGGTAACGTTCGGCGCTGGCGTGGACCTGCCGCAGGCGGTCATAGAGGGCTGCTCGGTTGGGGAGGTCGGTCAGATAGTCGTATTGGGCCAGATGGCGAATGCGGGCTTCGTCTCGCTTGCGCTGGGTTACGTCGGAGAACACCGCTACGTAATTGGTGAGGGTTTGATTTTCGTCCCGCACGGCGTTGATGGTGAGCCATTCGGTATAAACCTCGCCGGTCTTTTTTCGGTTGGTGACTTCGCCGCTCCATTGGCCTTCCGCCAGCAGGCATTCGCGCATGCGCTCGTAGAAACTCTCGGTTTCTAGGTTTGAAGAAAGGATATTGGGCAAGCAGCCCAAAACGTCTTCCGGGACGTAGCCGGTAATGCGGGTGAAAGCCTGGTTCACCTGGAGGATGCGGTGCCGGGCATCGGTGATGACAATGCCTTCGTTGCTGCTTTCAAAGACCTTGGCGGACAGGCGCTGGTTCTTGTCGGCTTCATATTGCAGGGTCACGTCGGCGATGGTGACGACGACGCCAATGGCGCTTCCGTTTTCGCCGATGAGAGGGCGGCCCATGACGTGGCCCCAGAATTCACTGCCGTCCTGGCGGACGTAGTGACGTTCCCTTTCAACCAGATCGGTTTCCTGCTGGAGCAGGGCGTGGATGCTGAACAGGCCCTGCCTGCGCTCTTCTGGATAGACGAGGCGCACGTATTCCATGCCGGTGATTTCCTCTGTCGAGTAACCGAACATGATCGCCATGCGCTGATTGACGTGGCCAAGGCGTCCTTCGCTGTCGATGACACAAATGCCGACACTGGTGGTGTCGTAGAGAGTGCGCATCAGCCGCTCCCTCTGCTTCAGTTCGTTCGCGAGTCTTTGCGCTGCTTCGTTGGCGTCGCGCAGTTCGGCTTCTCTGTGGGTGGCCTGCTCGCGGCTGTGGTCGATGGCGGCCATGGCTCGCCGGTTTTCGTCGAGTAGCTGGGCGGCACCCAGCCCTGTGGCCATGGCCAGAATGCAGAAGGTCCATAGCCGGATCAGATCGAGTGGGCTGGGGGCAAGCGGGCCAGTCCTCGTCTCCAAGCTACCGTGGAGAATGACTACCACCAGCAGGGCCGTGACGAGGGCGGTCACCTTGCGGTCAAAAGCGAAGGCGGCCCAGATTACCAAGGGGAAGATCAGATAGGGCCGCAGCAGCAGGTCGAGAAGCGTGGGGGATTTGCTGAAGTAGAGATCGACGAGCAGCAGGGCGGCCACGGCGACGAAAGCGGCCAGATGGCACCAATAGCGCAAGTCTCGCTGCAGGATGGGCGGGCGGGGATCCAGGAAAATGAGTGCCGGTGCGCCAAGAAGTGCGACGGAGAGGGTGTCGCTTGCCCACCAGGCAAGCCACAGGGGAGGCGGGTCGCGGGTGGGAAGAGCAAGGTAATGGATGGTGAAGGAGGCCATGGCCGCACTTGCCGCGGCGGCGACTGCGCCCACCAGGAAGAGGCGCAGCAGATCCCGAATGCGATGCAGGTGAGGATTGATAGGAAGGATCTTGAGCAGCAGCTTGGCTGCGCCCAAGGCCGCCAGGCTTTGGCCGAGGGCCGGCAAGATTGCCAGGGGAAAGCCAAGGTCGGTAATCGATGCGGCGAGCAGGACGCCGATGACGACAAAGGGCCACCACTTCCAGCCGAGGGCTATGAGGGCAGCGATGGCGAGGCCGAGGGAAGGAAAGCCTAGGCGGGCACCATCGCCCAGGCTACGCAGGCTTTCGCGGCAGACCAGGGCAACGGCGGCAAAAGAAAGCAACAACAACCCGGCGCGAGCATTGTCGCTGGTCAACCACTTGTTTGGATGCGGGGGGGCCCTGGCCTCGGGAGCCTGTTGCATGGAGCGTTTCCTCCTCCCCGTCGTTGGCGTCGAAGTGCTGGCGACTGTGAAAGGTGCAAGACGAACTAAGCGCTTCTCTTGCTTGTTGATTTCAAGGTAATCGGCAATTGGCGGAATGGCAATGGCAATCGACCAAATGATCGTCAACCAGGCCGATGGCTTGCATGTAGGCGTAGCAGATGGTGCTGCCGACGAATTTGAAGCCGCGCCGGGAGAGATCTTTGGAGAGCGCGTCGGAGAGAGGCGTGGAGGCAGGCACTTCCTGCATGCCGCGCCAGCGATTGACGATGGGGCGGCCTTTCACGAAGCCCCAAAGGTAAGGATCGAGGCCCCCCACTTCATCGCGAAGTTTCAGATAGGCCTGAGCGTTGGTGATGGCGGAGCGGATTTTGAGACGATTGCGGACGATGCCCGCATCGGCCAGGAGTCGGGCTACGTCGCCTTCGTCGTAGCCGGCGATTTTTTCAGGCGCGAAGCCATCCATGGCTTTGCGGTAGTTTTCCCGTTTGCGCAGGATGGTGATCCACGATAGTCCTGCTTGGGCACCTTCCAGTAGTAGAAACTCGAACAGGTGCCTTTCGTCGTGGCAGGGGACGCCCCATTCTTGGTCATGGTAGGCGACGTACAGCGGATCGTCGCCGCACCAGGGGCAGCGCTGAGTCATTTATGGATTGAGGATGAGGATGCCGTGGCGCAGGCCGGGGTCTTCGGGGTGAGGCTTGAGTTCAAAGCCCAGGTCGCCGACGAACTTGAGCATGCGGGAGTTCTCGGTGAGGAAATCGCCGGTCATGTACTTGTAGCCCTGGAGCCGCGCCGTGTCGATCAGGCGGGTCATGAGTCGCCGCGCCAGACCTGTGCCTTGCCAGTTGTCGGAAACCACGATGGCGAATTCGCAGGACTCGCCATCCGGGTTGGCAGCGTAGCGCACGACGCCAACTTCGCGCATTTCGCCTTCCTCCTCGGATAGGGCGATGAGCGCCATTTCTCGGTCGTAGTCGATCTGGGTAAGTCGCACCAACTGCACGGGCGACAGTTCCCGGATGGTGTTCATGAAGCGGAAATAGCGGGATTCCGGTGTCAGATGCTGAACGAAGTACTGGGACAGATGAGCGTCTTCCGGCTGGATGGCGCGGATGTGCACCGTGTGGCCGTTCTTGGCGGCGAAGTCCTCTTGGAGATAAGTGGGGTAGGGGTGAATCGCCATGTGGTCGTAGGGACCGGCACGGCGCGGCAAGGGGGCGATGCTGATGCGGGCATCCACGGCCACGGCACCCATTTCGTCCACGATCAGCGGATTGATGTCCAGGCTTTGAATCCAGGGCATTTCGCAGACCATTTCCGAGATGCGCAGCAATACGCCTTCCAGAACCTTCTCATCCACGGCAGGCAGGTTGCGGAATTCGTTGAGGCGATCACGGAGCTTGGGCGAGCGCAGCATGTCGGTGATCAGCACGCCGTTCAGGGGCGGCAGGGCGACTACGCGTTCGCTGCGTTGTTCGATGACCGCGCCGCCCAGGCTGAGGGTGATGGCGGGCCCGAAGATGGGGTCCTGGATGATGCCGACGCGCAGCTCACGGCCCCGGGGCTTTTGCACCATGGGCTCGACGCTGACGCCCTGGATCTGCGCACTGGGGCTGTTTTCACGCACTTCCTCCATGATCTGCTCGTAGGCCAAGCGCACGGCCGACAGGGACTGGAGGTTGAGGCGCACGCCGCCCACGTCGCTCTTGTAGGCGATCTGGGGGGAGACGATTTTCATGGCCACGGGCAGGCCGAGTTCTTCGGCCAGCATCATGGCTTCGGTGGAAGAGCGGGCGATGACGGCTTGGGCGATGGGAATGTGGAAGGCCGCTAGCAGGGCCTTGGATTCCATTTCGTTGAGCTGGTGCCGGCCTTCCATCAGGGCCGTTTCCACCACCAGTCGGGCGGCGGGCAATTCCGGCTCGGCATGGTCATCGGCGGTTGCACCGGGCACCTGCATCAGCAGCTTCTGGTTGCGGTAGTAGCTGCTGATGTTGGAGAACATCTCGACCGCGGGCTCCGGGGTGCGGAAGGTGGGAACGCCGGCGCTACGCAGGAGCAGACGGGATTCGCGGACTTGCTCCTCGCCCATCCAGCAGGTCACCACGGGCTTCCGGGAGGTACGGCTGGCATCTGCCACCAGACGGGCGGCTTGGGTCGGGTCGGACATGGCCTGAGGCGTCAGGATCACTAGGGCGCCGTCCACCTGTGGGTCTTCCAGGCAGGCATTGAGGGCCGCAGCGTAGCGGGCAGGGTCGGCGTCGCCGATGATATCCACTGGGTTGTCCCGGGACCAGTTGGTGGGCAACGCCTTGTCGAGGCGATCGATAGTGGCATCTGCGAGTTCCGCGAGGGGAATGCCAATGTCTTCCGCATGGTCGGCCGCCATGGCGCCGGGGCCGCCGCCATTGGTGATGATGGCGAGCCGGTTGCCATTGGGGTGAAAGTGGAGGAACAACGCCGAGGCCGCAGCGTACATTTGATCCACCGTGTGCAGTCGCACCACGCCGGCTCGGCGCAAAGCGGCGTCGAACACGTCGTCGTTGCCTACCTGGGCACCCGTGTGGGAGCGGGCAGCTTTGCCGCCGGAGGCATTGCGGCCCACTTTGATCAGTAGCACCGGCTTCACGCGGGCGGCAGCCCGCAGGGCGCTCATGAAGCGGCGGGAGTTGCGGATGCCTTCGATGTACAAAAAGATGTGTTCGGTACGCGGGTCAGAGACCAGATAGTCCAGGGCTTCGCCGAAGTCCACGTCGCTTTCCGTACCCAGGGAAACCACGGCGGAGAAGCCCACCCGGTTTGGCAAGGCCCAGTCCAGGATGGCGGTACAAAGCGCGCCGGATTGGGAAACCAGACCAATGGTGCCGGGGATCGCCCCCCCCTTGGCAAAGGTGAGGTTGAGGCCCGTGTAGGGCCGCATGATGCCGAGACAGTTGGGGCCGAGGATGCGCACCCGATAGCGGCGGGCGATTTCCAGAACCTTCTTTTCCAGGGCTGCACCCTGGGGGCCGACTTCCGAGAAGCCTGCGCTGATGACGATGATTGCTTTTACGCCAGCCTTGCCGCAAGCCTCCACGATGGAGGGCACGTGAGACGCATGGGTGCAAATAGCAGCCACATCCACCTTTTCCGGAACGCGGTCGATGGCGTGGTAGCAGGGGTGGCCGTAAAGGGTTTCATGGCGCGGGTTGACCAGATAGACATGGCCTTTGTAGTCCCCATCCAGCATGTTGCGGACGAGAGTGGCGCCGATGGAGTCCGGCTTCTCGGATGCGCCAATGATGGCTATGGACCGGGGTTCAAAGAGTGGGGTTAGATAATGCTTTTCGCTATGCATGGTTTGCTCGCTATGTTGCACTGCACACAATGACGCGCATTATCGCCTGCAAGACGCCTTAAAATATGAGTTAAATCAAAAAGTTTGAACGCTTTTGGATGGCCGAAATCGCTCCCGTAGGACTATTCCTAATAGCCATCTTAGATGCCGAAATAGCGATGTACCACCCGTTCCATATGGAGTCGGGCTTCGTCTTCACTGGCCGAACCGATTGCACTGTGAATATCCAGCGCCATGGCTTCAAACAAGTCGAAAAGATACGGGTCGAAATGGCTGCCTCGACCCTTGCGCATTTCCGCCAGGGCTGCATCGGGTGTCATGGGGCGTTTGTAGGGGCGTTCGGAACAGAGTGCGTCGAAGACGTCGGCAATGGCGAAGATTCGAGCCTGGATGGGAATGTCCTTGCCCACCACGCGGCGCGGGTAGCCTGAGCCATCCCATTTTTCGTGGTGCCCAGACACCACGCAACGGGCGCCTTCCAGCCAACGGGCGCCGGAGAGGATCTCTTCTCCCAGCACAACATGGCGGCGCATGATGTCCATTTCTTCATCGGTCAGCCGCCCAGGTTTGAGCAGGATGCCGTCGGGGATACCGATCTTGCCCACGTCGTGGAGGAAACTTCCGGTAATCAGAGTTTGCATGATCGGCTTCTCCAGACCCGCCTTTTCACCGAGTTGGGCAGACACCCAGGCCACGCGATAGTTGTGGGCGCCGGTATCGGAATCGCGTTTGGCTACCGCTTGACCGAGGGCTTCCATCATGGCGAGGTTGGCTTCCAGTATCTGTCGGGCTTTCTGCTCGTTCTCGCGTGAAAGCCTTGTCACCACAGGGTATATCGCCGCACCGCAGATAAAGGATGCAAGCACCACCATGAGCGCTGTTATGCCCGCGTCGGAGAGAATCTGATTCCGTTGCCAGTCGGGTACGATGCGCTCGCCCTCGAAGTATCCCTGCGTTTTGCCATCGGGTTGGTGCAGCTTCACGGTGACCCGCCAGACTAGGCCTCCATTCTTCAGACTCAGGCTCTCATACTGGGTTTCGCCGGTAGGCAGGTCATGGGACGGAAGTTCTGCGTCCGCAGCTTCACCTGCCTCGGTTGCTGCTTCGGCGATTTTGGTGCCGGAGGCATCGTAGATTTCTACGATGTCGAACAGCCCCCCGACCAGGAGTTGGGCTCCTGCTTCTGCGCCACGCTGCAGGCTTTCGGCATCGTGACCGAGAATCCGGTTGTGGCTTAGTAGACGACTGGACTCCTCCACTGCATGGGCGACCGCAGTTTCCTCCGCACCTTCCCTTGCGACATACCAAGCCAACGGGCCAGCGGCGGCGGCTAGGAGAAGGCTAACGATGCCAATGCGCCAGGCAGTTTGCTTGCGGAAGTTGTTCATGAGGTGAAATTCGGAATACCAGACGGCGGCACCCTATGTGCCGATGCTTAAAGGTAGCTTAAAGGGAGCGGGAAGGACTACCAATGCCTTGCAACAAGCCATAATTCGCCTCCTTTCGTTGTTTGACATCTATCTCTTTAGTTATGAGTGCACCGCTGGATTTGTCCCCATCCTCGTGGGTTACCCGATTTTCTTCCTTGATCGTTCCTGGCGGCACTGTGCTTGATTTGGCCGCGGGTAAAGGACGTCACGCCCGCTACCTGGCAGGCCTCGGTTACCAAGTTGAGGCCGTGGATCGGGATGCGGAGGCGTTGGCCTCTCTTGAGGGGTTCTCCGGTATTGCAGCGAGCAAAGCCGATCTAGAGGGCGAGGGGTGGCCTTACTTCGGTCGGGTGTTTGATGCGGTGGTGGTCACGAACTATCTCTATCGTCCGCTCATGCCGCAGATACTGTCCCTGTTGGATCACGGCGGGGTGTTGATCTACGAAACCTTCATGGTTGGTAATGAACGCTTGGGCAAGCCCGAGAATCCTGCCTATTTGTTGCGCAAAGGCGAGCTTCTGGATCTAGTGAGCGGGCGATTGCAGGTTGTGGCATTTGAGCAGGGACAAGTGGCCTGTCCTCGGCCTGCCGTCATTCAACGCATCTGTGCGACGCGGGGTGACGTAAGTTCATTATTTATATAGGAAAGCTCCTATGTCTTTAAAGAATATAGGGGCGGGAACGGGGCTTGTCCTTCCTTCTGGACGTATGCGGAACCTCATAGCATTCGTACTGCCACAACGAAGTGGCATAACGATATGACACTCACGGGAGAGTGCTATGAGAACAGTATTCAACTCAATTCGCGGCATGCTGCTTGTGCTCGTGGTGGTCTGTGGCTTTGGCTTCTTTGCCATATTCGCGGGTGGGCTGGATGCCCTGGATCGCGTGGATACCGCAGCGACTCAAATGGGGCTGGGCAAGGATGTCGCTGCCGATATTCTTCCTCCGCCGTTGTACGTCATCGAGGCCCATTTGGCGGCTTACCAGATGCTTGACGCGCCGTTGGCCGAACGGAAAAAGCTGGCCGAGAAACTGCAGCAGTTGAAGAAGGATTTCGATGATCGAAACGCCTTCTGGAGCAAAGCCGATATTGATCGGACCGTTAGCCAAGCCCTGATGGGCACGCAAAAGGAAAAGGCTGCCGCCTACTTTGCTGCAATGGAGCAGAGTTTCTTGCCTGCGGTGCTCGCGGGGCAGGACGACGTTGCCCGGCAACACTTCAGCCAGCTCAAGCAGCTATATGAGGAACATCGAAGTGGCGTGGATGCCACCGTGAAGGTTGCCAATGCCTGGGCCGACGAGCGCCTGGCTAGCCTGGGCAAAACTTCGCAAAATGCGCGCTGGTTGCTGGGAGGAATCGGCGGGGCATGCGTTCTGTTCGCCGTTGTTCTCTATCTCACGATTGCCAAGCGCATCGATAGTCTGCTCGGTGCAGGTCCCGAAGCGCTACGAGCAGAAATGATGCGTCTTGCTGCCGGGGATCTGCGTCCCTCGGAGCAATCGGCTGCACCGGGGAGCGTGATGGCTGCCTTGCGGGAGGCTCAGGAAAAAATTCGGTCCTTGGTCGGGGACACCTCGGAAGGCGCTGCGGTGGTTGATGCCCAGGTGGGGCAGGTGACTTCCGCGTTGAAAGCCTTGGAGCAGGATGCCAGTGATTTGGCTGATGCAGCCATGTCTTCTAGTGCGGCCATGGAACAGATCGCGACGGCGATTACCCTTATCGTGGAGCAGGCGGGACAGGCCGATCAAGCGGTCGGCGAAGCGCGACGCGAGGCACTCGATAGCGACAGTGCTCGTTTGCAAAGTCTTGCCAGCGTTACACGCTTGGCTGAGGCAAGTCAGCAAGCCCAACTGGCCGTGACCCAGTTGGGGGAGCAGTCGCAGCAGGTGACTGGGATCGTCGGCACCATTCGCGAGATTGCCGAGCAGACCAACATGCTGGCGTTGAATGCCGCTATCGAGGCTGCACGGGCGGGGGAGCAGGGGAGAGGTTTTGCCGTGGTCGCTGACGAAGTACGCAAGTTGGCCGAACACACTGCCGCAGCAACGGACGAAATCGGAACCCTGATTTCTGCCATTCACAAAGGCATCGATTCCACGGTTGAGACCATGAGCGCCAGCGCAGAGCAGGTTCAACAGGGGCTACTCAATGTGGAGTTGTCCGGGCGTTCTTTGCTGGCGATCCAGCAACGCATTCGCGATTCGAGTCAGTCCATGGAGGACATCGTGAATGCAACCCGTGAGTTGGATGCGTCTGCGCGCTTGGTGGCAGAGAATCTGGCTCGCGTGGGGGCGCTGGCTGAAAGCGGCAACGCCTCGACCCGCAGCACTTCAAGGGCGGGTGTCGCGCTTGGAGAGGTTTCCCAGCGCTTACGTCGTGCCCTGGGAGTATTCAGCGTTTAACGTGTTCGTTTGTATGGACGGCAAGCGGTGTCAGCTATAGCAGCGGCCTTAGCGTTTTCCATACATGCTCAAGCAACTTGGGCTGGGCAGCGGCCACAGGATGCAGACCATCTGGCTGAAAGGCGCTCTGGTCGGCTTTGATAGGTTCGAGCAGGAAGGGGACGAGGGGGACTTTTTCCTGCTGAGCCACGTCAGCATAGGCATGCTGAAAGCGATTGATATAGTCCGAGCCGTAATTGGGCGGCAGGCTCATTCCCACAAGCAGAACCTTTGCTCCATGAGTTCGGGCAGCTCGGATCATCGCCGTCAGATTGCTCTGCAACTGCTCCATGGGCTGGCCGCGCAGGGCGTCGTTAGCGCCGAGTTCCAGGATCACCAGCCGCGGATGAAACTGTTTCAGCGCTGCATCAAAGCGGGCGCGACCACCCGTGCTTGTCTCTCCGCTGACGCTGGCATTGATCACTGTATAGGGCGTGCCGCCTTTAGCCAGTCGCTGAGCCAGCAGCGTTGGCCAGCTCTGGTTTTCGGCGATCCCGTAGCCTGCGGAAAGGCTGTCGCCGAATACCAGAACGACGTTCGGGAGCGGTGCGGCGAAGGCAAAAACAGATAGGATCAGTGCTAGAGCGAAAGTAAGGGTTTTAGACATGGGCAGCACGTTGCAATTGAAAACGGAAGAAGTCATTCGGTTTGTGATCGAAGCCAGCGGTCTGGGAAAGGATGTGCCCAGCGGCGATGGGACTCTGACGATTTTGCATGACATCTCCTTCGGAGTGAATTCAGGGGAGTCGGTAGCCATTGTCGGCGCGTCAGGTTCTGGCAAGTCTACGCTGTTGGGCCTGTTGGCCGGATTGGATCTGCCGAGCCGCGGCAGCGTGCGTATTGACGGGCAAGATTTCTCATCATTAGACGAGGATGCGCGGGCGGCCATTCGCGGGCGCAGTCTGGGATTCGTGTTCCAGTCCTTTCAGTTGCTCCCGGCGCTGACGGCTCTGGAGAACGCCATGCTACCTCTGGAGTTGGCGGGCGACGGCCGGGCGCGGGAGGTTGCTGAAGCGCGATTGCAGCGGGTCGGATTGGGGCATCGTCTGCATCATTACCCCAAGCATCTTTCCGGTGGCGAGCAGCAGCGCGTGGCCCTGGCGCGGGCATTTGCACCCCATCCCCCGTTGTTGTTGGCCGATGAGCCGACGGGCAATCTGGATGGCGCGACGGGGGCGGAGGTGATCGATCTGATGTTCCGCATGAATGCCGAAGAGGGGACCACTCTGATCCTCGTCACTCACGACGAGGCCCTGGCATCTCGTTGTCACCGCATGATCCGGCTCGAAGCGGGCCGGGTCATGGGATGAGCATTACAAGCGGCTGATGATCTCCTGCAATTGACGTAGTTGCTCCACTGAGTCGTGCATGGCCTGCATGTTGGCGCTGATTTGATTCAGCCCCGCCATGTTCGCGCCAATAGTCACCACATCCTGAGTGGCTGCGGCACTCATGGCCGAGATTTGCATCGATGTGTCTTGGCTCTTCTGGGTCAGCTGCGTCATGGCGCCCATGGTGCTCGTGGCGATGGATCGGATGGATGTAATGGTGCCCACCGCTTCATGAATGCTCTTGGCAGTTGCGTCGGCCTGCTCCTTGGCCGATTGGGCCAGTTTGCGGACTTCATCCGCCACCACGGCAAACCCACGTCCTGCCTCGCCGGCGCGGGCAGCTTCGATAGCCGCATTGAGCGCAAGCAGATTGGTCTGGTCTGCAATGGCGCTGATGCCGCTCGTGATGTTGTTGATGGCCTTGGAAATTCGCTCCAGTTCGTCCAAGCCTAGATCCAACTGTTCCTGGGATTGATGAGTGGTTTTCGCCGTGTCACCCACGTCTGTGATTCGGCTCAAGGCGTCTTCTAACGTGGCGCTCTGGCGGGCGAGGGCTTCCTGAATGGCGGGCAGGGTTTGCAGCAGTGGCTCGGTGGCCTGTTGATATTCAAAGACCTGGGTAAAGACCTTGCCCTGGAGATCGCTCAGTGCCTGCCAACGCGACAGCGCGCGGTTTGAATAGTGAGAGGCACAGGCTGCGTAATGGACCGGGAATTTACTGATGTAGTCGTCACGTAGAGGCTCTACGGATTTGAAAAACGCCAGGGCCGAGAGCGTCTGGTTGATCGGGATGCCGAGAAACTCGCCAAAGCTGGAAAAGCCGGCGGCGGGGGTGTCGGAGAAGAATCTTGCGCGGCCTGTGGCATCGGGATTGCCTACGCGGCGTAGGACGCAGTCGTTCAGGAATACTGCGATGGGTTTGGGCTTGCCGTTGAGGAAGCGTTCCCACTCCCGCTGAGTGGTTTGCAGGAAGTCGGTGGCCTTGAGCAGCATTAGGCGATCACCGAACTCCAGGTCGCAGAAAAAATTCATGGCGCCATTGGCAATGCTGGCCATGGAGCGAATGAAAACTTCACCATCCACCGATACTGCGAAGGTATGACCTTCGAGGCGCTTTGCCACCTCATCAACCGAACAACGGAAGTGATTTGCCAATGCGTCGAGAAAGCCGATGGGTTTTCCGTCCGGGCCGAAGACGCTTCGCACCTGGCGAGCAATGGGGTCCGCATCGGCCACCAGCCAGCTGGTGCCGGTGGGTTCAAAGTTCTGAGTCTTGAAGGGGCTGAAGCGAATGCCTTTCTTCACTTTGCAGAAAATCGCGACCGCATGGTCAGTCAGCACGCGACCGCCTTCATGGATATAGGTGCCTGAAAAATCCAGCTTGCCTCCTGCGGAACCGCCGATGACCAGGCAGGGGAACTTGCGTGCCTCATACCAGGCTCGCATCAAAAAGCCTTCGGAGGCCGAGAGCCCATCGCAGAAGAGGAGGGCGAAGGTATCTTGGGAGTCGATCGCCAAGGTGGGATTGATACGGTCCAACTCCTGGCGGATACGCGCAACCCGTTGGGGAACGCTACCGCCTTCTTTGGCATGCAGTGGGACGGAGAAACCTTCGCAGGTTTCCAGGAGACTGTCAGGCAACCACAGCAGGCTGCCTTCGGTGTCATGGGTCTCCGCCCCGCAATAGACGGCTTTTTCTGTTGATGAGCAAAGGGCGCCGGTGGATGACAATGAAATGAATCGGGCCGTCGAGAATAGTCGCGCGAGCCGGTCAGCTACCGACCTGAAGTCGCAATGCGGCGGCAGAAACGCCATGACCAAACCCTTGGCGTTTGCTGGGATCCCGAGGACGTCGGAACTCGCGGGAATTGCGTTGCAATTGAAACGGACTGTCGTCGCAGCGCTGGTGTCCGATGTAGGCAGGGATGCGGTTGCAGGGCGCGAGCCAAAGAGTTTTGAAAACATAGGTGAGTCCTCCCGAGTGCATTTATTGGTTGTCATTTTTCAGGTGCCCCGATGTGCTTCTTTTCGGCGCAGTGGATCTCTGTTGGCAACTTGCATGCCCAGTGCGGACGCCCGGCGACATTTCCTTTTTTGCTTGTTGGGAGTTCAATGCTTGTAGGAATACCTCGGGTAGCTTCTCGGTAATGAACGAGATAGCTCTATAACCATAGGCATAGGACTACATTTCTGCGAAGGCAGGTAGCGACAGTTAGTTGCCCGCCTGTCGCGGCTGTATAGAAATGGAGCAGCGCGTTGTTATCGGATGATAAGTGCGCGAGCAGCGGAAATGCCGCTGCGAACCGCCGATTCCAGGGTGCCGGGGTAGTCGCTTGCAATGTAATCGCCGGCTAGTAGGAGCGATGGAATCGCGGTCTGGGTGGCGGGCCGACGGAGGCTCGGTACGCACGCGAATGTGGCGCGTTTTTCGGTGATGACTCGATGGCTTTTCAGTGCTGGCAGGTCCGGCATGAAACTCCGGATTTCGCCATCCAGGCGCTGTGCGAGCTCATCGCCCGGCAAGTCGAGATGCCGGCCTTGGGCGCTAATGACTGCGGCAAGGGTTCCTGGCGTACCCATCAACTGCCCTCGATCGAACAGCCATTGCAGTAGGCCGTCGCCGTAGCCGAGCATGGGTTGGGAGAGACGGACGGATGCCGGGTAGCGCAGGTAGGCGGTGACGATGGGCTCGAAGTGCAGTGAAGCCAGTTGTTGGCGCAGGGGGGCCAATACCGCGTCTTCAGGCAAGAGAGCGGGCAAGTGCTGTGGGGCTACGGCGAGTACGACTGCGTCGTAGGGAAGTGAGTCCTCATCTATCCGCCAACCGTCGTTGTTTGCAGTGAGGGGGACTACGCGACGGCCGCGCAGCACTCGTCCTCCTTGGCTCTCCAGATACTGTGCGGCGGGTTCAGGGAACAGGGCCGTCAGGTCCGCGCGCGGCAATAGCAGATCGGATGCAGCGCGGCCCGCGCCTAGGGTATCGCGCAATACGTTGGCAAACACTTGGGCAGAGGCGGAGTCCGTTGGAGTGTTTAGCGTCGCTATGCAGAGAGGTTCCCATAGATAGCGGCGCAGGCGCTCGGGCTGCTTCAGGTTTTCCAGGATGTCATGAACGCTGAGGTCAGAGGAAAGCTGGAAACGACACCCTTTGAGGTGCTGCATGAAGCGGATGGCTGCCCATTTCTCTCGCCACGACAATCCTTGGGCGCCCAGTAGTGCGACCACTAAATGCAGGGGGGCAGGCAGCGCGGGCGCCTTGATGTGCATGACTCCCGGATACGCCAGATCGAGGGGCTGGCGTAGTAGTAGCTGCTCGGGATCGGCGCCAACTAGGCGCATCAGGCGCAGGGTTTCGCTGTAGGCGCCGACGAGGATGTGCTGGCCGTTGTCGTAGGCCGCACCGTCAATGTCAGCCCGGCGGGCGCGGCCACCGAGGGTTCGCGACGCTTCAAAGACATCCACCGCCACGCCTGCGGCGCACAACTCCACGGCTGCCGCCATGCCGGCATAACCAGCACCGACGATGGCAACGCGGAGCGGTTTCTTGCTCACGCCTTCAGCCAGGTCTTGGTGGCGATCCAGAGCTTGCGCACGGGCGTCAGGGACGTGCGCTGGTGCAGCACCTGGAAGCCGTCACGAGTGATTTCTTCCAGCGTGGTGCGATAGATGGCGGCCATGATGAGGCCTGCCTTCTGGGTCTTGCGATCCTGTTTGGGCAATTGCTCCAGGGCCTTGTCGTAGTAAGACTGGGCACGCTGGGCCTGGAACGCCATGAGTTGCGTGAAGTTGTCGCTGTAGCGGGATTGCAGCAGATCGGCAGCGGGGACGTTGAAGCGTTGCAGCTCGTCCACCGGCAAGTAGATGCGGCCGCGGCGGGCATCTTCGCCCACGTCGCGAATGATGTTGGTGAGTTGCAGGGCGATGCCGAGATCGTGGGCGTACTTCAGGGTGTGGCGATCCTGATAGCCGAAGATTTCGGCAGCGAGCAGTCCCACCACGCTGGCGACGCGGTAGCAGTACAGATGCAAATCCTTGAAGCTGGGGTAGCGCGCCTGATCCAGATCCATCTCCATGCCGTCGATGATCTCCAGCAGCAGCTCGCGGGAAATCTGGAAGTGGGGCAGGGCGGTGGCGATGGCCTGAGTGACCGGATGTCCAGGCTTGCCCTCGAACAGCGCGCCGACTTCCGTGCGCCACCAAGCGAGCTTGGCGCGGGCCATGTTGGCGTCGCTGCATTCGTCCACCACATCATCCACTTCCCGGCAGAAGGCGTAGAGGGCCGTGATGGCTTGGCGCCGCTCGGGCGGCAGGAAAAGGAAGCTGTAGTAGAAGCTTGAACCGCTGGCGGCGGCCTTCTGCTGGCAGTAATTGTCGGGATTCATAGGGCTTGGAGCAGGATGCGCGGCCAGTCGAGGGCCGTCAGGGTGGGGCGGTGGCGGAACACGTCGTAATCCACCGCTTCGATTTTGGTCAGAATGCGCAGGCCACCGGCAACGATGACGCGGATTTCCAGGCCGATACGGCCCGGCAGGCGACGACCGAGCGGGGCGCCGGAGAGCATCAGGGCACGGGCGCGATCCACCTGGAATTTCATCAGCGCGCGGAAGTTTGCATCGCAACGGGCTTCGCGCAGTTGATCGTTGGTGACGCCGAAGCGGGCCAAGTCGTCCTGGGGAAGATAGATACGGCCGTGGCCGTTCTTCTTCATGTCGATGCCCACGTCCTGCCAGTGGTTGATGAGCTGCAGGGCGGAGCAGACCGCGTCGGATTGGCGCAGGTTCTCGTCCGATGCCTCGCCGAACAGATGCAACAGCAGGCGGCCGACGGGATCGGCAGAGCGGCGGCAGTAGTCGAGTAGCTCCGCGTAGTCGGCGTAGCGATCCTTGGAAATGTCCTGGATGAAGGCATCCAGCAGGTCGCGCAGAAGCTGCACCGGCAGCTGGTATTGGCGGACCACGGGGGCTAGGCGCTGGAAGATCGGATTGTCGCTGGGTAGGCCCTGTTCGATCCGATCCAGTTCAGCCTGATAGCCGCTCAGGAGGGCCAAGCGTTGCTCCGGGGCAATATCGCCTTCATCGGAGAAATCGTCCGCCGTGCGAGCGAACCAGTAGATCGCCGCTACCGGCTTCCGCAGGGCGGGAGGTAGCAGGATTGAGGCGACGGGAAAATTTTCGTAATGGTCGACGGCCATGGGGCGCGAAGGATAACCGCTGACGGCCTCAAAAAGGTAGAATCCGCGCCCGCATCGCCCGGGTGGCGAAATTGGTAGACGCACCAGATTTAGGTTCTGGCGCCGCAAGGTGTGGGGGTTCGAGTCCCTTCCCGGGCACCAGCGATGCACAAACGTAAAGGGAGCCCAGCGGCTCCCTTTTGTTTTACATGCCTTGGTAGATCGGCCCTTCGCCCCCTTGGGGTACGACCCAGTTGATGTTCTGGCTGGGGTCCTTGATGTCGCAGGTTTTGCAATGCACGCAGTTCTGGGCATTGATCTGCAGGCGCGGGTTGGCGCCGCTTTCTTCCCTCACGATTTCATACACGCCGGCCGGGCAGTAGCGCTGTTCGGGCGCGTCGTACTTGGCCAAATTTAGCTTGATGGGCGTTTCTGCATCCTTCAGTTGCAAGTGGCAGGGCTGATCTTCCTCGTGGTTGGTATTGGAGAGAAAGACCGAGGACAGCCGATCGAACGTCAACACGCCATCGGGCTTGGGATAGGCGATGGGCGTGCATTGGGCTGCGGGCTTGAGCTTGGTATGGTCGGCCGTGTTGTGCAGGGTCCAGGGGGCCTTGCCCTTGAATAGGGTCTGGTCGATGCCCACTAGCAAGGCGCCCAGGTAGGTGCCTTTGCTCATGTAGGGCTTGAAGTTGCGAGCCTTGTGCAGCTCTTGGTACAGCCAGGAATTGCGGAACTTTTCAGGGTAGGCGGTCAGCTCGTCGCGGCTGCGTTCAGCGGCCAAGGCTTCGGCCAGGGATTCGGCCGCCATCATGCCGCTCTTGATCGCAGCGTGCGAGCCCTTGATGCGGGAAGCGTTGAGGAAACCGGCATCGTCGCCGATCAGTGCTCCGCCCGGGAACACCAGCTTGGGCAGGGACTGGAGGCCACCCGCCGAGATGGCGCGGGCGCCGTAGGCGATGCGCTTGCCGCCTTCAAAGAACTTGCGGATTTTTGGGTGCGTCTTGAAACGCTGGAATTCCTCGAAGGGCGACAGATAGGGGTTGCTGTAGCCGAGCCCTACGACGAAGCCCACGGCGACCTTGTTGTCGCCGTAGTGATAGAGGAAGGCGCCACCATAAGTGTCGGACTGCAAGGGCCAACCGGCGCTATGAACCACCAAGCCGGACTTGAACTGCTCGGGCTTGATCTCCCACAGTTCCTTGATGCCGATGCCGTAGGTCTGAGGATCGGCGCCGGCCCGCAGGTTGAACTTGGCCTCCAGTTGCTTGCCCAGATGGCCGCGGCAGCCTTCGGCGAACAGCGTGTACTCGGCGTGCAGCTCCATGCCGGGCTGGTAGGCATCCGTGGGCTGGCCGTCACGGCCCACACCCATGTCGCCGGTGGCGACGCCTTTTACGGCGCCGGTTTCGTCATAGAGGATTTCGGCGCCGGCAAAGCCTGGATAGATTTCAACGCCAAGCGCTTCGGCCTGTTCGCCCAGCCAGCGGGTCACGTGCCCCAGGCTGACGATGTAGTTGCCGTGGTTCTGGAAGCAGTCGGGCAGCAGGAAGTTGGGAACCTTGGTGCCGCTGGTTTCGGACAGCAGGTAAAAGCGATCTTCGCTGACGGCGGTTTCAATGGGAGCGCCCTTTGCCTTCCAGTCGGGGATCAGTTCGTTGATGGCGCGTGGGTCCATCACCGCGCCGGAAAGAATGTGAGCGCCAATCTCGGCACCCTTGTCGATTAAGCAAACGCCGAGATCAGCGTTGATCTGCTTGAGACGTATCGCCGCAGCCAGACCCGCTGGGCCACCGCCCACGATTACCACGTCGAATTCCATTGATTCCCGTTCTGCCATTTTCTGTCCTCGAGTTTATGTATGTTTTTCGTATGGTCCGATTAGGCTCGGACTGCTGTTTATCCAAATAATTATACGGGCTGCCTAATCGCCACAGCCGGACACGAACCATTCGATGCAGTTCGTTACATGGCGTCAAAACTCGCCTGTTCTCACAAAAAATAAAAATCCTGTGCTAGAATTTTTGTCTCTGCTGATCGCCAAACGGTGAGAAGCGGACAGCGCGGAGTGGTAGTTCAGTTGGTTAGAATACCGGCCTGTCACGCCGGGGGTCGCGGGTTCGAGTCCCGTCCACTCCGCCAAAAATTAAAAAAGCC
>DASUJA010000068.1:0-22026 GCA_036279515.1 Rhodocyclaceae bacterium | reverse complement strand
CCGCCGGAATGACGAAATTTGATGGTCGGCGCACAAATCGAACGCCATCGTAGTTTTGAGTCTGTTCCCAGCTTCAAGGCCCGAATCGCTGTACCTGCCTGCGCTTCCGGAAGGTTCTCGGAAATTATTCCGGACAGCAGTTGGCGGAAGCTGGAATCCAGGGGTTCTTGCGGCCCTTCCTGGATCCCGGCGTTCGCCGGGATGACAACTTCGCTTCGATTTTGGATGTCGAGCGAACTATTCCAAACAACAATCTACTTACACCCCCTACTTCCCCGCCTTAACCTTGGCGATCTCCGCTGCCAGTTGCTGACGACTTTCCGGTGCGATGCGGTCTGCTGCCGTGGTAAGCAGGCCGATGATGAAGGGGTCTGGGTGGAGCAAGGCGTTCTTGAATTGGCTCTTGGTGTTCGCGTCGAATTTGTCGACTTTGGAAAGCACACGATCCACTTGCTCGGGCGTCAGAGATTGGAGACCGCGCACCACTTCGGCGCCGGTGACGGCGTTCACTTTGGCGGCCGGAGTCGCAGATTCAACATTTGCATTTGCGGCGGCGCCCACGTCGGCGATGGCGCCGAGGGTCAATGAAGCCAGTGCGAAGCCGGCGATGATTTGAATAGTTTTCAATGGAGCACCCTGGGCATGGCAAGAATGAATTCAGGAATCTCCGCGTCGAAACGAGTTCCGTCTTCGGCGGTCATCTGATAAGTGCCGCGCATGGTACCGACCGGCGTAGCGAAGGTGCTGCCGCTGCTGTATTCGTATGTTTCGCCGGGACGCAGCAAGGGCTGCTCGCCCACCACGCCGAGGCCGCGCACTTCCTGAACCTGGCCTTCGGCGTCTGTGATAATCCAGTGACGGGAGATCAGCTGGGTCGTCACGCTGCCGGTGTTGGTGATGGTGATGTGATAGGCAAAGGTGTAGCGATTCGCCTCGGGATTGGATTGGTCGGGCAGGTATTCGCTACGCACCTGAACCTGGATTTGGTAGTTGGTTGCTTCAGCCATAGTCCGTTCATTGCACACTAAATTGGCCTAAGCCGCAATGGCTGCGGCTTTGCGCGGGATCGCCGCGAAGCGTCGAGCGGCGATTCGGGCAGAGTAAAATTCGCCGCTCTTTTCCCTCCGCCGAACGACGCCATGTCCCGCTCCGACTTCATCATCGCCCCCAGCATCCTCTCCGCCAACTTCGCAAAACTCGGCGAGGAAGTGAGCAACGTGATCGCCTCCGGCGCCGACTGGATTCACTTCGACGTGATGGACAATCACTACGTTCCCAACCTGACCATCGGCCCCCTGGTGTGCGAGGCCCTGCGCCCCGTGACCGACGCGGTGATCGACGTGCATCTGATGGTGAAGCCGGTGGATCGCATCGTGCCGGACTTCGCCAAGGCCGGCGCCAATCTGATCACCTTCCACCCGGAAGGTTCCGAGCACGTGGATCGCACCCTGGGCCTGATCCGCGACAGTGGCTGCCAAGCGGGCCTAGTGTTCAACCCCGCCACGCCGTTGAACCACATGGATCACGTAATGGACAAGCTGGACGTGGTGCTGCTGATGAGCGTGAATCCCGGCTTCGGCGGCCAGAAGTTCATTCCTGAGACCTTGAACAAACTGCGCCAAGCCCGTGCTCGCTTGGACGAGTACGAAGCCCGTACCGGCCGCCACATTCGTCTGGAAGTGGATGGCGGCGTGAAGACCGACAACATCGCCGAGATCGCGAAAGCCGGCGCTGATGCCTTTGTAGCCGGCTCCGCCGTGTTCGGCGCGGGCAAGGACAGCGACGCACATCGCTACGATTCGATCATCGGCGCTTTGCGGGCTGAGTTGGCGAAGGCCTAAGGTCCGCGATCTGATGTTCCGCCACGTCCGCTCCGTCACCCTTGATCTCGACGGTACCCTGCTCGATTCCCTGCCCGATCTGGCCGCAGCAGCCAACGCCATGCTGGCCGAGCTGGATCAGCCCGTCCGCAGTCTGGACGAGGTGCGCGGTTTCGTCGGCAAGGGCATCGCCGATCTGGTACGCCGCTGCTTGACCGAGGGCCGCGATTACGCGGGCAATCTGGACGAAGCACTGAAGGTGTTCCGCTGCCACTACGCCGTCACCAACGGCCGCTCAGCAGCGGCCTATCCCGGCGTGATGGAAGGCTTGGAACTACTGCGCAGCCTGGGCTTGCCGCTGGCGGTCATTACCAACAAGGCAGCAGAATTCACCGATCCCCTGCTCGTCACCACGGGCTTGGCGCCCTACCTGCGCTTCGCCATTTCCGGCGACAGCCTGCCCGAGAAGAAGCCCCATCCCCTGCCCTTGCTCCATGCCGCCGAGCGCCTGGGCAGCACGCCGAGCACCAACTTGCACGTAGGCGATTCCCGCCACGATGCCGAAGCCGCCCGCGCCGCCGGCTGCCCCGTGGCCCTGGTGCCCTATGGCTACAGCGCCGGCGTGGACGTCCACGATTTGGACTGCGATGTTATAGTTGCCTCCCTTTCCGAGCTTGCCGATCTCATTCGTTCAAGCCGGTGACATCAAAATCCTGATCCGAATCCGACACATCGTGTTCCTCCTCAACAACCTGCTTTCGACGCAGATATCCACCTCCGGGGTGGAGGCTTGGCCCTGGCGCCCCTGGCGCACACACTGACCAACCTGCGGCCAGCGCACGGCCTCGCCCATGAATGCCATGGACGTAAAACGCGCAAAAGACTGCCCCGCGCAGTAAGTCGAAAAGCAAAATCTTTGTTGTGGAGTACCCCATGAATCAATCCGAATTCGCCCGGCTGGCTGCCGAGGGTTACAACCGTGTTCCGGTCACCCTCCAGACCTTTGCCGATCTGGACACGCCTCTTTCCCTTTACCTCAAGCTGGCCGACGCGCCCTACTCCTACCTGCTGGAATCCGTGCAGGGCGGTGAGCGTTTCGGTCGCTATTCCTCCATCGGCCTCGCCGCCTCCACCCGCGTGGAAGTGCGCGAGCGTACCGTGCGCGTGATCACCGACGACAAAGTGGTGGAGCAGCATGACGACATCGATCCGCTAGCCTTCGTCGGCGAATACCAAGCCCGCTTCAAAGTACCCGAGCTGTCTGGCCTGCCCCGCGTTAATGGCGGACTGGTAGGCGTCTTCGGCTACGAGACCATTCGCTACATTGAGAAACGTCTGGCCCATGTGAAGAAGCCCGACCCCATCGGCTGCCCGGACATCCTGCTGCTGCTCTCGGAAGAGATCGCGGTGGTGGACAACCTCTCAGGCAAGCTGACCCTGGTGGTCTATGCGGACCCGTCCCAGCCCGATGCCTACACCCGCGCCCAAGGCCGCCTCAAGCAACTGGTGGCAAAGCTGCGCGAGCCGGTGGCGATACCCGCCGACGTGAAGGCCACGCCCACCGAAGCGGTTTCCGAGTTTGGCGAGGAGCCCTTCAAGGACGCCGTGTGCAAGGCGAAGGAATACATCCTCGACGGCGACATCATGCAGGTGGTGCTATCCCAGCGCATGAGCCGCGCTTTCAAGGCCACGCCTCTGGCGCTCTATCGCGCCCTGCGGACGCTGAATCCTTCACCCTACATGTTCTTCTTCAACTTCGGCGACTTCCACGTGGTGGGCGCTTCGCCGGAAATTCTGGTGCGCCTTGAGGATGACAAGGTGACGGTCCGCCCCATCGCGGGCACCCGCAAGCGCGGCAAGACGGCGGAAGAGGATGCGGCCCTGGCCGAAGACCTTCTGGCCGACCAAAAGGAATGCGCCGAGCATCTGCAACTGCTCGACCTGGGCCGCAACGACGCAGGCCGCGTCTCCGAGATTGGCACCGTGCGCGTCACTGAGCGTTACGTGATCGAGCGTTACTCCCACGTGATGCACATCGTCTCCAACGTGGAAGGCAAACTGCGCCAGGGCGAAGACGCTCTCTCCGTACTCAAGGCCACCTTCCCCGCCGGCACCGTGTCCGGCGCACCCAAGGTGCGGGCCATGGAAATCATCGACGAACTGGAGCCCACCAAGCGCGGCATCTACGCCGGCGCCGTGGGCTACATCGGCTTCCACGGCGACATGGATTTGGCTATCGCCATCCGCACCGCCGTACTCAAGGACGGCAAGATCCACGTGCAGGCGGGCGCCGGCATCGTGGCCGACTCCAACCCCGACTCCGAATGGGAAGAAACCCGCAATAAGGGCCTAGCCGCCCTGCGCGCTGCGGAACTGGCCGAAGCCGGCCTCGACACCCGTTTTGATTTGGTTTGAGAAGGAGACTGCCATGCTGCTGATGATCGACAACTACGATTCCTTCACCTACAACCTGGTCCAATACTTTGGCGAACTGGGCGAAGACGTGCGGGTCTATCGCAACGACGAGATCACCGTCGCTGAAATCGAAGCCCTGAAGCCCGACCACATCGTGATTTCCCCTGGACCATGCAGCCCCGCCGAAGCCGGTATCTCGGTGCCTACGCTGCAACACTTCGCCGGCAAAGTACCGTTGCTGGGCGTCTGCCTGGGCCACCAGAGCATCGGTGCCGCTTTCGGCGGCAAGGTGGTGCGGGCCAAGCAGGTGATGCACGGCAAGACCTCGCCGGTGCATCACAACAACGTGGGCGTGTTCAAGGGCCTGCCCAACCCGCTGACCGTGACCCGCTATCACTCCCTGGCGATTGAGAGGGAATCCCTGCCCGATTGCCTGGAGATCACCGCCTGGACCGATGACGGCGAAATCATGGGCGTGCGCCACAAGCAGTTCGCCGTGGAGGGTGTGCAGTTCCATCCGGAATCCATCTTGACCGAGCGCGGTCACGATCTATTGCAAAATTTCCTCAGCACCAAGAGATAACTTAGGGATAACTTGGATTTCAGGATAATTTAGACTTAAATATCCCTGTACCGTTCTTTAACCAAGGCCGTCGTCATGATCACCCCCCAGGAAGCGCTTCAGCGCACCATCGAACACCGCGAAATCTTCCACGATGAGATGCTGCATTTGATGCGGCTCATCATGAAGGGAGAAGTCTCGCCGGTGATGACGGCGGCCATCCTCACCGGCTTGCGGGTGAAGAAGGAAACCATCGGCGAAATCAGCGCCGCCGCCACGGTGATGCGCGAACTCTGCACCCGCGTGGAAACGCTCCACAACCCGCACTTCGTGGACGTGGTAGGTACCGGCGGCGATGGCGCCCACTCCTTCAACGTTTCCACCACCGCGGCCATCATCGCAGCGGCGGCAGGCGCCACCGTGGCCAAGCACGGCAACCGTAGCGTCTCTTCCAAATCCGGCGCCGCCGACGTGCTGGAATCCCTCGGCGTCAAGATCGACCTGCAAGCCCACCAGGTGGCCCGCTGCCTGGAAGCCTGCGGCATGGGCTTCATGTACGCGCCCAACCACCACCCGGCCATGAAGAACGTGGCCCCGGTGCGCAAGGAAATGGGCGTCCGCACCATCTTCAACATCCTTGGCCCTCTGACCAATCCCGCCGGCGCACCCAATTCCCTGATCGGCGTGTTCCATGAAGACTTGGTCGGCATCCTGGTGCGCGTCATGCAGCGCCTAGGCGCCGAGCACGTGATGGTGGTCTGGGGCAAGGACGGCATGGACGAGATCTCCCTGGGCGCCGGCACCCTGGTGGGCGAACTCAAGAACGGCCAAATCCGCGAATATGAAATTCACCCGGAAGACTTCGGCTTCGCCATGTCCGCCAGCCGCAACCTGCGCGTTGCGAACGCGAAAGAATCCCGCGCCATGATGCTCGACGTACTGGACAACAAACCCGGCGTCGCCCTGGACATCGCCTTGCTCAACGCAGGCGCGGCGCTCTACACGGCGAACTTGGTTGCCGACATCGGCGCAGGCATCGAACTGGCGAAGAAGACGGTAGCGAGCGGCGCAGCAAAGGCGAAGCTGGAAGCGTTCGTGGCTACCACCCAGGCGCAGTAAGCGTCGGCTCACCATGTACCTGCCCAAGCACTTTGAGGAATCCAGCCCCGAGACGCTGCACGCTTTCATCGATCAGCATCCCCTTGCGACCATCGTTGTCGGCGGCGAAGCTGGGCTTGCAGCCGATCACATCCCGCTGTTTCTCAGACGCGACGCCGACATCCATGGCGAACTGATCGGACACGTCGCTCGCGCGAATCCGCTGAGTCAGAAGGCCGCAGGCGGCATTGATTGCCTGATCCTGTTCCACGGACAGCAGCACTACATCTCCCCTAATTGGTATGCCACCAAGGCGGAAACGGGCAAGGCCGTGCCCACCTGGAATTACGAGGTGGTCCACGTGCAAGGGAAACTCTTTGCGATGGATGATCCGGTCTGGTTGCGCGCCTGCCTGACCGAACTCTCCGCTCGGCATGAACGCACTCAAGCCAAGCCCTGGACGCTGGACGAGGCGCCTGCGGAATACATCGACAACATGCTCAAGGCCATCGTCGGCATCCGGGTGGAGATCACGAGCATGGTTGGCAAGGCCAAGCTCAGCCAGAACCAGCCGCCCGCGAACCGTAAATCGGTCATTGATGCGTTGAGCGCATTCGGTGACGAAGCATCGCTCGCCATGGCGGAAGCCATCCGTCGCCAGAGCAATGACCGCCGCGACGGGCACAACTAAAGCGGATCGCCAGCCAGTACACTTCGCGCCTTAAGCTGCCCCATGCCGCCCAGCGGCACCGAATACCAGGAACCTCGCTCCATGTCCGACATCCTCAACAAGATCAACGCCACCAAGCGCGAAGAAGTGGCTGCGGCCCAAGCCGCCAAGCCCCTGGCCGTCGTCCGCGCCGAAGCCGAAACGCAATCGCCGACGCGGGATTTCGTCGGCGCCTTGCGCGGCAAGATCGCCATTGGCCGCTCGGCGGTGATTGCGGAGGTCAAGAAGGCCAGCCCCTCCAAGGGCGTGCTGCGGGAGGACTTCCGTCCTGCCGCCATCGCCCGCAGCTATGCGATAGGCGGCGCGGCCTGCTTGTCGGTACTGACGGACGCCCCCTACTTCCAAGGCTCGCCCGATTATCTGAAAGAAGCCCGCGCCGCCTGCGATCTGCCGGTGCTGCGCAAGGACTTTCTGGTCGATCCCTATCAGGTCTACGAAGCCCGCGCCATGGGCGCCGATTGCATCCTGCTCATCGTCGCGTCCCTATCCCTGGCGCAAATGCAGGAGATGGAAGCCATCGCCCACAGCCTGGGCATGGCCGTGCTGGTGGAATCCCACAACGGCGAAGAACTGGACGCGGCCCTGCAATTGAAGACGCCCCTAATCGGCATCAACAACCGCAACCTGCGCACGTTTGAAGTGAGCCTCGATACCACCTTGCAACAGTTGGATCGCATTCCCGCGGACCGTCTGGTGATTACTGAGTCCGGCATCCTCAAGGCGGAAGACGTGGCCTTGATGCGCGAACATCAGGTCAATGCCTTCCTGGTGGGCGAAGCCTTCATGCGCGCTGACGATCCGGGCTCGGAGCTGGCGCGGCTGTTCGCCTAGCGAGACGCTTCACACGCCGCCCACAGCTAGGGGGCTGCGGCCTCCAATAGAATGACTACATCATTCCATTGACTTTGGGGCTCCTGCCGTGGCAACACTGATTCCCGCACTCAGCACCTGCGTTTCCCGCATGACCAGCGGCGAGAAGCGACTCGCCCAGCGTCTGGAGCAGAAACTGGAAGAGGACTACCTCTGCTGGTACGACGTTCCCATCGGCCCCCACAATCTGCATCCTGATTTCATCGTCCTCCATCCGCGCCGAGGCATCCTGATCCTTGAGGTGAAGGATTGGAAAAAGGAAAACCTGATCGAAGCCGATAAGGAGTCGGTCAAGTACCACGCGGACCGCGGCATCATTTCTGCGAAGAACCCTCTGGAACAGGCACGACAGTACGCCCATGCCGTGATTGATCTTCTGGAGAAGGACGATCAACTCGTCTTCACCACCGGCAGCCACAAGGGCCGGCCTCGTTTCCCCTGGAGCTATGGGCTGGTGCTTCCCAACATCAGTCGCAAGACTTTCGATGAAGCGGGCTTCGACAATCTCTGGCCGTCTCATCAGGTCATCTGCCAGGATGAGATGACGGAGAGCGTGGATGACGAGGCCTTCCAGCAACGGCTGTGGCAGATGTTCAAGATCGCCTTCAATGGCGCTCTGACCCTGCCACAGATCGACCGCATCCGCTGGCACATCTTTCCCCAGATTCGGATTCCGCAGCACCAGGCGCAACTGTTTGACGAGAAGACCGACGTACTGCGCGTCATGGACCTCACTCAGGAGCAGCTGGCGCGCAGCCTGGGAGACGGCCATCGCGTCATCCATGGCGTGGCGGGATCGGGCAAGACGCTGATCCTCGGCTATCGGGCGGAGCAACTGGCGCAGGTCAGCAGCAAGCCCATCCTCGTGCTTTGCTACAACACATCCCTCGCCAAACGCTTGGGCCGCAGCATGATCGACAAGGGGCTGGGTGCGAAGGTGTTGGTGCACAACTTTCACCAGTGGTGTCGCGCCCAACTCGTCGCCTTCAACGCAGGGCTGCCGGCCGCCAACCCGGACAAGGAAGCCTATTTCGCCGAGATGGTGAATAGGGTTATCGCTTCGGTGGACCGGGGGCTGATTCCCGCCGCCCAATACGAAGCGGTATTGATCGACGAAGGCCACGACTTCCAGCCCCATTGGTTCAAGCTGGTGGTGCAGATGCTGGACCCGCGCAGCAATTCGCTGCTAGTGCTTTATGACGATGCCCAGTCGATCTACGCCAAGGACCGCAAGCGCAAGTTCAGTTTCAAGAGTGTGGGTATCCAGGCCCAGGGCCGCACCACACTGCTGCGGGTCAATTACCGCAATACCCAGGAAATCCTACGGCTTGCCCGCAGCATGGCGGATGACGTGCTGCGCCCCAAGGAAGCAGACGAAGACGGGGCTCCCACCATCGACCCCATCGGTGGCGGCGACCACGGCCCCGATCCGCAGATCATCAACTTTCCCACCTTGCGCGAAGAGGCTTGCCACATCGCCGATCGATTCAAGGCCGCCCACAATACCGGCACGCCGTGGCGCGACATGGCCGTGATTTATCACGACTACGCCAAGGTGGGCAAAGAGGTATTGGCAACGCTACGCAGTCGTGGCATCCCTGTCACTTTCCACAAGGAGATGACTTTCGCCGAAACGGAAGACACGGTGAAAGTCCTCACCATGCATAGCTGCAAGGGACTGGAATTTCCCTTGGTGGCGATTCCCGGCGTCGGTCTGCTTGGGGCGGACGAGGCAAGCAAAGAAGAAGATGCGCGGCTGCTTTACGTCGCCATGACACGCGCGACCAGGGAGCTCGTCATGAGCAGCCCTGGCCGCGCCTAGCACCTAGCCTCTAGCGCTTCGCCTGCTGGTACAAGGGCATCACCGTGGGCAGCAGGGATTCGATGTCCTGTTGCCGATGGCCGCTGGAGGGGTGGGTGGAGAGAAACTCGGGCGGCGCGTTGCCCTTGTTGGCGGCCTCCATCTTGCGCCACAGGCTCAGAGCGGCGCGAGGGTCATAGCCGGCGCGGGCGGCCAGCTCCAGGCCGATCTGGTCTGCTTCGGTTTCTTCCAGCCGAGAGTGAGGCAGCTCGAACAGGAAGTGGGAGAACTGATTGGCCAGGGCGATTTCCGCTTCCCGATTATTGGTGGCGGCCAGGGCGACGCCGGTTATCAGGTTCTGGGCATAGGCCTGGGAGATGCGTTCCCGGCCGTGTTCGCGCAGGGCGTGGGCGATTTCGTGGCCCATGACGGCAGCGATCTCGTCGTCGGTGAGAGATAGCTGCTGGATCAGGCCCGTGTAGAAAGTGATCTTGCCGCCGGGGGCACAGCTGGCGTTCAGCTCCGGCGATTCAATCACCGCCAGCTGCCACTTCCAGTTGAGAGCATCGTCCCGGAATACCGTCGTTTGCGGCACCAGGCGCTGCTCGATGCGACGCAGCCGATCCACGATAGGCCCACCCACGATCAAGGCACCCGCCGACTTGGCCTTGTTGTTCTGTTCGGCATAACTCAGGGCCGCCATCTTTTCCACGGTAGCCGCCGGCACTGCGAGGAATTGCGACCGCTCAATACCCACGGCCCCAGGGCGGGTGCTGGTGGCGCAGGCCGTCGCCAGCAGAGTCGCTCCGATGAGCAGGGCGCGAGGAAACCATCGGGAAAGACGTAGTGTACGACAGGGGCGAGTGTTCATTCCTTCATTCCGTTCGTTCAAAAAACAAGGCCGGCGTAGCGGCAACCGCCACGCCGGCCTTTAGTACATGGGCACCTGGAGGCGGGGTCTTACTGGCTCATTTGCACCTTGCGGCCATTCAGGGGCTGCACGGGTCGGGCGTTCATTTTATAGAGCTTACGGAAGGCAGAGAGTTGGCCGGCGGACAATTCCACCGGCGTCTTCAGCACTTGCCAGCGCACCTCTTCGCTGCAAGGCGGCGTGGTGAGGGAGCCGGTGAAGGCGTAGTAGGTGTGATCGGCGGGCAGCACGTCGGCGGGGTTGAGGGCGGCGTCCAGGGCCTTGGTTTCGCCTTCCTCCGCCGGCAGGTTGGCGAAGACCTGTGCCAGAGCGGCGTTTTCCTTGCCCCGCTTGAACAGCACGGCGACGACGGCCAGCTTGCCTTCGGCGTTTTTGTGCACGAAGTGTGCGACCAGGGGATAGGCCTTGCCGTTGATCTTTTCTTCGCTGGGCGTGTGGAAGTGGAATTGCAGCAGTTGATAGTCGGTGCCGTCGAAATTGGCGCTACTTCCGGCGGGCAGATTGACCTGGATGGTGTGGCCGTTATTCACCACGTTGGCGGCGCCTGCCGTGTAGGCAAAACCGATGGGCTTCAGTTCGACTTTTTCGACAGACTTGGTTTCGATGTTGATGGGCGATTGGTGCTTGCCCAGCTTGCAAGTCTTGAAGCCCTGGTCCATCTCTGCCCAATGCGCAGCGCCGTGGCGTCCTTCGTAACCCCAGTGGGCATGGCCTTCGGCAAAAGCAGGGGCGGCAATGACAGCGCCCAGCGCAAACAGCATGTTGATCGACTTCATGGCATATCTCCCGTTCATTAGTCCGACATGACGCGTCGGCAGCGAGGCTGCGTTTTACCTGAAAGTACAGATGGCGACCATCGGAGAAAGTCTGCACCGCACCGGACGAATCCGAGCGACTACTGCTGACCGTAGGTCCTGAATTTTTCCAACACCCGATCCATCTCGTCATCGGGAATCAAGTTAGGGCCTCCGAGTTGAAGCACCCGCCAGAACTGCTCGCTGAGGGTTTCCAACTCCACGGCAAGCTCCAGGGCTTTGGGCAAGTTCTGGCCAAACACGACCATGCCGTGATGGGCAATGAGGCAGGCACTGCGGTCTTCCAGCGCCCTCAGAATGGCGTCGGAAAGCTCCTGACTACCAAAGGTGGCGTAGTCGGCACAGCGCACATCGCGGCCGCCAAAGCGGGCGATCATGTAATGGAACGGTTGGATGCCGAAGTCCATGCAGGCGAGGCTTGTGGCAAAGGGGGAATGGGTATGGATCACGGCACCGGCTTCGGGGCGAGCGGCATAGATGTCGCGATGGAAGCACCATTCGGAGGACGGCTTGCGCCGCCCCGCCACGCTGCCGTCGAGACCGATCCAGACCATGTCTGCCGCTTCGCAGTCAGCGTAGGACATGCCGGTGGGGGTGATGACGAAGCCGTCGCCACTGCGAGCACTCACGTTACCTGCGGCGCCCCGGTTGATGCCCGAGGCGTTCATGGCCCTCGCTGTGGAGAGGACCTGCGCAGCTAGATCGAGAGTGTCGTCATTCATGCTTCCAGTTGTCCCAAATCGCCGGGAGCGAAGACGCCACGTTCGGTGATGATGCCGGTGATGAGCGCCGCAGGCGTGACGTCAAAGGCAGGGTTCGCCACGGGTACGCCGGGGGCTGCGCCCAACTCGGCGCCGTTGCGTTCCTCAATCGGAATCAGCGAGCCACCTAGACAGTCGAAGTCGATGGTGGAGATCGGCGCAGCGACGTAGAAGGGAATACCGTGGGCCTTGGCTGCCAGGGCCTTGAGGTAGGTGCCTACCTTGTTGGCGGTATCGCCATTGGCGGCGATACGGTCGGCACCAACGATGATGCAATCCACTTGGCCGTTCATCATCAAGAGACCCGTAGCGTTGTCGGCAATGAGGGTATGAGGCACGCCGGCCTGACGCAGTTCCCATTCGGTCAGCAGCCCCTGATTGCGTGGGCGAGTCTCGGAAACCCAGACGTGAAGCGGGACGCGGGCATCGTGGGCCGCATAGACCGGCGACAGGGCAGTTCCGTGGGCCACCGTGGCGAGCCAACCGGCGTTGCAATGGGTCATGACGTTAACCGGACGCTCCCAGCTAGGTCCGCCCTGCACTGAACGCTCCAGCAAAGGCATACCGTGGTCGCCAATGGCGTGGTTGGATTGCCTGTCCAGTTCGGCGATGGCGCGGGCTTCCTTCCATGCGGCAGCAGGGCGAATTTCGGGGCGGAGCGAGCGCAAACGCTCGTCCATACGATCAAGCGCCCAATGAAGATTGACGGCCGTTGGGCGGGTTGCGGCCAATACGGCGAGGACATGATCAAGATGCGCATCGTCAGCCGTCGCAGCTAGCCCGAGGGCGACGCCGTAAGCGGCCGTTGCGCCGATCAACGGCGCACCGCGCACCCGCATGACGCTGATGGCTTCAGCCGCATCCTCCAGGGTACGCAGCCGCACCAAACGTGCGTCGCCGGGCAGAAGCGTCTGGTCCAAAACGAGAATGGAGCCTTCGTCCTCTTGCAGCGTTACGAGGGGCTGGCGACTCATGGGGGATCTCCTATCCAATTATTTATGGCACCGATGTAGGGCTTTTCCGACCCTGAACTCGCTGTGCGATGAGGTCCAATGCTATCAGCAGTCGCTGTGCCTATTGGAACGAACTGGATCGAACAAGCGCCCCCTTCACTCCTGCTGAGGAGCAAGCATGAAACGAAGCAATCTCCGCCCTGCTGCATTTGTGGTCACGTCTACGAATCATGGAAGCATGCTGGTTAACCGGCATGACTACCGGCTGACGGATCACGGCGGCTATGGAGTGGGCTATCAGCTGCTCAATACATCGGTTTTCGATCCGAGCGAGGTGGACGTTGCGCGGCAACTGCTGGAGGCAAGGCGAAAGACGTTCGGGGATGGCGTCGTAGCACTCGATTGCGGTGCGAATGTCGGCGTACACACCATCGAGTGGGCTCAATTCATGTTCGGCTGGGGAAACGTCATCTCCTTTGAGGCGCAGGAAAGAATCTTCTACGCATTGACCGGGAACATCACCCTGAACAACTGCTTCAATGCCCGCGCCATTTGGGCTGCTGTAGGAAAAGAAAATGGCGTCATTCAGGTGCCGATACCCGACTACTTCACCCCGTCCAGTTTCGGCAGCCTGGAAATCAGAAAGAGAGAAAACACGGAATACATCGGACAAGACGTGGACTACGGGGAAGAGAAGGCCCAAACCACCGCCATGATTTCAATCGATGGGCTGAATCTGAAACGACTCGACTTCATCAAGATCGACATCGAGGGGATGGAGATGGACGCGCTCGAAGGCGCCAGGAATACCATCGAACGATTCAAGCCCCAGTTGCTGATCGAGAAGATCAAGACGAACGAAATTGATCTGATGAACTTCCTTGAGCCACGGGGCTACACAATCTTCCCGCTAGGCATCAACATCCTGGCGATCCATAAGGATGACCCGGTCGCAAATCAGATATCGGTGAGCTGAGCCTCACGGATGCGCAAAAAGCTCAAGCCCCGCGCAACCTAGTTCTCGCCCACTTGCGTAGGCAAACACAAAGAAAACGGGGAGGCCAAAGCCTCCCCGTTTTCTTTGGTGCCTCTGCTGCAATCAAGCCAGCTTGCCGTGGCAGTGTTTGTACTTCTTGCCACTCCCGCAGGGGCAGGCATCATTGCGGCCGACCTTGGGGCCATGAGCCGAAGACGGAGCCGCAGCCACTGCAGCTTCGGCTTCGTCGCCGCCCAGCACTTCGTCGTAGTCGGCATGGTGGTACTGCACGTTCTCCACGGCGGGCGCGAGCTGTTCAACTTCTTCGATTTGGCTCTCGGAGCGGACTTCCACGGTCATCAGTAACCGCGTCACGTCGGAGCGGACCTCGTTGAGCAGGTTCTCGAACAGCTCAAAGGCTTCGCGCTTGTATTCCTGCTTGGGATTCTTCTGGGCATAGCCGCGCAGATGGATACCCTGACGCAGATGGTCGAGAGCGGCCAGATGTTCGCGCCAGTGAGTGTCCAGACTTTGCAGCATGACGTTGCGTTCAAAGCCGTGCCAAGCGGAGCGGTCCACGTTCTCGGTCTTGGTGGCGTACTCGGCGTCGGCGGAATCCAGAATGCGGTGGAGCAGACCGTTGTCGTCGAGCTGGGGATCGTCCTTGACCCATTGGGCCACGGGCACCTTGAGTTGCAGCTCGCCGGCCAGAGCGGATTCCAGACCGAGTATGTCCCACTGCTCTTCCACGCTTTCATTCGGCACGTAGATGCGGAAGGTGTCGTGGATCAGGCCCTGACGCATGGCGGCCACGGTCTCGGAGATGTCCTCGCTCTCCAGCAATTCATTCCGCTGCTGGTAGATGACCTCGCGCTGGTCGTTGGCCACGTCGTCGTATTCGAGCAGTTGCTTGCGAATATCGAAGTTACGCTGCTCCACCTTGCGCTGCGCGGACTCTAGGGAACGGTCGACGATGGGGTGCTCGATGGCTTCGCCTTCGGGCATTTTGAGGCGGACCATGATGGCGTTGAGGCGCTCACCCGCGAAGATCTTGAGCAGCGAATCTTCCAGGGACAGGTAGAAGCGAGAAGAACCCGGATCGCCCTGGCGACCGGAACGACCACGCAATTGGTTGTCGATACGGCGGGATTCGTGGCGCTCGGAACCGATGATGTGCAGACCGCCAGCGGCCAATACCTGATCGTGCACCTTTTGCCATTCGGCCTTCAGCGCGGCGACGCGGGTTTCCTTGTCGGCGTCAGACAGGCTTTCATCCTCGCGAACGGCATCCACGTCCTTCTCGATGTTGCCGCCGAGGACGATGTCGGTACCGCGACCCGCCATGTTGGTGGCGATGGTGACCACGCCGGGACGACCGGCCTGGGCCACGATCTCCGCTTCGCGGGCGTGCTGCTTGGCGTTAAGCACTTGGTGCGGCAGCTTTTCGCGATTCAGCAGTTCGGACAGCAACTCGGAATTTTCAATGGAGGTGGTACCCACCAGCACCGGCTGACCACGACCGTGACAATCGCGGATGTCGGCGATGATGGCGTCGTATTTTTCTTGCGCCGTGCGATAGATCTTGTCGTTCTCATCCTTGCGCTGGGGCGGACGGTGGGTGGGAATCACCACCGTTTCCAGGGCGTAGATCGAATGGAACTCGAAGGCTTCCGTGTCGGCGGTGCCGGTCATGCCGGCCAGCTTGCCGTACATGCGGAAGTAGTTCTGGAAGGTAATGGAGGCCAGGGTCTGGTTCTCGGCCTGGATCTGCACGCCTTCCTTGGCTTCCACGGCTTGGTGCAGACCATCGGACCAGCGGCGACCGGACATCAGGCGGCCAGTGAATTCGTCGACGATGATGATCTCGCCGTCCTGCACCACGTAATGCTGGTCCTTGTGGAACAGATTGTGGGCGCGCAGCGCGGCGTAAAGGTGGTGCATGAGCAGGATGTTGGCCGGCTCGTAGAGGCTGCTGCCTTCGGCTAACAGGCCCAGGCGGGCGAGGATCTCTTCTGCCTTTTCGTGGCCTTCTTCGGTCAGCAGCACTTGGTGAGACTTCAGGTCCACCGTGTAGTCGCCGGTATCCTGCTCGCCTTCGTTCTTTGCGGCTTCGCCCTTGGTCAGCAGGGGCGGCACGGCGTTGAGCTTCACGTACAGGTCGGTGTGATCCTCGGCCTGTCCGGAGATGATCAGCGGGGTCCGGGCTTCGTCGATCAGGATCGAATCCACTTCGTCGACGATGGCGTAGTTAAGGGCCCGTTGCACCCGCTCGCCCGACGAATAGACCATGTTGTCGCGCAGGTAGTCGAAGCCGAACTCGTTGTTGGTGCCGTAGGTGATGTCTGCGGCGTAGGCGGCCTGCTTGGCATCGTGCTCCATCTGAGACAGATTCACGCCCACGGTGAGGCCGAGGAAGCGATGCAGGCGGCCCATCCATTCCGCGTCGCGGCTGGCCAGGTAGTCGTTCACCGTGATGACGTGAACGCCCTTGCCGGAAATGGCGTTGAGGTAGGAAGGCAGCGTGGCGACCAGCGTCTTGCCTTCGCCGGTGCGCATTTCGGCGATCTTGCCGTAGTGGAGGGCCATACCGCCCACCAGCTGCACGTCGAAGTGGCGCATGCCCAGCACGCGCTTGCCGGCTTCGCGCACGACGGCGAAGGCTTCGGGCAGCAGATCGTCCAGGGATTCGCCGTTGGCGTGGCGTTGCTTGAATTCAGCGGTCTTGGCGGCCAGATCGGCATCCGAAAGCGCCTGCATGGACGCTTCGAGAGCATTGATACGGGCAACGGTGCCCCGGTATTGACGCAACAAACGCTCGTTGCGGCTGCCGAAAATCTTTTTGAGTAAGCCTGTAAGCATGGAAATCCGCTGGGCCGGTGGAAAAACGCGGATTTTAGCATGGGGACTTTTCGCCCCCGGCAAGCTCTAGACAGTGAGATTACGGCGTTCAGCGCGGATCTCGAGAATTCTCCGATTACCGATGCGCCAGAGTGGAGGCCTGGGCAGCTTGAAGGAAGCGGTTAGGGTTTTGCGCGGCGCCCCGGTAACGCACTTCAAAATGGAGATGGGGTCCGGTGGAGCGGCCTGTGGAGCCCACTTCGGCGATCAACTGACCGCGCTTGACCATGTCGCCAACCTTTACCAGCAGCTTGGAGGCGTGGGCGTAGCGGGTGGTCATGTCGTTGCCGTGATCGATTTCGATCATGTTGCCGTACTCAGGGTGACGCTCGGCAGAGATCACAATGCCAGTCGCCGCTGCCTTGATCGGCGTCCCCACGGCACTGGGAAAATCCACGCCTTCGTGCATGGCGCGTAAGCCGGTGAAAGGGTCCACTCGCCAACCGAAGGCCGAGGCATTCCACTGCACATCAACCGGCAGGACGGTGGGAAGAAAGTTCCGGCGCACTCGAGCCTCGAACAACTCAGCCTCGAGCATGGTGAGGGTATCAGTGCGCGCCTCCACCTGCAGGGCAAGGGCATCCACCGCTTTTTGCAACTCATTGGTGCTTAGGTCGGGGGCAAGAATCAGTGGTCCACCTTGACCACCACCTTTGGGTTGGGCGGGCTTGATGTCCGACGCCTTGATGCCGGCCTGGTTGGCGAGGCGATCCCCAATGGTATCGAGACGGGTCAGCTGGGCCTGCATCTCGCCCAGCTTTGTCGCCATGACCTTGATGTTTTCCTTCATGTAATCCTGACTGCGCTGACTCTCCTGCAGGGTCACCATGCGAATCAGGGTTTGCAGGAAAGGAAGCTTCACCTCCGCTGCATGGCGGACGGCAATATAGGAAAACAGGGAGGACAAGCCAATAACGGTAGCGAACAGCCCAAGGACCAACAGAACAATCAGACGCGGCGTAAAACTAATGGTACGGGCCGTTGCCAGCCGGTTGGAGACAAGAATAATATGCAACGCCTGCTCCTCCACATTATCTCGATGCCCGCATACAGCCTAGGCAAGTTCATTCGGAGAGACTCCGACCTCGCCCGCTATGTCGCACACGCGGGCCATTTGGCACGTCTTCAGCAAGCCTACGAGCAAGCCGTACCGCCGGCATTGGCGCGTTCGGGACGGGTCGTCAATCTCAAGCAAGGGAAGATCGTTATTCACGCCACGAGCGGCGCGGCGGCGACCAAAATCCAGCAAGTAGTGCCGCGATTGGTGGCCGTCTTTCGCCAAAGCGGCGCGGAGGTTACCCAAATACAAGTAAAGGTGCAACCGACCGAACCGCGTCCAGCGCAACGTGCCGTGGCGGGAGGCAGTCTAAGAGACCATGAAAAACAAGGACTTGAAAACCTGTCGTCACAACTACCGGAAACATCCCCCTTGAAACGGGCGCTCCAGCGCTTCGTACGCCAGGTCCGAATCAAAGAACGATAAGCCGTTCCAGGATCATCAGGGCAAAGACAAACAAAACGAAGATCAGCGTCCACTTGGCAACCCGGCCAGCGAGGCTCAGGTACTTTCGGTCGCCAGTGAAGAGATAGAGCAGGATGCCGCCCGCCACCACGAAGGCTGCGAGGAATCCTGCGACGCGCATCAATAGCATGACGGGGCCGCTCGGTCGTTTTGCGCCGCCTTAGGCGGCCTGGGGATAGAGATGCGCGATGCTGGCGGGTGTTCGGGCCTCGTCCTCGTAGGTGACGAGGTCCCAGGCGGTTTCGTCTTCCAGCAGCGCCCGCAGCAGCTTGTTGTTCATGGCGTGGCCCGACTTGTAGGCGGTGAATGCCGCCAGTAGCGGATATCCCAATACATACAGATCGCCCACTGCATCGAGCACCTTGTGCTTCACGAATTCGTCGGCGTAACGCAGCTCATCAGAGTTCAGCACCCGGTACTCATCCATCACAATGGCGTTTTCCATGCTGGCGCCAAGGCCCAAGCCCTGGGCGTTGAGCATTTCCAGATCCTGAGTAAAGCCGAAGGTGCGCGCGCGGGAAACTTCGCGGATATAGGAGTTGTCGGCGAAATCCACCGTGGCCAGATTGCCGGTGCGGTCGATGGCGGGGTGATTGAAGATGATGGAGAAGGAAAGGCGGAAGCCTTCATAGGGTTCCAGCTTGGCCCACTTGTCGCCATCACGTACTTCCACGGGCTTTTTCACCCGCAGGAATTTCTTGGCGACGTTCTGTTCCTCGATGCCGGCAGATTGCAGCAGGAAGACGAAGGGCGCGGCAGAGCCATCCATGATGGGAATTTCGGCGGCATCCACATCCACATGGACGTTATCAATGCCCAGCCCAGCCAGGGCGGACATCAGGTGTTCGATGGTGCCGATCTTTGCGCCGTCCCGCTCGAGGCAGGAGGCCATGCGCGTGTCGCCCACGTTGAAGGGTTCAGCCTTCAGGCTCACCGGCGGATTCAAATCCACGCGATGGAAGACGACTCCGGTATTAGGCGCAGCAGGACGGAGCACTAGGGTCACTTTGACGCCCGAATGAAGGCCCACGCCAGTGGCGCGAATCAGGGTCTTCAATGTCCGTTGTTTGAGCATGGCCGAATGAAATCAAAAAGTTACGTAATTGTAGCACCGCACAATGACAAGCCCCGCGTCGTAAGCCGCAGTGGGAGGCGATCCACTGAAGCCCGCGACGCGGGGCCTGAAGACTGATCGCTGGATCAGTCGGCTTGCTTGCGCAGGAACGCGGGGATGTCGTATTTATCCATACCGCTGGAGGTCATTGCTTCCACGGCGGCATTGCGAGCACCGCGACCATGGAGGACGGAAGGCATGCCATTCGTGTCGGCACTGCCCACATTCACTTCCATCATCACGTTGTCGGTGCCGGTACGCAGACCATAGGCCATGCTGGGCACGGAAGTCAGCACGGGCTGCTTCTTGGCAACCTTGCCGCCCAGACCCGTGGCAACCACGGTCACGCGCAGTTGATCTTCCATGGAATCGTCGAAGACGGTACCGAAGATCACCGTGGCGTCTTCCGCAGCGTAGTTGCGGATGGTGGCCATGACTTCCTTCACTTCGCGCATACCCAGGGAGTGGCTGGAGGTGATGTTCACCAGCACGCCGCGAGCGCCGGACAGTTCGATGCCTTCCAACAGCGGACTGGCGACGGCCTGTTCGGCAGCGATGCGCGCGCGATCCACGCCGGCAGCGGTGGCGGAGCCCATCATGGCCTTGCCCATTTCGCCCATCACGGTGCGCACGTCTTCAAAGTCGACGTTCACCAGGCCGGGCACATTGATGATTTCGGCAATGCCGCCCACGGCGTTCTTCAGCACGTTGTCGGCCGCCTTGAAGGCGTCCTTCATGCCTACGTCTTCGCCGAGCACTTCCATCAACTTTTCGTTGAGGATCACGATCAGCGAATCCACGTTCAGGGCCAGTTCGGCCAGACCGTCTTCGGCCAAGCGCATCCGGTTGCCTTCAAACTCGAAGGGCTTGGTCACCACGGCCACGGTCAGGATGCCGAGTTCCTTGGCTACTTCCGCCACGATGGGTGCAGCGCCGGTACCGGTGCCGCCGCCCATGCCGGCAGTGATGAAGGCCATGTGGGCGCCCTTCAGCGCACGGGCGATTTCTTCCCGTTCCATGTCGGCCAGTTCGCGGGCCTTGCCGGGCTTACCGCCAGCGCCAAGACCTGGTCCCAGTTGCAGCCGAACGCCGGCGCCGGAATTGCGCAGTGCTTGGGCGTCAGTGTTCACGGTGATGAAGTCCACACCGTTCACGCCCTCGCGGATCATGTGATCCACAGCATTGCCGCCCGCGCCGCCGACGCCGATCACTTTAATGATCGTCGTGTTGGCAGGACTCTCGTCCACCACTTCCTCTAGTTCAAACATGCTCGCCTCCATCAGAATTACCTTACGATTTCACCATGTTGCCCCCGGACTTTGCGGGGGAATAAGAGGGACGAATCCCTCACTCCAAAACTTCGCGACGCTCTCTTAAAACAAGAACCTCGCTTTTAAAAATTTTTCTCGAACCAAGAACGCATCCTCGCCAGCACCTGCCGGAAAGAACTCGTGTCGCGCACTTTGATGCCGCGCTTGCGCTGGGATTGGCCTTCCATCAGTAAGCCCATGGCCGTGGAATAGCGCGGATTCCGCGTCACGTCCTTGAGCGGGCCTTCGTAATGGGGCATGCCCAGCTTCACCGTGTTGTGGAATATCTCTTCACCCAACTCGATCATTCCCGGCATCTGGGCCGAACCGCCGGTGAGTACGACGCCGGCGCGAAGCAGACGCTCGTAGCCGGATCGCACCAACTCCTCGTGCACCTTTTGCAGGATCTCCTCGACACGCGGCTGGATAAAACCGGCCAGGGTCTGCCGCGACAGGCTGCTCGACGGACGATCGCCGACGCCCGGCACTTCCAGCATCTCCTCCGGATCGGCCAACTGCTGAAGCGCCACGCCGTAGCCGATCTTGATCTCCTCCGCGTCCTGGGTAGAGGTGCGCAGGGCAATGCTGATGTCGGACGTGATCTGATCACCGGCAATGGGAATCACCGCCGTATGGCGGATGGCGCCCTGGGTGAAGATCGCCACGTCGGTCGTGCCACCGCCGATGTCCACCAGACAAACACCCACATCCTTCTCATCGTCCGTCAACACCGCATGCCCCGAAGCCAGGGGTTGCAGCACCAGATCAACCACTTCCAAGCCGCAGCGATGCACGCATTTCACAATGTTCTGCACGGCAGTCACGGCGCCGGTCACCAGGTGCACTCGCACCTCCAGGCGCTTCGCGTCCATGCCGATGGGTTCCTTCACACCGTCCTGCCCATCCACAATGAACTCCTGAACCAAGGTGTGCAGGATCTGATCGTCGGCCGAAATAGGCGTGGCGGCAGCGGCTTCCATGGCGCGCTCCACGTCGAACTGGGTGACTTCCCGGTCCTTCACCACGGCCATGCCGTTGGAATCCTTGCTCTTGATGTGGCTGCCTGCGATGCCGGTGTAGACCTCTTTCACCTTGCAGCCGGTCATCAATTCCACTTCCTGGATCGCCCGGGAAATGGAGTTCACAGTGGCCTCGATGTTGACCACCATGCCTTTTTTCAGCCCATCGGACTCCTGGCTCCCGATTCCGAGCACGGACAATCGGCCTTCGTCATCCAGCTCTGCCAGGATGGCGATGATTTTCGAGGTGCCGATGTCGAGGCCGACAATCAGGTCGCGGTTTTCCTTGCTCAGTCCCTGCTCACGATGATTTGGCGGCGCCCGTACGCAGGGCGAAACCGTTGGGATAACGCATGTCGATCAACACGGGCTGCAAATGAAACTTTTCTCGCACCTCGGGATAAGCGGAAACGAATCGCTGCATGCGTTCG
>DASUJA010000067.1:0-3252 GCA_036279515.1 Rhodocyclaceae bacterium | reverse complement strand
CGCGCTTTCCTTTGACATCGAGATCGGCGAGCTTGAGAACTTTCATGTGGAGACTCCTGAAGCAGTTTGAATTCAGAGCTTGGCTGCGGTGCGCAGCCAATGGTGGGCCACTTCGACCATGCGGTTGGCGAAGCCCCATTCGTTGTCGAACCAGACCAGCAGGTTGACCAGCCGTCCGCCGCTGACCCTGGTTTGGCCGGCATCCACGATGGCGGAGTGCGGGTCGTGATTGAAGTCCACCGAGGCGTGGGGCTCGTGGGAGCAGGCCAGCAGCCCCTTGAGCGGGCCTTCCTTGGCGGCGGCGCAGAGCAGGTCGTTCACCGCTTCGGCGGTTACCTCCTGGCGCACTTGCAGGGCCACGTCGATGGCGGACACGTTGAAGGTGGGCACACGGATCGCCTTGGCTTGGATGCGGCCGGCAAGCTGGGGCAGCAGCCGCTCCACGCCCCGGGCGAGGCCGGTGGAAACGGGGATGATGGACTGCATGGCGGATCGGGTACGGCGCAGATCCGCGTGGTGATAGCCGTCGATTAGGGGCTGGTCGTTCATCACCGAATGCAGGGTGGTGAGCAGGCCATGTTCGATGCCCAGTTCCCGGTCCAGCAGTTGCAGCACCGGCACCACGGCATTGGTGGTGCAGGAAGCGTTGGAGACGATGGCTTCGTTGCCCGCCAGTTGCTGCTGGTTGATGCCGAACACCACAGTGGCATCCACGTCCTCGGCGCTGTTGGCCGGGTGGGAGAGCAGCAGGCGGGGGCAGCCGGCCTGGATGAAGCGGGCGAGTTGCTCTCGGCTGCTGTATTGGCCGGAGCATTCCACTAGCAGATCGATGTCGAGACTCTTCCAATCCACGGCTTCCGGTGTGTCGGCGTGGGTGACGGGGATGAAGCGTCCGTCGATCTGCAAGCCGCCAGTCGCTTCTGCAACGGTGCCGGGGAAGCGGCCATGGGTGGAATCGAAACGGGTCAGGTAGGTGATGCTGGGCAGGTCCGCCGGCTCGTTGATGGCCACCACCTGAAAGTGCTCACCCAGGGGCGATTCCTGGATCGCGCGGAGAAAGCAGCGTCCGATGCGGCCGTAGCCGTTGATCGCAAGGCGGAGGGGGCGGGAGGAGCCTGACACGGGGGCCACTAAATGGTTGAAGCTCGTGATTTTACAGGCTGCCGGCCCGAATCAGGGCATTCCGGGAGATCGAAGAGGATGGGAAAGGGCATGGGGCGGCAATATCTGCTGGCGAGCCCGCCTTTCTTGCCGGCTAAGCCCGGCGAAAATGGGGAGCTTGGCCGCAAATGGCGGCAGGAAGCGGGGGATGCTGCTTGGTACGGGCTTTGCATTATGCCTACTACATTGTTCGCGGAGTTCCATCCATGAAAGTCGATACCCTGTCCTCTGGTTCCCAAACCTCCAGCAGTTCCGTAAGTCGCCAGCCCAGTAATGACGCGGGTTTTCAAGCGGCGCTAGCCCAGGCGGGGCGGGCGTTTGGCGGAGGTGCTCAGCCGTCCTCCGATTCCACCAAGACTGCAAGTGCCACCACGCCGACAACGCAGACCCTGAAGGAGCAATACGCCGACGCCCTGTCTTTCTTTAAGGACTACTTGAGCAAAACGCCCGAACAGCATCTGCGAGAGGCGATCATGAAGGAGATGGGCATCACCGAAGAAGAACTGGCTGCCCTGCCGCCGACGGAGCACGCCGCCAAGGAGGGCGAAATCGAGCGCCGCATGAAGGAGCGGATGTTGGGCAGCAAGGATGGCGAAAAGCCCCAGGACAGCCAGCAGGCAGCAGCCGAGGCCGCGGTGGCCGGCGCGGGTTCCGCCTCCGATCCGAGCAAGCCGCCGGTGAATCAGGCCGTCATTGCCAACTTGAATGCGGCAGCGCGAGGGCTGACCTTGTCCTAATCGTCAGCGCAGGAAGGTGAGTGGAAAGCCGCCGCATCCCGGCGGCTTTTTGTTTTTCCGATGTCCTCTATCATGGGCAATACAAGCGGCATGCATTGCTTGTACCCCCCATCGCAGAGAAAGGAAAAACATGTTGTTGGATCAACTCAAATGGCGCTACGCCACCAAGAAGATGGACCCGGCGAAAGCGGTTGCCGAAGATAAAGTCGAACGCATTCTGGAAGCCGCTCGTTTGGCGCCCACCTCCAGCGGCTTGCAGCCCTTTGAAATCATCGTGGTCACAAACAAGGCTGTGCGGGAGCAGATCAAGCCCATCTCCTGGGACCAAAGCCAGATCGTTGATTGCTCCCATCTACTGGTCTTCGCCGCCTGGGACGATTACACGCCCGAGCGCATCAACATGATGTTCGACTTCACCAACCAGGAACGGGGCGGCACCAACGAGGGCTGGGAAGCCTATCGGCAGAAGCTGCTGGGTTGGTATCCAGCGCGCGGTCCCGAAGTGAATTTCCAGCACGCCGCCCGGCAGGCCTATATCGCCCTTGGCATTGCCATGATTGCCGCGGCGGAAGAAGGCGTGGACTCCACGCCCATGGAAGGCTTCGATCCTGACAAGCTGGATGTCATCCTCAAACTGCGTGAGCGAGGTTTGCGTTCCGTGCTGATGCTGCCTCTGGGCTACCGGCAGGCGGACCAGGACTGGCTGGTGAATCTGAAGAAGGTGCGCCGGCCTAAGAGCCAGTTCGTGAGCGAGGTTTAATCGGAAGTTTCCGCCAGGCTCGAATCCCTCCGATCGTCCTGAGCGTCGCGACCGGAGGGGGCGAAGTCGAAGGACCAGCGAACGTCTGTGCCAAAACTCATCCTTCGACTTCGGCTGCGCCTACGCCCCGAAGGAAGTCCCCTTGGGGGGGCGCTCAAGACGAACGGAGGGGAGGGTGTGGAGTCACGAAATCTGAAATTCCCGTGCCCCAAAAACAAAGAGCCGCCAGAGTTTCCTCTGGCGGCTCTTTGTTTTGACGCTCGCCGAAATTACTTAGCAGCCATCCAGGCGCGGGCGGCGTCGAGCATGCGGCAGGAGTAACCCCACTCGTTGTCGTACCAGGCCAGCACCTTCACCAGGGTGGAGCCGTCTTCGCCCTTGATGACGCGGGTTTGCGTTGCGTCGAAGGTGGAGGACACAGTGGTGTGGTTGAAGTCGGAAGACACCAGCGGTTCGTTGTTCACGGCCATGATGCCCTTCAGGGGGCCGTTGGCGGCGGCGGTCATCAGGGCGTTGATTTCGTCCTTGGTGGTGGCGCGCTCGGAGGTGAAGGTCAGGTCCACCAGGGAAACGTTGATGGTCGGCACGCGCAGG
>DASUJA010000066.1:0-27730 GCA_036279515.1 Rhodocyclaceae bacterium | reverse complement strand
GACTGAATTGCACCAACCCTCGCTTACAATCCCCATAGCTACCGCCAGTCCGGCGGTTCAGTCCAACGAGGTTTATCCGCCGCTATGACCTGCTTCGACCAATCCCGTTCGCCTCTGCGGCGGATAAACGCTTTTCGTTGGGCCTCTCAAGAAATCACGTGACTACGCCGAGTTCTATCAGCCAATTTCTTGCACTTCAGCAGTCTGGGATTCTCAGAGACTTTCGCGATGAAGGAACGACCTGCCTAATTGCGACAACACCTGCTCGCCTCGCGCAGCATTCCAAGATGTACGGTTGGTCAATCTCACATCTGGACGGTGTGCAACGTAAGTCTGCCTTAGTCATACAAAAGCCTGACTCCCTGCCTGAGTTATGGGTTCGTGCCAACTACCGGGGATATCGCCGAGCATTTCTTCGATTCCTTGACCAACAATACGGCCTTCGTGAAATCAATATTCCGAAGTCGCTGCAAGTGGATCATCTACAGCCATCTTCCCGCTTCAATGAAAACACCAACCACTACTTCGTGCGTCTCGCACTGGTAGACCGGAGCATTAACGCGTCGTACGGTGCAGGCTTTGAGCGATTGCTAAACGACCGAGAACGCGAACGTGAGCTGAATGGTGGTATTCATATGGACTGGATGGCCTATCTCAAGATCAGGGGCATTCGCCTTCCCTCCAAAGCTAGCGGCATGGACTCATGGAAGGTTTGGGCGTGGCAGTGCTCAACATCTTTGGCGTCGGAAGGGTTTGACACCATCCTTACATACGTAGGCCTTACTACTATGCTCAACCTATCGTTCAGAGATATATGGCAACCGCTGCCGCCACACTCCTCATTCAGGGCCGAAGCAGAGGCTCACCCATCCTATGCCTGTTCCCCACAACTGGCCGAGGCCTAACACTGCGGTGCAGGGGACGCTGCGCGATAAAGCCGCGCAGCGCCCCTGACCTTGAACGTTGAAGTTGTAGAACAACCGTTTTTTCACAACGGGGCGGCGACAAAAAAATGGCGCGTATTCGCGCCATTTTTTCTTGAAGCACTCCTCGCAGAGAAGAGCGAAGTACCTAGATCACCGCCGAACGATAGTCTCGCCGCTGGCCTTGACCGCAGTACCAGTAGCGAATCCGGGATCGTGGTCGAAGTGATAAGTCTTGGCTTCGCCGTCATTGAAGTGAACGGTCACAACCCACACCTTGGTGCTCTTCACCTTGCCTTCGATCTTGTGACCGGCATAGGCGCCGCCCACGGCACCGGCGATGGTCGCCAGATCCTTGCCCGTGCCTTGGCCTACTTGATTGCCCACCAGGGCGCCGGCCACACCACCAGCGATGGTGCCCAGGGGGCCGCCTTCGCCTTCCTTCTCTTCCACCTTCACCGAAGTGACCTTGCCACAGTCTTGGCAGGTCTTGCTGCTGGTAGTGGATGAGGTCGTAGTAGTGGCTTTGGCGGTGGCTTTGCTTTCTGCCAGCGCCTTGTTGTATTCGGCCTTGGCATCGCGCAGACACTGCATGCGGGCGCTGGAAGAAGATTCTTCGGCGCAGAGCTTCTTGTCTTCGGCGTAGCGGGCGGCGGGAGTTTCCGCAGCGAAGGCTTGCGCGCTCAGGGCGGCGGCGATCAGGGTCAGGGCGAATTTGGTCTTCATTTTGGACATCTCCAGAGTGGTTGGAAGAATCCCTAGATATAGCAATAAAGGCCGCTTCGGCCCAGGCACAATTCCACGCTCCGACTTCTATCCACTGCTCGTAATTGAGGCAGTTTGTCAAAAGTCCTTTCGGCTCATGGACCTGGCGGTCTGTCCAACACAATGCTCACAAGCTTATCCACAGCTTGTGTGGACTTTTCCGCAGTCATGTACCCGGGCCTGCCTTTCTCTCAGCTTCACGCCATGTGCAAGCCGCCGTTGATGTTGAGCGTAGCGCCAGTCATGTAACCGGCCAGTTCGGAGCTGAGATAGTTGACCAAGCCGCCGATCTCCTCCGGCTTGCCCAGCCGCTTCATGGGCACCGTGTCGATGATGGCTTGACGCACCTCTTCCTTGATCGCCATCACCATGTCGGTACCGATGTAGCCGGGAGCGATGGCGTTGCAGGTGACGCCCTTTCCTGCCAGTTCCTGGGCCAGGGCCTTGGTGAAGCCGATGCAGCCGGCCTTGGCGGCCGAGTAGTTGGTTTGGCCTGCCTGGCCCTTGACGCCGTTCACCGAGGAGATGTTGATGATGCGCCCCCAGCCCCGCTCCGCCATCTTGGGCGAAATGCTGTGGGCCACGTTGAACAGGCTGTCCAGGTTGGTGCTGATCACCGCGTCCCATTGGCCCTTGTCCATCTTGGGGAAGAACTTGTCGCGGGTGATGCCGGCGTTGTTCACCAGGATGTCCACCGGCCCGATCTCGGCCTCGATGCGCTCCGCCATGGCTTTGCATTGCTCGTAGTCGGATACGTCGGCGGCATAGAGGGCAATGTCCAGTCCCTCGGCCTGACGGGCGGCTACCCAGGCATCCCGGGCGGAGTCGCCGGGGAAATAGTTGCCGACCACCCGATGGCCGCTGGCTGCGAGCGCTTTGCAGATTGCGGTGCCAAGGCCGCCGATGGCGCCTGTTACGAGAGCGATGCGTTGCGTCATGATGCTTTTCCTTCTTGCTACGGTTGATGATTGGGATGCGCCGGGCGAACCCGACGCCATTGTCAAACGTGGTCTAGACGATGCCCGTCACGTAGAACGCACTGATCACCACAAAGACGGCCAGGGTCTTGATCACCGTGATGGCGAAGATGTCCTTGTAGGCCTGGCGATGAGTGAGGCCGGTAACCGCCAGCAGCGTGATGACGGCGCCGTTGTGAGGCAGGGTGTCCATGCCGCCGGATGCCATGGAGGCGATACGGTGCAACACCTCCAGGGGGATGCCCGCTGCCTGAGCGTTCTGGATGAAAGTCTCGGCCATAGCCGCCAGGGCGATGCTCATGCCGCCGGATGCCGAGCCGGTAATGCCGGCAAGGGTGGTGACGGATATCGCTTCGTTGACCAGGGGATTGGGAATGGCCTTGAGTCCTTCCGCCACGATCAGGAAGCCGGGCAGCGCAGCGATCACCGCACCGAAGCCATATTCAGAGGCTGTGTTCATGGAAGCGAGCAAGGCGCCGCCGATAGCCGACTTGGTGCCTTCGGCGAACTTCTGCGTCACCGGCTTCCAGGCGAAGAGGACGACGGACAGAATGCCGATCAGCAGCGCGGCTTCCACGGCCCAGATGGCAGCCACCTTGGAGACTTCCTGCACCACCGGCACCGATTTGCCGACTGCTGCGGGAATGAAGGAGTGGCTCTTGCCGTAGAAGGCCGGGATGGCGATGGTGAACACTTTGTTCATGACCCCCACCAGCACCAAGGGCAGGATGGCCACCAAGGGATGGGCCAGCTTCTCGTGCTCGAAAGGCTCCGGCTCGTTGAGCAAGTCAGTGCCGTAACCCTCACCTGCGGCAGCGGCCTTGCGACGGCACCATTCCAGGTAGAGCAGACCCGCAGCCAGGATGAACAGGGCGCCGGTAAAGCCCAACCAAGGAGCGGCCCAGGTATCGGTCTTGAAGAAGGTGGTGGGAATGATGTTCTGGATCTGCGGCGTGCCGGGCAGCGAATCCATGGTGAAGGTGAAGGCGCCCAGGGCGATGGTGCCGGGGATCAGGCGTTTGGGAATACCGCCTTGCCGGAACATCTCGGCCGCGAAGGGATAGACGGCGAACACCACCACGAACAGGGATACCCCACCGTAGGTCAGGATGGCACACACCAGAACAATGGAAAGCATTGCCCGCTCGTGCCCCACCAACTTGATCACCGAGGCGACGATGGCCTTGGAGAAGCCTGAGAGTTCGATCACCTTGCCGAATACGGCACCGAGCAAGAAGACGGGGAAATACAGCTTCACGAAGCCCACCATCTTGTCCATGAACAGCCCGGTGAACATGGGCGCCACGGCGGATGGATCGGTCAGGAGCACGGCACCAAGGGCCGCGACGGGAGCGAAGAGGATGACGCTGTAGCCTCGATAGGCCACGAACATCAAGAAGAACAGGGCCGCAAGTACGATTAGGAATTCCATTTTTTCTGCTCCTCCTGGTTGAACTGTTTTTGTTTGGCCAGGCTTTCCAGCCCAGCTAACCCGGCTAAGGCCTCTTCCGAGGTGGTGAAGAAACGAGGTGCCACCTGACGTTTGGCGAGCGCATCGCCCAGGCGGGCACGGGTGAAACTGCCCTCGGCATATCGAGTGACGCCGTCGTAAAAGCGCTCGCTCACGTCCTGCACCATGTCGGTGTAGGCGTCGATCAGATCGGGGCTGATGTTGAAGTTGTCGTAATTGACGATGGCCGACACACGATGATCCAAGGGCGTCAGCAGTTCCGCCACGGCGCCACGGATGCGCTCCACGTCGTCGCGACTGCGCACGTGAAGCCCGCCGAAATTCACGAACAAGATCCGACGTTCCGCATCCAGGGTAAAGCGCTGATCGAAGGGCATGGCGAGCATGTCCTCCCGCAGATCCATGGGCTCGTCGCGGAAGATGCGAGCGTCCATAAGGCGCAATTGCGGGCAGATGGCGGGCTTGAATGCCATGTGGGCGAGGATGTCCCGCTCCAGGTCGATACCGGGGGCGATTTCTATCAGCTCCAGGCCGCCGGGGGTCAGGCGAAAGACGCAACGCTCGGTGACGTAGAGGGCCGTTTGCCCACGCCGCACGGCGTATTCGCCGCTGAAGGTGCGGTGCTCCACGGCATCGACGAATTTTTCCGTAGTGCCTTCCTGGTCGATCTTCAAGGTGCCTTCCTCCACCGACACGACCAGGGGACCGGCGGTGAAGGTGCCCACGAACACCACCTTCTTCGCGTTCTGGCTGATGTTGATGAAGCCGCCCGCACCGGCCAGACGGGGACCGAATTTGCTAACGTTGAGATTGCCCTGGGCATCGGCCTGAGCCAGGCCGAGGAAGGCCAGGTCCAGCCCGCCACCGTCATAGAAATCGAACTGGTAGGGCTGGTCGATGATGGCTTCGGTGTTGGTGGCGGCGCCGAAATTCAGGCCGCCGGCAGGAATGCCGCCGATGACGCCGGGCTCCGCAGTGAGCGTGAGCAGGTCGATGACCTTCTCCTCGGCGGCCACGCTGGCCACGCTTTCCGGCATACCGATGCCGAGATTCACGATGTTATTGGCACGCAGCTCCATCGCGGCACGGCGCGCGATGATCTTGCGCTCGTCCATGCCGATGACGGGAATAGAAGACATGGGCACTTTCAGTTCGCCGGCGAAGGCGGGGCTATAGATCTCGCTGAAAGTTTGCATGTGGTATTCGGGCTTTTCCGCGACCACCACACAGTCCACCAGGATGCCGGGGATTTTTACCTGGCGCGGGTTGAGGCTGCCCCGCTCGGCCATGCGTTCCACCTGCACGATGACGATGCCGCCCGAGTTGTGGGCAGCCATGGCGATGGCCAAGGCCTCCAGCGTCAGCGCCTCTTTCTCCATGGTGACGTTGCCATCCGGGTCGGCGGTGGTGCCGCGAATGATGCCCACGTGGATGGGGAAGGCCTTATAGAACAGGTACTCCTCGCCGTCGATCAGCGTCAGTTCCACCAGATCGGCTTGGGTACGGCGATTAATCTTGCCGCCGCCATGGCGCGGGTCGACAAAGGTACCGAGACCGACGCGGGAAAGCTGTCCCGGCTTGCCTCCGGCGATGTCGCGGAACAAGTGGCTGATGACGCCCTGGGGCAGGTTGTAGGCTTCAATCCGTTCTTCAAAGGCAAGCCGTTGCAGCTTGGGCACGAGGCCCCAATGGCCGCCGATGACACGAGCCACCAAGCCTGCGTGACCAAGGTGATTGAGCCCGCGCTCCTTGCCGTCGCCCTGACCAGCCGCGTAGGCCAAGGTCAAATCGCAGGGGCTGCCCGCCGGCGATTGAGGATCGTCGCCGAGGAAGCGGCGTTCCAGGGCCACGGCGATGTTTTCGGCGAACCCGATGCCGACGAAACCGCCGGTGGCCACCGTGTCGCCATCACGGATGAGGCGGACCGCCTCGGCTGCGCTGACGACCTTATCCCGCTTGGCAGCCAGGGGCGCTTGCAGGGAAGGCTGAGGATGAGGGGCCGGCGCCATCAGCAGCTCCCTCGAAGAAAACCAACTCGCATCGTGACGATCCTCCTGGCTGGACATTCACCAACGACAACTCTTGGGTTGCCTGGTGCATGCAGTACAGCAGAGGCCGTGCCAACAATTACAAGCTATTGTTTAGTATTGAAGTTTTTAAATCCATAAAAACTAAAAGCACATTAAGCGCACCGCTCCAATCTCACTTTTGAGACGACAAGCGCTGGGTTATGCCGGAAATGGCGAATATAGGAATGTCCCTACCTTGAGACGCCGTCTCAATTCTGAGACAGAAATCCTAAGGCTCCCAGCTTGCGATACAAGGTGGCACACCCTAGACCAAGCATGCGAGCCGCCTCGTCCACCTTGCCCTTCGCGGCCGCCATGGCATCGGTCAGCAAGCGCCGCTCGAAGTCTTCAAAGGCGGCGGCATAGGGACGCACGGCTCCTGCCGGGTCCGATTTACCGACAGGTAGAACCGCAGCAGGCAGGATGCCGTCGAAATCAGCACTGTCGAGGCGATGCTGTTCGGAGAGCATGGTGGCCTTTTCCAGCACGTTGCGCAGTTCGCGGATGTTGCCCTTCCAGGGGTAGCCACGCAGCCGCTCCACCGCGTCGGCAGTCAGCTCGCGAGGCGACACGCCAGTACGCTGGGCGATCTGTTCGAGGATGTGTTCGCAGAGCGCCTCCATATCGCCCGTCCGCTCTCGCAGCGGGGGCAGCAGGATGGAAAGCACATTGAGGCGGTAATACAGGTCGGCGCGGAAACGCCCCTCGTCCACCAGTTGCTGGAGATTAACGCTGGTGGCGGCAATGATGCGGACATCCACGCGAATGACCCGGTTCGAGCCCACCGCTTCAAACTCCTGCTCCTGCAACACCCGCAGCAGCTTGGCCTGCAAGGCCAGGGGCATGTCGCCGATTTCGTCGAGAAATAAGGTTCCGCCGTCCGCCAGGAGGAACTTCCCCTCGCGACCGCGGCGATCGGCGCCGGTATAGGCACCGGGGGCGGCACCGAAGAATTCGGTCTCCAGCAGCGTCTCGGGAATGGCCGCCACATTGACGCCGACAAAAGGTTTTCCGGCGCGGAACGAGGCGGCGTGGATGGCATGGGCAAGCAACTCCTTGCCGGTCCCGGTTTCCCCCAGCAGCAGCACGGTGGCGTCGAGCTGGGCCGCACGCCGGGCCTGGCGCTTGACCTCCATGCAGGCAGGACTAGTGCCGATGAAATTGGAAAAGCTGTACTTGGGTCGGCGGTCCTCAGCCAAGCGCTTCTGGGCGGCAGCCAGTTCCCGCTGCATGCGTTCGATCTTGGCGAAGAAAGGCTTGAGGGATTCCACCTGGTCGAACAAGGCAAAGCCGGCGGCGCCGATCACAGCGCCCGTCGAGTCCTTGATGGGGATGCGGGTGACGACGAAGGTATCGTGCTCCGTTTCCAGCAGATCGAGCAGGATCGGTTGCCCGGTGGTCACGACCTGGCGCATAAGGCTGTGGGGAATCACCTTTTCCACTTCCTGACCGAGAGCACTGGCGCTGGATGCCGCGCCAAAGCGCCGTGCATAGGCGTCGTTGATCCAGACGATGCGGGCATCCTTGTCCACCACCACGGTGCCTTCACAGAGACTGTCGAAGCTCTCGAATAGCGACTGCATGGCACGGTAGCGGATCTGCTCGGTATCCAGCAGCAAGTCGGGCAGTGGGGTGTCGGTCATTGAGGGCTCCTTGTGGCGACCAATGATAAACAGTCGCCACCAGGGCCAAGCACTTTTGAGAAACCGCCGGAGACACCTCTCCGTTTAGGGAAACGCTGATTATTGAGCCGGCTTCAACGACCTTGAATCAAGCCGTGTACCTGACGGAGTCATGCTGAAAGTAACGACGACCCCGTTCGGGTTGTTTCTGGACGCTACGCAGATGGCGGGATGCGGCTTGTATCAGTTGCAGCTTGGTTCGCGCGGGGGCCTGCTTGGTTACCGCCTGCTTGATGTCGGCATTGGCCATTTCGTCGGGGTTTAGTTCCAGGCTATAGCTGGGCAGGTAGAACACCTCAATGGCCTCGGAGTGCTTGGCCAACCACTCTTTCACCGGCTTGCTGCGATGAACGCGTAGGTTGTCCAGAATCAGAAACACCTTCCTGGTGGCGCCCTTGATCAAGCGGCGCAACAGCACGTAGGACAGCTCGATCTGCCCCGGCGCCTTGTCCCGTATCAGTTGTTGCACTTACCGCTCTCCTAGCCAGCCGTGAACACCCGAAATTCACCTACCGTGCGCCCTCCAATGGCATTCCGCAGTGCCTTGGCTACACCTTCCTCGTGGCGCTTGCAGAAGTCGAATACCCCGTCTTGCTCAGGCTTGTCTGGGCTGCAATCGCTTCGTAGCTCAGGCCAGCTTGCGCAAGCGGATCATCTGCATCAGCCTCTCATCCAGCGCATCGCGCGACAGCGATCTCATACCAGATGCTGGCGCCGTCCCACTGACGCACGTAGGGCAGCGCGCAGATGCCACGCTCGGCATCGCCGGAGTTGAGGCCATCAGCGTGCCGGCGATGCTGCCCTCGGGGTTGTAGAGCTGTTGTGGCGCTGTTGTAGCTCGGGCGTCTGCAGCTCTTCGGGCCACTCGTCCGTGGTTTCGTCGAGCGCGGTGGAAGTCGGGGAACTCTCTACACCGCGTTGTACCGGCTTACCCTCGCCTCAGGCTGCCGCAAGGCGCCAGAGCGACGTGACTTCCGCAGCCCGCGCCCGATAAAGCGGATCGCTCTCGTCCATGGATTTGGGATGGGAGGGCTTCGTATCCAGGCGCTCCACCACGCGCAGGCCAGCCTTCTCGATCATGGACAGCAACTCGGCTCGCGTGCGCAGGCCCAGGTGCTCGGCCAGATCGGAAAGGATCAGCCAACCTTCACCGCCGGGTTCCAGGTGCTCGACCAAGCCATTTAGGAAGCCCTTGAGCATACGGCTGTCCTGGTCGTACACCGCGTGTTCCAGAGGCGAGCTGGGCTTGCCCGGCAACCAGGGCGGATTGCAGACCACCAGCGAAGCCTTGCCCTTGGGGAAGAGATCCGCTTCCACAACCTTCACGCGGCAGCTCAAGCGTTCCAGATTTTCCCGCGCACAGGCCAGGGCGCGTGGATCCTGGTCGGTGCCCATGACACGAGCCACACCACGCTTCACCAGCAGCGCGACAAGGACGCCGGTGCCGGTGCCGATGTCGAAAGCCGAATCCTTCTTAGGCAGCGGCGCCTGGGCCACCAGGTCCACGTATTCGCTACGCACCGGCGAAAAGACACCGTAGTGGGGATGAATGGAAGCGCCCAATGCCGCAACGGGCACGCCCTTCTTGCGCCATTCGTGGGCACCGATCAGCCCTTGCAACTCCCGCAGGGAAATCACGAAGAACTCTTTTTCCAGCGTTGCCCCGTAGGCCTCACGGCAGGCCAACGCCACATTCGGCGCACGGCGCAGGGGAATGGTGTAACCGGCTTCCACGGGCAGCAGGAGCATGCCCAGCGTGCGCGCCCGCTGGGACTGGGCCAAACGGTGGCGATGGAAGACTTCGGACAGAGGGGCGCCAACGGGCAAAGCCTTGCGCGGCTTGCGGTCCAGTCGTCGAGCCAGGGCCTGGAGCAATAGACGCCCGTTCTGAAAATCGCCGCGCCACAGTAGCGCAGTGCCCTCGCAGGCCAATCGATAGGCGGTATCGGCATTGATACGGTCATCGACCACTTCCACCCGTTTGGGGACAGACACGCCTGCCTCGGAATGCCATAGGGCAGTGAAACTTTGTTCCCCTTCGCTCCATTGGAGCGTCGGAAAGTCGGTAGTGGAGCGGTTTGACACAGTTGTACCCTTTGTATTTGTCGTCATGAGGCCAGCGCAATTCGTTTAAAATTCTATGGACAACAAGAACTGTCCTTACTTATGCGCCTATTGATGGATGTCATTTGGAATCGGCTCACGGGCCTCATGCCCGGAGAGTTGAACCGCAACGAGATGTCCTGGCTGGTGACCCCCCATTCTCATCTGGGGCTTCTGAGTCATCGGCGCGCAACCATGATTATCAACCGGGTTCGCCTCTTCGCGTTCCTATTTGCGTTCCTGACGCCTCTCTGGAGCGTCGCTGATTATCTGGTCTTCCCCTTTTCCCTGTGGCTCACCCTGGCGGTAATGCGGGCGGTCACCAGCATCGCCTTCATCTATCTGCTCTACTACTACAAACCGCCATCGGATCTGTTCGGCGCTTACCGGGCCATGTCGATACTGTTTGCGATCCCCACGGTTTTCTTCGTGGGCTCGCACATCGCCTTGGCCTCCTACAACCTGGACGGCATTTCCGCTGCCATCGGCGCGGGCTACGCCTTTCTTCCATTCGTGCTTCTCGCCGGATTGGCGATCTTTCCGTTGGCCATGGTGGAGGTCATCGCCTTCGCCAGCCCCATCCTGATTGCCCAGATCATCGCAGGCATCATGAGCTGGTCGTCCATGAGCTGGCCGTCATTTTTTGGCGCCTTCTGGCTGCTGTTGCTCATCACCGGCGTTTCAGTCCTGGCCGGCATGAGTCAATTGGCATTCATGATCGCCCTGGTACGCCAAGCCTTCCGCGACCAGCTGACCGGCAGCTTCTCCCGCCGCAGCGGCGAGGAAATTCTCGACCTCCAGACCATCATCGCCCGCCGCAGTCAGGCCCCGCTGGCAGTAGCCTTCATCGACCTGGACCACTTCAAGAGCATCAACGATAAGTTCGGTCACGACGCCGGCGATCAGGCCTTGAAATCTGGCACGGAGCGCATCAACCAACACATGCGCCGCGGCGACGTCCTGGTGCGCTGGGGCGGCGAAGAATTTCTGCTCATCATGCCCAACACCGACATCAAGCAAGCCGAAATGGCCATCAGCCGCATGCGCCAAGTGGGTCTGGGCGAACGCCCCGACGGCACGCCTCTCACGGCCAGCATCGGCATTGCCGAACGCATGGCCGACGGCACGGACGAGTGGCACGATCTGGTCGAGAAAGCCGACCACCGCATGTACCGGGCAAAACAAGAAGGCCGCAACCGTTACTTCTACAACGACGAAGCAAACGCTGCCTATGAGCAGTGACGTTGCAGCCGGGCAAAACAGGCTGCCCCTGTTCGAGATGCCCAGCCCTTTTCTCCTGGAAAGCGGCACGCTCAAACTGCTGGAACCGCCCGAGGCAAGCCGAGAGGCCCTAGCAGAAGCCCTCGTCGACGGCGAATACAACAAGCCCTTCGTGCTGGAGAAGGACGGCCTGCGCAGTCTCTACTTCAGCCTGTGCTTCATCCAAAGCACCATGCGGGTGAAAGAACCGGACGCGCTGGACCTTATCTACACGCAAAAGATGATGAGCTTTCTGCTCTTCAATCCCAAGCCGAAGCGGGTGCTGCTGATCGGCCTCGGCGGTGGCTCCATCGCCAAATACTGTCACCGACGTTTGCCGGGCGCGCAAATGACCGTGGTGGAACTGGACCCCCACGTGCTCGCCTACCGTCACGAATTCCTGGTGCCTGCCGACACCGAGCGTTTCCGCATCATCGAGGGAGACGGCGCGGAATACGTGGCGAACCTGAATGAAAAAGTAGACGCCCTGCTGGTGGATGCCTTCGACGAAAACGGCGTCGCTCCATCTCTAGCCGACGACACTTTTTTCCAGAACGCCTACCGGCGCCTATCGGGCAAGGGCATCCTGATCATGAACATCGCCGGCGACCGGGGCGAATACGGCGACCACGTGGATCGCCTCTGCGCCGTCTTCGGCGACCGGGTGCTCGCCATGTCGGTGAAGGATGGCGGCAACCTGATCGCCTTCGCCTTCAAGGACGAGCAGTTCGAGCCCCGATGGACCACGCTGCGATCCATCGCCCCCGAAATGCAACGCCGCTTCGGACTCGACTTTCCACGCTTCGTGCAACTGCTGGAAAACGGCCAGAAGCGGCGCTTGGTAGGAAAGACCAGGAACTAACGGGACGCACCCTGCGCCCCACGAACGGCCTGCGTAGGCCGTGCCCGATGCGACATTCTGCCGCATTCCAAACCTATAGCCCAGGCCATACAGTCCGCCCCGGCCTTTGATCGGCCATGACATCATCGATTGACGAGCGGACATGAAAAACACCGGCATCTCCACAAGGCTGCAACGGACCCTCCTTTCCACCCTGATCGCCAGCGCACTGACCGGCGCCCACGCCGAGGATGCCCCCGAGCTTCCTGTCGTGCACGTCACTGGGAATGCCGAGCGTAGCTACAAGTCACCCGAAACTACCATCGGGAAAGTGCCCCTGCCCCCCCGCGAAATTCCCAACTCGGTTTCCGTGCTCACGCGGGAACAGATGGACGATCAGGGCATGACGTCCATGCAGGAGGCCATGCAGCAAGTCACCGGCGTTCTTGTGACGAACAACGACACCGCCAGCACCCAGTACTACGCGCGGGGCTACCCCCTGGGGATCATGTACGACAGCGTTCCCGCCTATAACGGCCTGACGCCTTCTTATCAGCTGGATCTCTCCCTTTACGACAGGATTGAAGTGCTACGCGGCCCTGCCGGGCTCATGCAGGGCGTCAGCGAACCGGCTGGCGTTGTGAACCTCGTCAAAAAGAAGCCCTCCCAAGACGCCCAGACCTCCTGGGCCGCTACCTTGGGTTCCTACGACAACAAGCGCGTGGAAGCCGACATCAGCCGTCCTCTCAATGAAGACAAAAGCCTGCGTTCCCGATTCGTCGTGATGAACGAAGATCGGGGCTATTTTTATCAGCACACCCATGGCAAGAAGTGGGCGGCACTCGGCGCCCTGGAGTACGACCTGACGCCGACGACGACGCTGTCTCTGTCCATTGCTTCGCAAGATTGGGACATCAAGGCCCCCTGGTCTGGCTTACCCACTTCCAGCGCGGTCGATAGCTCAGGCCGATACATCCTGCTGGACGTCTCCCCTTCCACCAACAACGTACCGGACTGGGGAAAACAACAAACTCACATCGACGAAATATCCGCCAGCGCCGAACATCGCTTCGACAGCAGCTGGACCGCGAAGGCCAGCTACAACCGGCGCGATGTACACGAGTACTACAGATACGTCTACACAACCTCGGCAGTCAACGTGACGACCAACCGAGTGAACTATGGAAGCATGAAGGGGGAATACGACTACATCTGGCAAGGTCTCGACGTATTTGCCAATGGTCCCTTCTCCCTTGGCGGGCGCACTCACCAAGCGTTAATCGGCATCAACACCGAGATCTACGAGTACTCAGGCCGCTTCGGCAATGGCCCCAATTTCAATAACGTGGATTTCGGCAATCCAGGAACAATTGCCGAACCTGCCTTCGCCTATACGAGAGGAACGGAAAACATCACGAGGCAGCAGGGCATCTACACCCAAGTCCGCTGGAGCCTTGCCGATCCATTGACGTGGGTCGTTGGCGCACGAACGACAACTTTCAAGAACCGCTACCGCAACATTTCTCCCTCGACCACCGGCCTCGCCTGGACAGATGGTGCCAAAGCGAACAACGAAATCACGCCCTATACCGGCGTGGTCTATACGCCGATCAAGGAGCTCACGCTTTACGCCAGCATTTCCGACATTTTTGTTCCCCAGACGCAGCGCAAGGCCGACGGCAGCACGCTGGACCCGCGCACAGGAACTCAAAGGGAGATCGGCATCAAGGGCGAGTTCCTGGATGGCAAGCTCGGCACCTCGCTCGCGTTCTTCAACTTGCGAGACAAGAACCGCTCTTATGCGGACCCTGCCTACCCTTCCTCTGCGAACTTTTACCTCAATGCCGGCGAGGTGGAGAGCAAGGGCTACGAAATCGAAATCAGCGGTAAGCCTGCTTCGGGCCTGGATCTAAGCGCCGGCTACACGCGCTTGGCAACCAACTACCTGTCCGATCGCAACAGTCAGGGCCAAGTGTTTTCATTCCGATCACCCACCCATCAGTTGAAGCTCTGGGCGAACTACAGCTTTCCGGCCGCCAGCTTCCTGGCTGGCCTTGACGTAGGCGCTGGCGTCATTGCCCAAAGCGAAACCCAGGGTACCCGCGGTCAAGCAACGAAGATTGCAGATGCCTCATATGCAGTGGTCAACGGCCGCATCGGCTATCGGTTGGACAAGACCTATTCCCTCAACCTGCTGATCAACAACATCTTCGACCGTAAGTACTACGCCTCCGTGGGCATGTACAACACCTACAACTTCTTCGGAGAGCCACGCAGTTTCATGCTCACGCTGAAGGGCAGCTATTGATCGGAACACTGATATGAAAAAACTCTTTCTCACCTCCGCCCTACTGGCGGCAATGACGGCCTCGGCCCAAGCGGACGAGGTAGAGATCGCCTTCGCCCTGCAAGCGGGGGCGGTGCCCGTGAGTTGTTCGGGCGCGCCGATGCCTCTGGGTAAATCCACAACGCCCGCCCGCTTGCGGGATGCGCGGTTCTACGTGCAGAACCCACGCTTGATCGGGACCGACGGCACCGAAACGCCCATTGAACTGAGCCAGAACGACTGGCAATCCGGCGCTGTCGCCTTGATCGATTTTGAAGACGCCACCGGCGGTTGCGACGGCAACAAAGACACCAACACCCGCATCACGGGAAAAGTCGCACCCGGCCATTACGTGGGCTTGGCTTTCGACGTGGGCGTGCCGCCCGAGCTGAACCACAGCAATCCCGAAACAGCGGCGGCGCCCCTCGACATTCAGTCCATGGCCTGGAACTGGCAAGCCGGACGGAAGTTCATGAAGATCGAGATGCTGCCCGAAGGCGGCATCAAACGAGCCACGGACACCACCAGGATTTGGACGCTCCACCTGGGCTCCACCGGCTGCGTGGGCAACCCGGCCAAGGGCGATGCTGTCGCCTGCACGCATCCCAACCGGGCTCCCGTCCGCTTCAAGCAGTTCGATCCCCAACGCGACAAGGTGGTGCTCGACCTCCAGTCCCTGTTCGCCGATGCCGAGTTGAGCAAGGATCGCGGCGGCGCCTCGGGCTGCATGAGTGCGCTGCAAGACCCGGAATGCGCGGACCTCTTCCCGCGCCTGGGCCTGCGGCTGACCGATTCCGCGCCGGGTGCCGGCAATGCCGGACAGCCTCTGGGCTTGGACGTGCCCCCCATGTTCAGGAAAGCGCCGCGATGAAATCCGCCAATAAGTCTCCCATCACCGCCGCCCTGCTGCTGGGCGGCGCCCTGCTCTCATCCGCCGCCATTGGTGCGGCGCCGACCGCTGAGTGGCAGTGGCAATTGCCGCCTGGATTCCCGCAGCCTGCCGTACCTGCCGACAACCCCATGTCCGCAGCCAAGGTGGAGCTGGGCCGACATCTGTTCTACGACAAGCGGCTCTCCGGCAACGGCACCACGAGTTGCGGCACCTGCCACCTTCAGAAACTCGCATTCACCGACGGCAAGGCGCGGGCTACCGGCTCCACCGGCGAGCACACAGCCCGCAGCGCCCAGCATCTGGCCAACGTGGCCTGGAACGCCACCTACACCTGGGCCAATCCCGCGCTGACCACACTGGAGCGCCAGATGCTGGTGCCCCTGTTCGGCGACAGCCCGGTGGAAATGGGACTGAACGACGGCAACAAGGCTGACGTGTTGGCCCGTTTCAAGAACGACGCAGACTACCGCCAGCGTTTTGCTTCGGTGTTTTCCGGCGAGACGGAACCCGTCACCATCGACAACATCGTCAAAGCCATCGCCGCCTTCCAGCGAACCCTCATTTCCGGCGACGCCAAGTTCGACCGCTACCAGAACGGCACCGCCCGCCTCACCGCCAGCGAGCTGCGCGGAAAGAATCTCTTCTTCGGCGAAAAGGCGGAATGCTTCCACTGTCACGGCAGCTTCAATTTCAACGACCAGACCTTCCACGCCAAGACGCGCCAAGTAGAAACACCGTTCCACAACACTGGCCTCTACAACACGGACGGACAGGGCGCCTACCCCACGTCTAGCCAAGGCATCATCGAGATATCCGGCAAGCCTGAAGACATGGGCAAGTACCGAGCGCCCAGCTTGCGCAACGTGGCCGTCACCGCACCCTACATGCACGATGGTTCCATCGCCACGCTAAAGGAAGTCATCGCCACCTACGCCGCCGGCGGTCGCAAGATCAAGCGGGGACCAGACGCAGGGGACGGTCGGAAGAATCCCCACAAGAGCGAGCTGATCGGGCAAATCCAGCTCTCTCGTCAGGAGCAGACGGATCTACTGAACTTCCTGAACACGCTGACTGATCGACACTTTCTGAAAGACCCTCGCTACGCCGATCCGTTCGCCAAACACAAATGAAAACGCCGCGTCAGGGCAACCGAAGCGGCGTGGAAACTAGGAACGCGACGCTGATTCAGGACCAGTCGTCACCGCCGCCGGAGCTGCCCGAATCATCCCAGGAGCCGCCGTCGGACACGCCGAAGTCGTTGCCGCCCATGTCGTAGGACGACGTATCGGGCCGATCCACATACACAGGTGCGGAATTGGGAACAGCGTTGTCGTGATGACCGCCATCCAGCACGCGATGCATCAGCGCCTCCCCGGCCACCATCCCGGCACCGACCGCTGCGCCAGTCGCTAGGCCGCCGAGAATGCCGGAGCCCATACCGCCGCCAACACCGCCCATTCCGCCCATGGGAGCCGCCATGCCGCCACCGCCGGGCTGCATGACCGGGCCGGGGCCGAAACCGCCGCCACCGTAAGTGCCGCCCCCTGCGCCATAGCCAGCGGGAACCACGGTCACGTTGTTACGGTTGCTGAGGGAGCGAACAAAGAAGATCACCGCCGCAACTAGAGCGCCGCCAATCAGCAGCATGCCCCATGGAAAGCCAGAACTGGCGGGCGTTTGCGCCGGCTGCACATACTGGGCGACTGGTGCTTGCACCCGGTTGGACAAACGGGCCTTCAGGCTCTGCACCGCTTCGGGCTTGGCGAAAGGCAGCCCCGGCGCCAAGCGTTCAGCTGTTGCCAGTTCGCCTTGGGCGGCAGCCATACGGCCTTGCTTGACCATCAATTCCGCTTCGACGAAGTGAGCCTTGCCGCTGTTGGGATGATCGCGCAGCACCTTGTCCATCATGGCCTGAGCTTCGTTCAAGCGGCCCGACTCGGCAGCCTGATAAACATCGTGCAGCGAAGGATCGTTGGCCGCGTTGGCAAGGCCAACGAAAGCAAGGGTCATCAGCAGAAGCAGACGGGGCAGAATTTTTCCGAACATCGATTCAACTCCTTACGAAAGGGTGTTTCGGCAGATGGGGGCGAACATTGAAAAAACAAGCGCTCAATAAAGACACAGGCCCACCCCTCAGGGGGTGAGCCTGTGTAGACCTAGGCCAGCCGCGGAAAAAGCCCTAGTCAACGGGGCGCTCGGTCTATCACTGGGACTTGGCCGCAGCTTTCTTGGTTCCGTGCTTCACATGATGTTTTTTCACGACCTGATGCTTGGCGGGACGGGGAATGTCAGCCTTCTTTTCAGCAGCAACGGGGGCCGCGGGTGCGGCAGGTGCAGCCGGGGCGGCGCCTGCTTGAGCGAAGGAGGTAGCGGCGATGCCGGCGGTGATCAGGGTCAGGGCGATCTTCTTGAGCATGGTGTGTCTCCTTATGGGTACTGCTTGATTTCGTTTCAGTCGCCGATGTTGGCGGCCTTGAGCAATTAACGCGGCGCTACGGGGACTGCTGACGTTGTGCTGTAACCGCGTGTGTCCATAATGGAAATGACGGCTGGCTGTCAGCTTGTGTGCGGGATACTGCGCGCCGCTTCAGCCAGGACTTCCGTCAAGACAAAAACTTCTTTGCGCACACCGATGTTCACCTTCGATCCCCGCGACCTCGTTCCGACACAGCACCGGCCCAACCGATGGGACTGGGCGCTGCTGCCTATCGTTCTCGGGCTGCTGGTTGCCATGGCCTACGGCGCCAATCAAATGGTGCGGCCCTATGCCCTGGGCGAGCCGACGCTGATCTCCCTGGATCCGCTGTTTCTGCCCTATTACCTGCTGCGCACCGTGTTGCGCATGTTCATCGCACTGGGTTGCTCCCTCTGCTTCAGCGTGGTGTTCGCTGCCATCGCAGCCAAGTATCGGACGGCGGAAAAGGCCATGATCCCGATGCTCGACATTCTGCAATCGGTGCCCATCCTGGGTTTCCAAGCCATCGCCGTGGCGCCTTTCATCGCGCTGTTCCCTGGCAATTTGATCGGCGTGGAATGCGCGGCGATCTTCGCCATCTTCACGTCCCAAGCCTGGAACATGGCCTTCAGTTTGTACCAGTCTTTCCGCACGGTGCCGCCGGAACTGAACGAAGCGGCGCGCATCTTCCGCCTTTCCGGCTGGCAGCGTTTCTGGCGCCTGGAGCTGCCCTTCGCCATGCCGGGCCTGCTGTGGAACATGATGATGTCCATGTCCGGCGGCTGGTTCTTTCTGGTGGCGGCGGAGGCCATCTCGGTGGCGAACCAGGACATCAAGCTGCCCGGCATCGGCTCCTACATCGCCGTGGCCATCGAGGATCGCAACCTGGGCGCCATCGGTTGGGCCATCGGCGCCATGCTGGGCGGCATCCTGCTCTACGACCAGTTGTTCTTCCGCCCGCTGCTGGCTTGGGCCGACAAATTCAAGTTCGAGGAATCCCAAGGCGAAGCGGCGCCCCAATCCTGGCTGCTGGACTGGATGCGCCGCAGCCGCTTGATGCGCAGCCTCTCCGACCGCTTCTGGTCTGCCTTGGCGCGGGCCTTGTCCTGGTTTCCCTCGCGTCACGACGGCACCTCCATCCTGGCGCGACACAAGGGCCTCGATCCAAAATGGGAGCGCATTTGGGATGCCTTGATCGCAGGTGCTGGGCTGATCGCCCTGTATCAACTGCTGCGCTTCGTTCACAGCGAAGTGGGTTGGAGCGAAGTGGCCCACGTGTTCGGTCTCGGCCTCATCACCCTGGCGCGAGTGCTGGTGCTGATCGCGCTGGCTTCTCTGTTTTGGGTGCCCATCGCCATCTGGATCGGGCTGCGTCCGCAACTGGCCCAGAAGGTCCAGGCGGTGGCGCAATTCCTGGCGGCCTTCCCGGTGAATCTGTTGTTCCCCTTGGTGGTGTTCTTGCTGGTCACGTTCAAGCTCAACCCCGAGATCTGGCTCTCGCCGCTGATGGTGTTCGGCACCCAGTGGTACATCGTCTTTAACGTGGTGGCAGGTGCGTCCACCATCCCCAATGAACTGCGTCTGGCGGCAGGCAATCTCGGCCTCACGGGCTGGCTCAAGTGGAAACGCTTTTACTTGCCCGCCGTGTTCCCCGCCTTCGTCACCGGCGCCATCACGGCCAGCGGCGGCTCCTGGAACGCCAGCATCGTTTCCGAGTTCGTCACCTGGGGCAAGACTTCCCTGGTGGCCACGGGCCTGGGCAGCTACATCAAGGAAATGACCGAACAGGGTGACTTCCATCGCATCGCCCTGGGCATCGGCGTCATGTGCGTTTTCGTGATGGGACTCAATCGATTCTTCTGGCGACGGCTCTATGAGCTGGCCGCTGACAAACAGTGATGGCATTGAACATGACGAACAACAATAGCGCCCCCCTCGTCCAACTCACCGGCGTCCGCAAATCCTTCCGCACCGCCGACGGCACCCCGCGCCAGGTGCTCGACAACGTGGATTTCACTTTGAAGGAAGGTGAGATCGTCGCGCTGCTGGGCAAATCGGGCTCGGGAAAATCCACGCTCCTGCGCATCATCGCCGGGCTCACCCCCGCCGAGGGCGGTCAGGTCTGCTATCGCGGTCAGCCGCTCTACGGGCCGGCCGCGGGCATCGCCATGGTGTTCCAATCCTTCGCCCTCTTCCCCTGGCTCACGGTGCAGCAGAACGTGGAGCTGGGCCTGGAAGCCCAAGGCGTAGCGGCGGATGAGCGGGCCAAGCGGGCCGATGCCATGCTCGACATGATCGGCCTCTCGGGCTTCGGCGGCGCCCTGCCCCGGGAGCTGTCGGGCGGCATGCGGCAACGAGTGGGCATCGCCCGCGCCCTGGTGACGAACCCGGACGTGCTGCTGATGGACGAGGCCTTCTCGGCCCTGGACGTGCTCACCGGCGAGACCCTGCGCAACGATATGCTAGAGCTGTGGAACAGCCGGCGCATTCCCACCAAGGGCATCCTGATGGTTTCCCACAGCATCGAAGAAGCCGTGATGATGGCCGACCGCATCCTCATCTTCGCCAGCGATCCTGGACGGGTACGGACGGAAATCCACGTCTCCCTGCCCCATCCCCGCGATGAGAATTCCATCGAGGTCAGCGCCCTGATCGACGAGGTGTACACCCACATGACCCAGCGTCCCGCCAAGCCCGAAGTCACGGGTCAAGCGGAGCCGACGCACATCGGCTATCGCCTGCCGCCCGCCGACGTGGGACGCATGGAAGCGATCCTGGATCTGCTGGCGGCAACGCCCTTCAATGGCCGCGCCGACCTGCCCATGCTGGCCGAGGAAGCGGGCCTCTCCGACGAAGAACTCTTTCCCGCTTGCGAAGGCCTGGGCATGCTCGGTCTGGCCCAGGTGGAAAAGGGCGACATCTCTCTCACGCCCCTGGGCCGTCGCTACGTGGATGGGGACCAAACCCTCAAGCAGGAGCTGTTCGGCCAACAGTTGCTGGCCCACATTCCGCTGGCCAACCACATCCGCCACAGCCTGGAACTGGAACCTTCCGGCGCCCTGCCGGAAAAAGCCTTCCTCGATCTACTGGAGGAATTCGTCAAGCCCGAGGAGGCGGAGCGCGTGCTCAAGGTGGCCGTGGAATGGGGCCGCTACGGCGAGACCTACGAATACGATTTCCACACAGGCCGACTGCAATTACCTGACGGCGTGAAGGGTCTTAAACCCGCACAGTAGAGCCATAAATGGCCCCACAATAGGGGTCATGAACGCCCCACTCTCCCGCAACGAACAGCGCCTCGCCGACCTGCCCCTGGAATCGCGTTATGCGAACCTGGGCCAGCCCTTCCATACGCCAGTGAAAGCAACGCAACTGCCCGAGCCCCAGTTGCTCCAGTTCAATCACGCGCTGGCCGATGAGTTGGGCTTCGCCACTGCTCACATCGAGCATCCCGAACTCACCGAAATCCTCGCGGGCAATCAACCCTGGCCCGGTTACGCTTCGATGGCATCGGTTTATGCGGGCCATCAGTTCGGCGTCTTCGTGCCGCAACTTGGCGATGGCCGCGCATTGATGATCGCGGAACTGCGCGACCGCAAGGGACAACGCCAGGAGCTGCAACTCAAAGGCGCAGGCCGCACGCCCTACTCTCGCGGCGCCGATGGCCGCGCCGTGCTGCGTTCATCCATCCGCGAATACCTCTGCTCAGAAGCCATGCACGCCCTCGGCGTGCCGACCACCCGCTGCCTGAGTCTGGTGGGTTCCAACGAGCCGGTGCAACGGGAGACCGTGGAAACCGCCGCCGTAGTGTGCCGCGTGGCGCCCAGCTTCGTGCGCTTCGGCCACTTCGAGTTTTTCTCGCGCCACGGCTATCACGAGCATCTGGCGCAGCTGGCCGATCATGTGATCGACGAGCACTTCCCTCACCTGCGCAATCTGCCCGACCGCTACCCGCGCTGGCTGACCGAAGTGGTGGAGCGCACCGCCCGCCTCATGGCCCATTGGCAAGCCATCGGCTTCTGCCACGGCGTGATGAACACGGACAACTTTTCCATCCTCGGCCTCACCATCGACTACGGCCCCTACGGTTTTATCGACGCCTTTCAGTGGGATCACATCTGCAACCACTCGGACGAAGGTGGCCGCTACGCCTACTTCCGCCAGCCTCCCATCGGCCAATGGAACTGCGCCCGCCTACTGGAAGCCGCCCTGCCTCTGCTGGCTGCGAGCCAGGAAGAAGCAGTGCCCATCGCTGAAGACATCTATGCCAAATACGCCCCTGCTCATCGAGAAGCGGCGGCGCGGCATTGGGCCGACAAGCTGGGATTACGCGAAGTGCGCGAAGGCGATGCAGAGTTGATACAGGAACTGCTGGGCGTGATGCACCGAAGCTCGGCGGACTTCACCAACACCTTCCGCAATTTGGCGAAGGTGCACGCCGGTGATGATGGGCCAGCCGTCGGCGTGCGAGAGGACGTGCTGGAGTTGGAAGCGTTCGACGCCTGGGTTTCCAACTATCGCGTGCGTTTGCGCAGCGAAGGCAATGTTGATGATGCGGACAGGGCCGCGCGCATGAATGCCGTGAATCCCCGCTACGTGTTGCGCAATCACTTGGCACAAGCGGCGATTGAGAAAGCACAGGTCGGGGATATGAGCGAAATGGCGCGGCTAACGCAGGTGCTGAGTCGGCCGTTTGAGGAGCAGGCGGGGATGGAGGCTTATGCGGTGCCGCCGGAAGAGGAGCAGCGGCATATTTGTGTGAGCTGTTCCTCGTGAGATTGCTGGCAGTTTGCCCACACCGTTCGTCCTGAGCGTCCCACAGGGACTTGCTACGCGGCGCAGGCGCGAAGTGCCAAAGTCGAAGGACAGCCCACGAAGCACCGTCCATCAAACTATCGTCATCCCCGCGCAGGCGGGGATCCACGCCATCTCTCCGTTCGCCCTGAGGTATCGAAGGGTGAACGCACTATTCAAACAGCGCCCGCATAACGAAGTCCGCGCCGGGGGTTCGCCCCGGCGGGCGACCTACTTTCTTGCTTCTGCAAGAAAGTAGGCAAAGAAGCAGCCCCGGCCACCTCGGCCCTTCGGGCTACCCGCTGCTGCGAAGCAGGAAATGGCCAGGCCTGCAAACTCGCGGCAGAGCCGCTCAGACAGCAGGCCCGGACTTCCCCATTTCCCGCATCACATCAGCGGCTCGGCGGAACGGGAGGGTCGCTCCGTAGCAAGAGCTTCCATGCGTTACGAAGAGAGGTCGCCACTCGGTCCCCGTCACACCGGCGGAAGCCGGTGTCCAGTTCGGACGCTCCCTGGATTCCGGCTTTCGCCGGAATGACGGTGGTCACTATGCGAGCTTTACCCATCCCATCAGAGCCGCCGAGTGAGGAAGTCTCGATTGGCCTGCCTCAGGCCACCTTGACGACTTCCGGATGCAGTTTCTCGTAAGCCTCGGCCAAACCTGGATCGCGGCGCTTGACCTCGGCGTGGTCCACGCGACCGGTGCGGGTCATGTAGCTGTAGGCGAATTCGACCGGGGTCATGATCTTCACCTTTTCGTCCATGCTCTCGTACCAGCGCAGGCTGATGTTGGCGGCGTCCCAGATCTTCTTCATGGGGGGCAGGCGCAGTTCCTGGAAGTAGGCCAGCGCCGCCTTCACGTCATTGCCCTTGGCCTTGAAGGCCTTGAATAGCGCAACCGAGTCTTCCATGGCGAGACGGGTGCCGGAACCGATGGAGAAGTGCGCGGTGCGCAGGGCGTCGCCCATCAGCACCACGTTGTCGAAGCTCCAGCGCTCGTTCCAGATCGCGGGAAACTGGCGCCAATAGGAGTTGTTGGAAATGATCGGATGGCCGTCCAGATCCTTGGCGAACACGTTCTCGCAATAGCGGATGGTTTCCTCAGGACTCATGTGTTCGAAGCCCACGCGCTTCCAGGTTTCGTCTTCCACTTCCACCAGGAAGGTACTCATGGTGGGACTGTAGCGATAGTGGTGGGCACAGAACACGCCCTGGTCGGTCTCGCGGAAAGTGAGGGACAGGCTGTCGAACACCTTGCTGGTGCCGTACCACATGAAGCGATTGGGCCGCCAATCGTAGGTGGTGCCGAACTTGTCCTCGTTCTCGGCGCGTACCCAGGAGAAGGCGCCATTGGCACCGACGATCAGGTCCGCATCCTTCACTTGATCGAGCGAGTTGATCTCGGTCTGGAACTCGATCTTGATACCCAGTTTTTCCACGTAGGCATACATCAGCGACAACATCTCCAGGCGGCCCGTAGCGGCAAAGCCGTTGCCGCTGATGGGAATCCGAGTGTCATTGACCTGGATGGTCAGGTCGGGCCAGGTTTCCATGTGAGGCGTCAGGTACTGATACAGCTCTTCGTCGTCCGCCCGCAGGAACTCCAGAGCGCGATCCGAGAACACCACGCCGAAGCCCCAGGTGGCATCACGGCGGCTGCGTTCGTAGAGGGTGATCTCGTGGCTCGGGTCGTGGCGCTTCATCAGGGCCGCGAAGTACAAGCCGGCAGGGCCGGCGCCGATGATCTTGATTTTCATGTTTGTCTCCTAAGTGACTCGGTAGGGTTTCGACTCTCTGTCGAAGGGGCCTTCTATTTTTTCAACACGACCAGGGCATCTAGCGCTTGCGCGCCAGATCCATTGACGCGCAGGGGATTGATTTCCACTTCAGCGATTTCCGGGTGTTCCAACAGCAAACGACTGATGCCTTGCACCGCCTGGGCGATGGCAGTTCGATCACAGCGAGGCAGATGGCGGAAGCCGTCGAGCAGCGCCCTTCCCCGCAGGCCGTCGAGCATTTCGCTCACGTCGGTCTCGCTCACGGGCACCAGACGTACGGCACTGTCGGCCATGGCTTCGGCCATTACGCCGCCGAGGCCCACCACGACCAGCGGCCCCCAGGAGGCATCGCGCACGCCGCCGACGATCAACTCCACACCGTCGGCCGCCATTTCCTCGATCAGCACCTTGCCCGGATCCTGGGTCGGAATCTTTGCAATGGCCGCCAAGGCAGACTGCACCTGGGCTTCGCTACGAAGGTTGAGATGGACGCCGCCCACTTCGGTTTTGTGGGGCACGTCGCTGGCGGCGATCTTCAGTACCACCGGCGCAGTCATGGCTTTGAACTCGGCCAACACCTGTTCGGTACTGGTGCACATCCGGCGTTTCGGGCTGTGAATGCCGTAACCGGCGAGCAGCGCCTTGGCCCGGTCCTCATCGAAGACGCCGGTCTCGGCGGGCGCCGTGGCGCACGCTGCAACGACAGGGCCGCTTTGGGCCAAGCGCCACTGCTGACGGGAATCGGCTGCCAACGCACATCCGGCCAGCACCAGCCGCTCGGGACTCGTCACGGCAGAAATGCCTTCGGCATTCAAGGCAGCAAGGGTGGCGCGAATCTCGTCGAACACGCCTTGAGTACCGAGAATCACGGGCTTGCCGGTCTTGGTCTGCGCAGGCGTCAGGGCCGTGAGGGGATTCAGCACCGAGGGCTCGCTGAGGGAATAGACCAGCACGGCGTCCACCTCATCCGCCTCGGCCACGGCTTCGACGATGGCGGGAAAGCCGGGACCGGGACGGCCCGTGTCCACCGGGTTCTTGATGAAGGTCATGGGCGGCAGCAGCCCCTGGATGCGGGCCTGGGTGGCGGCGTCCAGTTCCGGCACTTTCACGCCGGCACTCTTGAGTCCATCCACGATCAGCAGACCGGGGCCGGCTTGGCCGGTGACCAGCGCAACGCCGGGTTCGGCCTTGGCCGGCAGACGCCCTTGGGCCAACACCACAGCGGCCTGCGCCAGGTCTTCGGTCCGCTCCACCACCACGGCACCCGCTTGGGCCAGGGCCGACACGGTGCGCTGATGGGAACCCATCAAGTTGCCGGTATGGGACACAGCGAATTCGCCGATGTCGTTCTTGCCTGCCACCAGTGCCACCACGGGCTTCCGTTGGCTGGCGTAGCGCACGGCGTCGTAGAGTGCGCGGCCGTTGGGCACGCCTTCGAGATGGAGGGCGATGGCCTTCGTGTTGGGATCATCCGCCAACAGCGGCAGCATGTCGGCGGCGCTGACGTCCACCGCGTTGCCCAGGCCCACGGCCAGGGAGATGCCGCCGCCGCATTGAGCGACGAGGAAACTCACGGTCAAATTCACACCGCCCGACTGGGCGACCACGGCCACAGACCCGGCCGGCAGCTGATCCACACCGGGCACGAAGGACGCAACACAGTGGGCGTGGGGGTTGATGAAGCCCGAGGTGTTGGGTCCCAGCAAACGCAAACCTGTCCGCTGGCAAACATCTGCCAGCCGGGCTTGCAGCTTGGCACCCGCTTCGCCGGTTTCACCAAAACCGCCCGAGATGATGAAGATACCGCCCACGCCGCGCTTGGCCGCGTCTTCCGCCGCCTGGATACAGAACTCCGCAGGAATGGCCAGCACCGCCAGATCCACGCCTTCGGGCAGATCCGCCACCGAGGGGTAGCAGGGAAAACCGAGAATTTCCTTGGCCTTGGGATTGACTGCCATCAGCTCGCCGGGAAAGCCGCTGAGCGTTTGCAAAGCTTGGCTACCTGCCTTGGCTGCGTCGGTGGAGGCGCCCACCACTGCGATCTTGCGCGGATTGAACAGGCGGGCAAGATTGGCCGCGCGCTGGATTTGAGGTTGTGAATCGCTCATGGTTTTTCCCCGCCTCAAGCGGCGGCCCTCTCCTGTTCGATCTTGGTGGCGATCTGGTCGCGAAGCTGGCGCTTGAGGATCTTGCCCACGGGGCTGAGGGGGAACTGCTCAACCACCTCCAGCCGTTCCGGCAGCTTGAAGCTGGCGATCTTCTGGCTCTTGAGGAAGGCAATCAGCTCTTCAAAGCTCAAGTGGGCGCCGTCGTTGGTCATGACGAAGGCGCAGGCTTTTTCGCCGAACACCGGATCGGGCATGGCCACCAGGCTCACTGACTTCACCGCCGGGTGCATGAGGATGAAGTTCTCCACCTCTTCGCAACTGATCTTCTCGCCGCCGCGATTGATCAGATCCTTGCGCCGGCCCTCGGTGTAGATGTTTCGGCCCTGTTTGCGCACGATGTCGCCCATGCGATAGAAGCCGTCGTCGGTGAAGGCTTCTGCATTCTTTTCCGGTGCCAGGTAGTAGCCGCGGATGGTGTAGGGGCCGCGGGTCAGCAGCTCGCCGGCTTCGCCATCGGGCACTTCCTTGCCGAAGTCATCCACCACCTTGATCTCGTCCGCGTCGCAGACCGGGCTGCCGGAACTGTTGAGCAGCAGGTCTTCCGGGTCGTCGAGACGGGTCATGTTGATCAGGCCTTCCGCCGTGCCGTAGATTTCCTGGGGCTTGCAGCCGAAGCGGGCCATCATGCGCTGGCGCAGTTCGGGCGCCAGCCGGGCACCGCCGTTCTGCACCACTTTGAGGGACGAGGTGTCGAAGCGATCTGCATCGGGAGAATTGAGCCAGGCGGAAATCAGCGGCACCACCGAGGCGACCACCGACACTTTTTCCTTTTCCACCAGGCCGAAAATTTCCGCCGTGTCGGTGGAAGGCGCCAGCACCACGGTGCCGCCGTAATAGAAGACGCCGAGAATGCCCGGCGATGCCAAGTTGTAGTTGTGGCCCAGGGGCAGGATGGCCATGAACACTGTGTTTTCGTCGAATCCAGCCGCCTTGCCGCAGAGCCGGGCATTGAGCACGTAGTCCTGGTGGGTGCGCGGAATCAGTTTGGAGAGGGACGTGGTACCGCCCGAGAGCAACATGGTGGCCACGTCCTCGGCCGTGAATTGAGCAGTCGCCAAGGCGGCAGCAATGGCCGCGTCGTCACCCGCACGCTCCATCAGGTTGCTGTGGGCCAATTGGCCGGCACCCGGCTCGCCCACCACGATCACCGATTTGAGGCCGGCGAACTCCTGCTGCATTTCCGCCGCCATGGGCCGGTAGTCGAACTTGTGGGCCACATCGGGCAC
>DASUJA010000065.1:0-19987 GCA_036279515.1 Rhodocyclaceae bacterium | reverse complement strand
CCGGTGGGGGCGCCGCCGCCTTGGGGCTTCAGGCAGGACCAGAAGAAGGTGTGGTTCCACACTTGGGCGGCGTTGTTGTAGATGCCGCCGGCGGGGGCCTTCTTGAAGATGTCTTCCAGGGGCAGGTTTTCGTATTCGGTGTCGGCGATCAGGTTGTTCAGGTTGGTCACGTAGGCAGCGTGGTGCTTGCCGTAGTGGTACTCGAAGGTCTCGGCGGACATGTGGGGAGCCAGCGCGTCTTGGGCGAAGGGCAGGGGGGGCAGAGTGAATGCCATGATGAAATCTCCTGGGATTGGTGGGTTTATTGGAAGGATTGCGCGGAAGCGTTACGGCGTCCGTTGGGCGCCCCGCATCCGGGAGTAATCGAAAGGCCTAGGGCGTGAGCCTGAACCTTGCCGGCCCTGGAGTGTAGGCGGTGCAGGTGGTCAAGACAACCGCGTAATGACTATGGCTTTGATGGAAGAATTCAATCGCTTTGAGAGGGGGCAGTAGCCGTATCGACTTGCTCGATGCGGCCCGATGCGCTGCCATGGGCAAAGCGCAGTTGCACTTTGCCGCCGGGGTTGAGCTGGGCGGCGGAGGTGACCAGGGCGCCGGATTCGTCGCGGACGATGCTGTAGCCGCGGGCCAGGGTGGCCTCGGGATTGAGCGCCGCGAGGGAGGCGCCGAGGCGATCCAGGTGGCGGTTCTGTTGGGAGATGTTTTGCTTCATGGCATCGCGCAGGCGCAGACCCAGCCGATCCACCCGTTGCGAGCGGGCGCGGAAATCCGGGCGGGCGCGGGAGACGCGAAGACGCAGGCCGGCGAGGCGGTTCTCGATGCGATTCAGGCCCTGGCGGCCGGCGGCCTTGAGCCGGGTTTGCAGGTGGGCCAACTGCTGTCGCAGGCGGGCGAGGCGCTGGGCCGGGTGGATCAGGCGGCGGGCGGCCCAGTCCAGGCGCTGCATCAGGTTGTTGAGGCGCCATTCCATGGCGGCGGCGAGGGCGGCGCGCAGGCTTTCCAGTTCCTGGGCGGCGGCGTGCCAGCCGGCGGAGGCCAGCTCGGCAGCGGCGGTGGGCGTGGCGGCGCGCAGGTCGGCGGCAAAGTCGGCGATGGTCACATCGGTTTCGTGGCCCACGCCCACCACCACCGGCATTGAGGTGGCGACGATGGCCCGAGCCACGACCTCTTCATTGAAGGCCCACAAATCCTCGATGCTGCCGCCGCCTCGGGCCGCGATCAGCACGTCGCATTCGGCGCGGGCTGAGGCGGTGTCAATGGCCGCAGCGATGCGTTCGCCGGCCCCGTCGCCCTGGACGGGCGTCGGGTAAAGGATCAGCGGCACATGGGGCGCCCGGCGTTTCAGCGCCACCAGGATGTCGCGTAGGGCCGCAGCCTGGGGCGAGCTGACGATGCCGATGGCGCGGGGGTAGATGGGCAGGTCGCGCTTGCGTTCCGGATCGAACAGGCCTTCCCGCTCCAGCCTTTCCCTGAGTCGGGCATAGGCCTCGAACAGCCGGCCCAGGCCGCCCCGGCGCATGGCTTCCACATTGAGCTGGAAGTCGCCGCGGGGTTCGTACAGCCCGGCCAGACAGCGGGCTTCCACCTGCTGGCCGTTTTCCAGCTTCCAGGGCAGCAACTGGGCGCGGGAGCGGAACATCACGCAGCGCACCTGGGCGCCTTCGTCCTTCAAGGTGAAGTAGATGTGGCCGGAAGCCGCCCGGGTCAGATTGGATACTTCGCCCGCCACCCAGCAAAGGGGAATCGCCCGTTCCAAGGCCATACGGGCCCGACGGTTGAGTTCGCTGACGGTGAAAACGTCCTGAGACATGAAAAGGGGCAGAGAAAGTCGTAGGGGGAAGCCGAGGCGCCGAAAACGCCTGCGGAAGCGGGCGGCATTCTAGCGCGGCCCATAAATTCGCCTTGCGCATCGGGATATCCCTACATCTAAAGTTATAGGCGTATCTCCGTGGTTCCTTGTGGTAGGCCATGCCAAAAGTTTTCCACCGCTGCAACCCTATTTTTCAGGCCATCGTGAAACCTCTGAATCACCCCGCGTGAAACCCGCTCTGTTGGCAGGCGCACACGCTAAACAATTGAAAATAAAGGAAGTCGATTTTCTGCTCGGTTTTGGGTCGGTTTGAGAAAAACCCAGCAGGAAAGCCGGTTTAGGTAAATCAACCGGGTTCTATTCACACGGTTATCCACAGAAATTGTGGATAAAGCTATAGGCTTTCCCAGATACCCGAATCCCGGCTTTTTGCGCCATGTCCTCCCTGATTCCCCATACCTCCTCCCTAGCCCTCGGCCTCCTGCGCGAAGCTCTCGATAGCCGGCTCGTGGTGCGGGGCGCCGCCCAGGCTTTGGCCTTGCTCGGGCCGGAGGATGAGTTTTGGCGGGATATGCCCGTTACCGAGCTGGCGCGCATGGCCGAAGCCGGCAATGCCCGCGCCCAGGCCGAGTACGCCTGGCGCTGGGCGATTGGGCAGGGCGTGAAGAAGTCTGCCTCCCACGCCATCAACTGGGCCTCTCGCAGCGCCGAGGCCCAGTGCGGCGCCGGCGAGGCGGTGCTGGGCTGGCTGCTCTACCAGGGCATGGGCATGCCCAAGGACCCGGTCGAAGCCGCCCGCCTGTTCCGCTCCGCCGCAGATCGGGATGACCCGCGCGGCCAGACCTGGCTGGCCCTGTGCCTGTTGCGGGGCGACGGCCTGGAAGCCGATCCCGCAGCCGCTCAAGCACTGCTGGAGACCGTGGCCGCCAAGGGCATCCGCGAGGCCCAGTACTGGCTGGGCCGGCTCTGGTACTTCGGCGAAGCGGGGAATATCGACTTCACTATTGCCGCCCGTTGGCTTCAGGCCGCCTCCGATCAGGGCGAGCCCCAAGCTTGGGATCTCATGGGCCGCTGCCGCTTCTTTGGGCGCGGAGTGGCCGAAGACCGGGCCGAGGCCGCGCGCCTATGGACCTTGGCGGCGGCACAGGGCATCGACAACGCCCGCTACTGTCTGGGCCTCTGCCTCTACTCCGGCGAAGGCGTGCCCCAGGACGTGGCTACCGCCGTGCGCTACTTTGCCCAGGCGGCGCGGGCGCGCATTCCCGGCGGCATGTTCTTCCTTGGCCAGTGCTACGCCCTGGGCCATGGCTTTCAAAAAGATTTGGATCTGGCCCAATCCTGGTATCGCCGTGCCGCCAAACGCGGCCACAGGGAAGCCCAATTTGCATTGGCGGAGTTCTACGCCTTCGGCCATGGCGGCCTGCCCCAGGACATGGAAGAGGCCGAGGCTCTCTATCGCGAAGCCGCCGAACAAGGTCACGCCAAGGCCCAGATCAAACTGGGCCACTGCTACCGCTGGGGCGAAGGCGTCGCCGAGGACAAAGACCGGGCGCTGGATTGGTATCGCCGCGCCGCCGATGCGGGCGACGTCTCCGCGCAAGTTTGGTTGGGCGATTGCCTGGAACACGGCGAAGGCGTGAAGCCCGACGTAGCCGCTGCCGTGGAGTGCTATCGCCTCGCCGCCGCTGCCGGCGACGTCCACGCCCAAGCCGAACTGGGTCGCTGCTACCTGCACGGTATCGGCGCCCACATCAATCTGGCGCGGGGGGAAGAGCTGCTGCGCGCCGCCGCCGAAGCCGGCTGGAAGCCCGCGCTAGGCGAGCTGGAGCGCTACTGGTTCGCCCGGGCCGAAGCCTTCATGCAAGGCGACGGCGTGCCGCCCGATGCAGAAAAAGCCGCCGCGCTCTATCGCAAGGCCGGCGAACTGGGCCACCGCCGCGCCGCCTTCCGCCTCGGCGAGTGCTACCGCCACGGGTGGGGCATGGAAGTGGATGCGGCCCAAGCGGTGCTCTGGTTCCGCCGCGCCATCACCCTCTTCGACGCCAAGGTTGCCCTGGGCGACCTCTACTACGAAGGCCAAGGCGTCGAGCAAAACTATCGGGAAGCCTGGCGCTGGTACGAACAAGCCTTGGCCCAGCACGAAGACGCCTACGTTCTCTATTGCGTCGGCTTCTGCCTGCTCCACGGCCAAGGCGTCAAACGCGACGCCCGCGCCGCCGCCAAGCACTTCCGCCGCGCCGCAGCCCAAGGCGAAGCCAACGCCCAGTACGAACTGGGCACGCTCTACTACAAAGGCAGCGGCACAGCGGTGCCGCGCAATCTGAGGCTGGCTCTGCGTTGGTTGCGCCAAGCGGCGGCGTTAGGGCATGAGGAAGGGCGTGCGTTCCTTGAGCGGCTGGGGCAGGGGGCGAAGCTGAACTGAACCGCAGCCCTTTCCCTTTTTCGCAATACCTGTCTGACTCTGTCCGCAAATGTTTGAAGTCGCCACCCCGGCGAAAGCCCACTGCTGTCCGGGATATTTTTTTGGGCTTCCGGAAGCGCAGGCAGATACAACGATTCGGGCCTTACGGGCGTGAAAAGACTCAAAACTATGACGCGGCTCGATTTGATGTCCAACCGTAAAACTATCGTCATTCCCGCCCTTCGACAAGCTCAGGACTGGCCGGGCTTCGCCCGAGCGGGAATCCAGGTTTTTGCGGCCTACGCATGGATCCCCGCCTGTGCGCACTGCTGTCCGGGATAGATTGGGCACGCCCCAAATGACACCAACCCCGTCATCCCCGCGAAGACGCATTGCTGTCCGGGATAAACACCCGCGAAAAAACGATAGCGAGCCGTCATCCCGGCGAAAGCCGGGATCCAGGAGGGGCCGCAAGAACCGCTGGATTCCGGCTTTCGCCCACTACTGTCCAGAACAATTTTTGAGAACCTTCCGAAAATGCAGGCAGGTATAGCGATTAGGCCTTTGCTGCTGCGAATGGACTCAAAACTGTGGCGGCATTCGATTTGGAGGCTAGCCATAAAACTTCGTCAGTCCGGCGAAGGCCGGAATCCAGGGGTTCTTGCGACCCGTCCTGGATCCCGGCGTTCGCCGGGATGACGACTTCACTTCGGTTTCACCGTCGCGATATTTATTCCGGACAGCAGTGGGCTTTCGCCGGAATGACGAAATTTTATGGCTGGCGCACTAATCGAACCTGTGTCGTTTTGAGTCTGTGCCAAGCTGCAAAGCCCGCATCGCAGTACCTGCCTGAGCCCCGGAAGATTCTCGAAAATTATCCCGGACAGCAGTGCGCCTGCGCGGGGATGACGCCTTACTACCGTTTTTCGGGTGAACCGATTTATCCCGGACAGCAGTGGGCGAAAGCCGGGATCCAGGGGTTCTTGCGGCCCTTCCTGGACCCCGGCACCCCATGGCCCAAGGCCACGTCGAGGGCACTTCCTGCGGGGCGCCTTCGCCGGGGTGACGGCGTCAATTTCGATTTCACCGTCGCGACATTCATCCCGACAGCATGCGTCCTCGCGGGGACGATCTATTCAGCGGCTCGCCGCCTGCCAATCCGTTGCAACACTTCCTCGCCCACCGCTTCGGGTGTTTTGCTCTGGGTAGCCACCACGATCCTCGTGTACTTGCGATAGAGCGGTTCCCGTTCGGCGAACAAGGCTTCCAGGGGCTGCCCCGGCGCCATGACGATGCCGCGCTGCCCCCGGTTGGGGATGCGGTTCAGCAGTTCGGGCAAATCGCATTGAAGATGAACCACGGTGGCGATGGTGCGTAGATGCGCCATGCCTTCGACGCAATACACGGCGCTGCCGCCGGTGGAGATGACGGCGGGCGTCTCGTCCAGTTCGCCTAGGACGCGGTTTTCCAGCTCCAGCAGCCGCGCCACGCCTTCGCTATCGATGATCTGCTGGAGCGATTGCCCAGCCAGCGCCTCAATGAGCCGATCCGTGTCGATGAATGCCAAGCCCAGCCGTTCCGCCAGCCAGTGCCCCACGGTGCTCTTGCCGACACCGGGCATGCCGATCAGGGCGATGCTGGGGCGCGGCTTCCTTGCGGGGGCGGGCGCTGCGACGGGGAGCGTGCCCTCTGCCTTGCGCCGCAGCCACTCTCGATAGACCTTGAGCGCCACCTGGGCGTCGTCGGCGGCGTAGAGCATTTGCGCCGGCGAATAGGGCAGCCGCGCCCAATTGGTGGTGGACACCTTTTTCGATTTGCGCAGGGCCTGACCGAAAAAGTAGGCCACAGCGCTCTTGGCGCCGAAGTCGTGGCGCTGGATGCCGCGCAGGGCGACGGAGAGATCGACCACGCCCTTCAACTCGATGCCGAACTTGCCGGCCATCCGCTTCACATCGTCCTTGAGACCGAAGCCCACCTTGAGTACCTGCTCCGATTCCAGCAGCGGCTTCAGCAGGGGCGCCAGCTCTCGTCCCAAGGGGCCGCCTAGGGGAATGAGCCACGCTTGCTTGTCATTCGCCAGTTGCAGCAGGTGCGGTCCCGTGGATTCTTCGCCCTTGCGGAACGTGGGCTTGGATTCCGTATCGAAACCCAGTGAATCCACTGCTAGCAGATGGGGCAGGGCGGCCTCGACCGCCTCTGGCGTGGCGCACAGATGAACCTGCTCCAGGCGCAATCCTGGATAAGGAGGCAGCTCGGGGGAAGGATGGGGTAATGGGAGCGGGGTGTTTGGGCTATTCACAGTAGATGCGTATGGCGGGGAGTTGATTGCTGAACCATACAGTAGTGATGGCTGAGCTGTTCCGCGAGAAAGCATTGCCTGCAAATTTGTTCATTAGAATATACTTATTGACAATCTCATCTACTCGTTCGGACGAACCAAGATATGGCCGTTCCCAAGATTCAGACTTTCGTGTTGTCGCTGCTGACCGTCGCTCTTTCCGCGAGTGCGGCCCATGCCGCCGACGCCCCCCGTTCCCAACGCGTTCAAATGACCGAAACCGCTGCCAGCATCGTTGCCGACGCCACGGTGGAAGCGGTGCGTCAGGCCACCCTGGCACCCCAGGTGACCGGGCGGGTGCTGGAGATGCGGGTGGATGCCGGTGATCGCGTGAAGGCCGGTCAGGTGCTGGCGCGCATCGATTCCCGCGAAGCCGCCCAGGCCGAGGCTGCGGCCCGTGCCCAGTTGATCCAGGCCCAATCCCAGCGGGACCGCACCAAGAGCCTGTTGGAAAAGAAGTTCGTCAGTCCCGCCGCCATGGACAAGGCCGAGGCCGATTACCTGTCTGCCAAGGCCCTGGCCGATCAGGCCGGCGTGGGCGCATCCCACGGCACTCTGGTGGCGCCGATCTCCGGCGTGGTGGGCGAACGACTCGCCCAAGCGGGCGACATGGCGGTGCCGGGCAAGCCCATCCTCACTGTGTTCGATCCCCGCAGCCTGCGGGTCACAGCAGCCTTGCCGCAACAGCAGGTGTCGGCGTTGAAGGGAAGCCTGAAAGCGCGCATCGAGTTCACCGACACCGGGCGCTGGATCGACGCAGTGCATGTGGAAGTGCTGCCCACCGCCGATGCTCGCACCCACACTGCCACCGTGCGCGCCCAGTTGCCGGACGGCACCACAGACGTGCTCCCCGGCGCCTATGCGCGCCTGCATCTGCTCATGGGCCAGACCAAGAAACTGCTGGTTCCCGCCGCCGCCGTGGTGCGTCGTGGCGAAGTGACCCTGGTCTACGTACTCGACACGCAAGGTGCTCCCCACCTGCGCCAAGTGCGCCTGGGCGAAACCAGTGCCGAGGGTTACGAAGTGTTGGCCGGCATCAGCGCCGGCGAGCAGGTTGCTCTGGACCCGATTCAAGCCGGCATGGAGGCCAGAAAAAACGCCAAGCCGTAGTGAAGCTGAGTGAGGATGCGCTGAACAAGCCCGCAGTACAGCCCCGCAGTACAGCCCTGTGGCACAAGGGCTTCGACAGGCCTGTCCTGAGCTCGCCGAAGGGCTCAGCCCGAACGGAATTCGCTTAATCAACGTTTCCTGAAGTCGGCGCAAGCAAGCCATTTGCAGCACCCACAAAACCATAAGGAGGAGAGGCACCATGGCTCACATCGTCATCATCGGCGCAGGTATTGGTGGAATGCCAATGGCCTACGAGATGCACCAGTTGGCGCGGAAGGAAGATCGCATCACGGTCATCACCAACAACCCCAAGTTTCACTTCGTACCTTCCAATCCCTGGGTGGCGGTGAAGTGGCGGCAACGGGACGACATCGAGCTGGAGGTGGAGCCTTTGCTGGCCAAGCGCGGCATCGCTTGCATCACCACCGGCGCAAAGCGGGTGCATCCTGAGCGCAACCAAGTGGAGACGGGCAGCGGCGAGATGGTGGATTACGACTATCTGATCGTGGCCACCGGACCCAAGCTGGCCTTCGATGAAATCGAAGGTCTCGGCCCCGACGGCTACACCCAATCGATCTGTCACGTGGACCACGCCCAGACCGCCCAGACGGCGTGGGAATCCTTCGTGGAGGCGCCGGGGCCGGCGGTGGTGGGCGCGGTGCAGGGAGCTTCCTGCTACGGCCCGGCTTACGAGTTCGCCTTCATCATGGATGCGGACCTGCGCAAGCGCCGCATCCGGGACAAGGTGCCCATGACCTTCGTCACCGCCGAACCCTACGTGGGCCATCTGGGCCTGGGCGGCGTGGGCGACTCCAAGGGCCTGATGGAATCTGCCATGCGCGAGCGCCACATCAAGTGGATCTGCAACGCCAAGACCACCAAGATCGAAGCGGGCAAGATGTACGTCACCGAGCACAACGACGACGGCACGCCTAAGAAGGAGCACGTGCTCGACTTCAAGTACTCCATGATGCTGCCCGCCTTCAAGGGCGTGGATGCCGTGTTCGGCATCGAAGGACTGGTCAATCCACGGGGCTTCGTGCTGATCGACGAATACCAGCGCAATCCCAAGTATCCCAACGTCTATGCGGTGGGCGTTTGCGTTGCCATTCCTCCGGTGGAAGCCACGCCGATTCCCGTAGGTGCGCCGAAGACTGGCTACATGATCGAGTCCATGGTGACGGCAACGGCCCACAACATCCGCGCCGCCCTGGATGGCAAAGCCCCCGAACGTAAGGCCACGTGGAACGCGGTGTGTCTCGCGGACTTCGGCGATACGGGCGTGGCCTTCGTGGCCCTGCCACAGATTCCACCGCGCAACGTGAATTGGTTTTCCGAAGGCAAGTGGGTGCATCTCGCCAAGGTGGCCTTTGAAAAGTACTTCATGCACAAGATGAAGAAGGGCACGTCCGAGCCCATCTACGAGAAGGTGCTCATGGGCGCCATGGGCATCATGAAGCTGAAAGACAAATAGCCGGGCGAGGGCCGGATTTTCCATCCGGCCCCTTCCTGCCGATTTAGGTAACTCCAACTACCGACACACGACGAACGCAATGGGTATCTCCGGCCGCATCTCCGCCTTCTTTCTGCGCAACTCACTCACGCCGCTGATCGCCATCGTGGCGCTGCTGGCGGGCATCTTCGCCACCCTCATCACGCCGCGGGAAGAGGAACCTCAGATCGACGTGACCATGGCCAACGTGCTGGTGCCATTCCCCGGCGCCTCGGCCAAGGACGTGGAAAGCCTGGTGGCGCGGCCTGCGGAGCAGGTGCTGTCGCGCATGGCGGGCATCGACCATGTGTTCTCCGTGTCCCGTCCCGGCATGGCGGTGATTACCGTGCAGTTCCAGGTGGGTGTGCCCAATCAGACGGCCCTGGTGCGGCTCTACGACACCATTCATTCCCACCAGGATTGGCTCGCGCCCAATCTCGGCGTCGGCGCCCCCATCATCAAGCCCAAGGGCATCGACGACGTGCCCATCGTCGCGCTCACCTTCTGGACCGCCGACGACAAAATTTCCGCCTTCGAGTTGCAACAGGTGGCGCGGGCGGCGGAGATCGAACTCAAGCGCATCGGCGGCACCCGCGACGTGGAAACCTTGGGCGGCCCTGGTCACGTGATCCGCGTCACCCTCGATACGGAGCGCATGAACGCCCACGGCATCAGTGCCCAGGATCTGCGCAACGCCTTCCAGCTTTCCAACGCCTCGCAACCCGCCGGCAGCCTGGTCCGCGACGGCCGCGAAGTGCTGGTGCAGACGGGCACCTACATTGAATCCGCGGCCGACGTAAAGGCTCTCGTGGTGGGCGTTTCCAACGGTCGCCCCGTCACCGTGGCCGATGTGGCGAAAGTGATCGACGGTCCCGATCAGCCCAGTCGCTACGTGTGGCATGGATTAGGTCGTGGTGCAGCTACCGTTCGTCCTGAGCCTGTCGCAGGACGGGACCATGGCGATGCATTCCATTCATGCTTCGACAGGCTCAGCACGAACGGAGCAGGGTGTACGGAAAGTCCCGCCGTCACTCTGTCCATTTCCAAAAAGCCAGGCGTCAACGCAGCCGACGTGGCGGACGCAGTGATCGCCCGCGCCAACGGTCTGAAGGGCACCGTGATTCCCGAAGGCGTGGAATTCACCGTCACCCGCAACTACGGCGAGACCGCTACCGACAAGGCGCAAAAACTGATCGGCAAGCTGGTGTTCGCCACCTCCTTCGTGGTGTTGCTGGTGCTGTTCGCCCTGGGCAAACGCGAAGCCGTCATCGTCGGAACGGCGGTGACGCTCACCCTTGCGGCCACGCTGTTCGCCTCCTGGGCCTGGGGCTTCACGCTCAATCGTGTGTCCCTGTTCGCCCTGATCTTTTCCATCGGCATCCTGGTGGACGACGCCATCGTGGTGGTGGAAAACATTCACCGCTGGCAGAACCTCTATCCCGAAAAGACGCTGCTGGAGCTGATTCCCGGTGCCGTGGATGAGGTGGGTGGGCCGACGATTCTCGCCACCTTCACCGTCATTGCTGCCCTGCTACCCATGGCTTTCGTCAGCGGATTGATGGGGCCGTACATGAGCCCGATCCCGATCAATGCTTCCATGGGGATGTTCATTTCGCTTGCCATTGCCTTCGTGGTGACGCCTTGGTTGGCGTTGAAGTTGATGAGGCACCATCCATCATCGGAGTCCCCGTCATTCCGGCGGAAGCCGGAATCCAGCGATGGCGAAAATGGCAACGGCTCCTGGATTCCGGCTTCCGCCGGAATGACGAAGTTGGGGCGAGTGTCGACTTACTTCGAGCACCTCGACATCTCCCGCCTCACCCACAAAATCTTCCCGCCCCTGCTCGGCCCCAAAGGCACAAGCGGCCCACGCAATCGCCGCAAGCTCTGGCTCGGCATCGCCGCGGCCATTGTCATCTCCGTATCCCTCGGCGTATTCAAGCTCGTGGTGTTGAAGATGCTGCCCTTCGACAACAAGAGCGAATTCCAGATCGTCCTCGACATGCCTGTGGGCACGCCGGTGGAAGAGACCGCTCGCGTGCTGCGTGAGATGTCCGCCGCCGTGGCGCAAGTGCCCGAGGTGCGCGATTACCAGGCCTATGCGGGCGCCGCCAGTCCCATCAACTTCAACGGTCTGGTGCGTCAGTACTACCTGCGCTCTGCGCCGCAGATGGGCGATATCCAGGTGAATCTGGTGGACAAGCATCATCGCAGCCGCAAGAGCCACGAAATCGCTGTGTCCATCCGCGAGCAGGTGCTCGCCATTGCCCGCCAGTACGGCGGCAACGCCAAATTGGTGGAAGTGCCTCCTGGTCCGCCGGTGCTTTCGCCCATCGTGGCCGAGGTGTACGGCCCTGATTATGACGGTCAGCTCCGCGTGGCGAAGGAAGTGCGCAAGGCCTTTGAAGGCACCGCCGATATTGTGGGTGTGGACGACACGGTGGACGCCTCCGCCGACAAGATCGTGCTGCGCGTGTCCCAAGCCAAGGCCGCATTGGCAGGCGTCGCCCAGCGCGACATCGTGGACGTGGTGCGCATGGCGCTGGCCGGCGAGGACGTGACGCCGGTTCATGATGGCGAATCCAAGTATGAGATTCCCGTGCGCGTGGTGCTGCCCGCCGAGCGGCAGGACTCGGTGGATCAGTTGCTGGCCTTGCGCGTGCGTGCCAGCAGCGGCGCCCTGGTGCCCGTGTCGGAGCTGGTGGAGGTGAAGAAGAGCCGCCGGGAGCAGACCATCTATCACAAGGATTTGCTGCCAGTGGTTTATGTGACCGGCGACATGGGCGGCAAGCTGGATTCGCCGCTCTATGGCATGTTCGCCATCCGCGCCAAGTTGCCTGCGGACGTGGACCAATACTTCATTCACCAGCCCCGCGACCCCTACGCCAGCTACGCGCTGAAGTGGGACGGCGAATGGCAAGTCACCTATGAAACCTTCCGCGACATGGGCGCTGCCTATGCAGTGGGCCTAGTGTTGATCTACTTGCTGGTGGTGGCCCAGTTCGGTAGCTATCTGGTGCCGCTCATCATCATGGCGCCGATCCCCCTCACCATCATCGGCGTCATGCCCGGTCATGCCCTGCTCGGCTCGCAATTCACCGCCACTTCCATGATCGGCATGATCGCCTTGGCCGGCATCATCGTGCGCAATTCCATTCTGTTGGTGGACTTCATCGAGCAGCAGGTGGCGGAGGGCATTCCCTTTGCCGAAGCAGTGATGCGCTCGGCGGCGGTGCGGGCCAAGCCCATTGCGCTGACCGGGCTGGCCGCCATGCTCGGGGCCTTGTTCATCCTCGACGATCCCATCTTCAACGGGCTCGCCATCAGCCTCATCTTCGGCATCCTGGTGTCCACCGTGCTCACGCTGGTGGTGATCCCGGTGCTGTACTACGCGGCCATGAATCGCCGCCACCCATAATTTTTAAGGAGGTCTCCCCATGAACATCAATCGCTGGGTTCGCGTTTTTGCCGGCTCTTTCGTGCTGCTGTCTTTGCTTCTTGCCCACATTCAGGGTGCGGTCGATTTGTCGAAACCGAGCTGGCTCTGGTTCACCCTCTTCGTGGGTGCAAATCTGTTGCAGAGCGGATTCACGCGCTTCTGCCCCTTGGAAAACATGCTGCGAAAGTTGGGCGTTAAAGACTGACGTAGGTCTGCTTCATCAGCGCCTTCTGATCTACGGAGGCGCGGCGCGCTTAATGTGTAAACTGAATGCATGTTAAGCGTGCTCGTGATCGACGATTCCGAAACCCGTGCGTCCGAACTGGTAGCTGGCCTCGCCTTGGCCGGTTACCAGGTGGCGGCCCTATTGCCCACTGCCACCGATCTTTCCGCCAAGGTTGAGCAGCTGCGTCCCGACGCCATTCTCATCCACACCGATTCGCCCTCCCGCGACACCCTGGAGCATTTGGCCGCCATGAACGAGGCCATGCCGCGTCCCGTGGTCATGGTGTCCAACAAGCGGGACTCCGCCACCATTCGCAAGGCCATCAAGGCCGGCGTGTCCTCCTACGTGGTGGATGGCATCAGCGAAAAGCGGCTCAAGCCCATTCTCGAAGTGGCCCTCGCCAGCTTCGAGGAGTTCCAGGCCCTGCGCAAGGAGCGGGACGAAGCCAATCAAAAACTCGCCGACCGCAAGGTGATCGATCGCGCCAAGGGCATCCTCATGAAGGCCCGGGGCATGGATGAAGACGAGGCCTACAACGCCCTGCGCAAGCTCGCCATGGATCGCAAACAGACCGTCGTCAAGGTCGCGGTTCAGGTGTTGGACATGGCGGAGTTACTGGGCTCCTGACTCCCCGGTTTTTGTGGGAGGGCCGCCTCGGCCCGACATCGGTGCCCGCATAACCCTTGTTGTCGGGCCGAGGCGGCCCTCCCACAGTCGTTGTAGCCCGGATCCGGGCGACTAAAAGGTGCGTAGCACCGTCCCGATGCACAGTTGAAGTGCAATCAATCCTCATGCTCATCCCCTTGTAAGTCCTGCTCAATCACGCGGAAACCCGCTCGTGTCAAGGTGTTGCGTTGAATTGATCTCGCTTGGCACAGTCCCTGCTGTTAAGTCCTCAGCAAGGGTCGAGGCCGATCCGAGCGATCAGAGATCAGAGTGGACAACGGCGTCCACGTTGAAGTGCGGTACTCCTCGCGGAGTCTGCCCCTCAGCGTGTGACGCCGTCTTTTTTTGTCTTTTCGGAATAGCCCAGTGATGAGGTACGCACCATGGAACACAAACCCTTAGATCCGCCGTTCGACCATAGCCGCCGGAACTTCATGCGCTCTGCCGCCGGCCTCGCAGCGGGTTCCGGCCTGATGGCCGCCGTGCCTCCTGGCGTGGGATCGAGCGCCTGGGCTGCAGGTTCCGACGCGCCCGAGAAGAAGGAAGTTCGCATTGGCTTCATTCCTCTGACCGACTGTTCCTCCGTCGTCATGGCGGCGGTGCAGAAGTTTGATGAGAAGCACGGCATCAAGATCATCCCCAGCAAGGAAGCCTCCTGGGCCTCCGTGCGCGACAAGCTGGTGAATGGCGAACTGGATGCGGCCCACGTGCTCTACGGCCTCGTCTATGGCGTGCAGATGGGCATCGGTGGTCCCAAGAAAGACATGGCCGTGCTCATGAACCTGAACAACAACGGTCAGGCCATCACCCTTTCCAATCAGATCAAGGACAAGGGCGCCACCGACGGCGCGTCCCTCGCCAAGCTGATCGCCAAGAAGGAACGGGAATACACCTTCGCCCAGACCTTCCCCACTGGCACTCATGCCATGTGGCTCTATTACTGGCTCGCGGCCCAAGGCATCAACCCGATGAAGGACGTGAAGACCATCACCGTCCCGCCTCCGCAAATGGTTGCCAACATGCGCGTCGGCAACATGGACGGATTCTGCGTGGGCGAGCCCTGGAACAACCGGGCCATCATGGACAAGATCGGCTTCACCGCCGTCACCACCCAGGACATCTGGGTCGATCATCCGGAAAAGGTGCTGGGCACCACCGCCGACTTCGTGCAGAAGTATCCCAACACCGCTCGCGCCATGACGGCTGCCGTGCTGGAAGCCGGCAAGTGGATCGACGCTTCCCTCGCCAATCGCCGTATCACGGCGGAGACCGTGGCGCAGAAGTCCTACATCAACACGGACATGGACGTGATCCTGGAACGCATGCTGGGCCGCTATTCCAACGGTCTGGGCAAGAGCTGGGACGACAAGAACTGCATGCACTTCTTCAACGACGGCGCGGTGAACTTCCCCTACCTTTCCGACGGCATGTGGTTCATGACCCAGCACAAGCGCTGGGGCCTGCTGAAGGACGATCCCGATTACCTGGCCGTGGCGAAGAAGGTGAATCGCATCGACATCTACAAGCAGGCCGCCGTGGCCGCTGGCGTGGCCTTGCCCAAGAGCGACATGCGCAGCCACAAGCTGATCGACGGCGTGGTGTGGGACGGCAAGGATCCGAAGAAGTACGCGGCGTCGTTCAAAGTTCACGCCTAAGGAAGTACTGAACAAGTTCGTTCGCACTGAGCCCTTCGACGAGCTCAGGACCGGCTGTCGAGGTGCAAGCCTTGTGGCACGAGGGCTTCGACAGGCTCAGCCCGAACGGTAATCACTTATTCAGCGCTTCCCTAACAGGCGCTGAAAAGTTTGTGTGTGTGAAGGAAGCGGGCGGCGGTGTCCAAGTGTCGCTGCCCGTCATTCCTCAAGCCAGTTGATTCAAAAAAGGAGCAGGCCATGAGCACCGTAATCGCGCTGAAGCCCAACAGCCTCCCAGCAGACAAGGAAGAACCCCAAGTGTCGTCCACCGCAGTTGCCGCAGCTGAAGTCGCCGCTGCCGATAAGCCCATCAATACCGCGCCCGTCGTGTCCGTCGAGGAAGGCATTTCCGCTACCGACCGGGCCAAGGAAATCCTGCTCAAGGTCGTGCCGCCTATCTGCGGCGTCGCTCTGCTGATCGGCATCTGGGGGCTTGCCACCATGAAGGGCGGTTCCATTCCTTCGCCCGCCGTGGTGTGGACCGAGGCCGTCAAACTCTTCTCCGATCCCTTCTACAGCAACGGCCCCAACGACCAGGGCATCGGCTGGAACGTGCTGTCCTCTCTGAAGCGCGTCGGCATCGGCTTCGGCATCGCAGCCCTCGTCGGCATCCCCATGGGCTTTGCGTTGGGCCGCTTCGAGTTCCTGCACCGCATGTTCGACCCCGTCATCTCGCTGCTACGACCCGTGTCGCCCCTGGCCTGGCTGCCCATCGGTCTGCTGGTGTTCCAGAAGGCGGACCCGGCTTCCACCTGGACCATCTTCATCTGTTCTATCTGGCCCATGATCCTCAACACCGCCGAAGGCGTGCGCCGCGTGCCCCAGGACTACCTGAACGTGGCTCGTGTGTTGAATCTTTCCGAAGCCAAGGTGGTGACCAAGATCCTCTTCCCCGCCGTGCTGCCCTACATGCTCACCGGCATTCGCCTTTCCATCGGCACCGCCTGGCTGGTGATCGTGGCGGCGGAAATGCTCACCGGCGGCGTCGGCATCGGCTTCTGGGTGTGGGACGAGTGGAACAACCTCAAGGTCGAGCACATCATCATTGCCATCTTCGTCATTGGCATCGTGGGTTTGCTGCTCGAACAGTTGCTGCTCGCCGTTGCTAAGCGCTTCTCTTACGAAACCCGTTGAACAAACAAGCACAACCTTCAAATTCCGTCATCCCGGCGAAAGCCGGGATCCAGAAGTGCCCGCAAAGACCCCTGGATTCCGGCTTTCGCCGGAATGACGAATGAACCGCCCAAGGAGAATTCCCATGAGCAAAACCATCGTCCAAGTACAAAGCGTCGGCCAGACCTTTCACACCAAGAAGGGCAACTTCACCGCCCTGCGCGACATTCAGCTCAACATCAGCGAAGGCGAAGTCATCTCCCTGATCGGCCACTCAGGCTGCGGAAAGTCCACCCTGCTCAACCTGATCGCCGGCCTGACGCGTCCCACCAGCGGCGTGCTGATCTGCGATGGCCGCGAGATCGCCGGCCCCGGCCCCGAGCGGGCCGTGGTGTTCCAGAACCATTCCCTGCTGCCCTGGATGACTTGCTTCGAGAACGTCTTCCTCGCCGTGGAACGCGTGTTCGGTCGCAAGGAAGGCAAAGCCAAACTGACCGCCCGCACCGAAGCCGCGCTGGAAATGGTGCACATGGGCCACGCCATGCACAAGCTGCCCCACGAAGTCTCCGGCGGCATGAAGCAGCGCGTCGGCATCGCCCGCGCCTTCGCCATGGAACCGAAGATCCTGTTGATGGACGAGCCCTTCGGCGCCCTCGACGCGCTGACCCGCGCCAGCCTGCAAGACGAGATGAACGCCGTCCTGGCCAAGACCGGCGCCACGGTGGTGATGGTGACCCACGACGTGGATGAAGCTGTGTTGCTCTCCGACCGCATCGTGATGATGACCAACGGCCCCGCCGCCACCATTGGCGAAATCCTCGAAGTGAAGTTGGATCGCCCCCGTGATCGCCTTGTGCTCGCCGAGAACAAGCAGTTCGGCGAATACCGGGCGGCGGTGCTCGACTTCCTCTATCGCAAGCAGTTGAAGAAGGCCGCCTGAACGTTGCGTCAGTCAAGGCTGCCGCAGCGCGGAGGCAGCCTTTTGTCTAGTGCCGTCCGCGCATTCCTTCTGCAATAATCCCGGCCCATTCTCGCGTGACATTTTCATGGGCCGATGTCTTTGATTCGTAACAATGCAGTGCCGGGCAGCGGCAATCTTCGGACCAATATGCTCGCCGGTGTCACCGGCTGGGTGGCTGGCCTTTCCACCGAACTGAACTACGGATTGATCGCGTTTGCGCCCCTGCTGCTGATCCCCGGCAAGCACGGGTGGCATGGCATCGCCGCGGCGCTTCTCTCAGCGGTGTTTGCCAATCTTGGTGCAGTCCTGTTCGGCGGTCGGCCCGCCGTCGGCACAGGTGGCCGCCCCATGCTCAGTATCGTGCTGGCAGCCTACGTGGGGGCGCTCACTGCCTTCCCCGGCATGACGGCTGACGGGGGCTTTCCTCTTCTCGTGCTGGCCTCCCTGTGCCTGATGTTGAGCGGTGCTTTTCAAGCCGTCTTCGGTGTCCTCAAGTTGGGCCGCATCATCACCTACGTTCCCTATCCCGTGTTCAGCGGCTTCTCTCTCGCCGCCGCGATCACCCTGCTGGCCTCCGCCGGGAAAACCTTGTTCGGCGCCGTTATCGCACACCCGGCCATAGCGGCGGATGGCGCCGTTCCACATTCCCATGGATGGGTGGTTTTCGTTGGCGTCTTGACGATTATCATCGGACGCACCAGTCGCTATTGGTTACCCCACGTGCCTTCCATCGTCGTCGCCTTTCTAGGCGGTGTGGTGCTCGATAGTCTGCTGCGGCCATGGCTAGGCGATGCGCTCGGCCCCACCCTGCCCAGCTTCGATTCCATCCCGCTTCAGATTCCGCTGCTGTCGATGAATACGGGCGGCAATGCAATTTCCTGGGCCACGGTGAGCGAGGTGCTTCGCCTCACCTTCACCACCGCCTTTTCCCTGGCCATGTTGGCGAGCTTGGAAACCCTGTTGATCAGTTCCTCCGCCGACAATCTGTTAGGGGTAAAGGCCAACGGAGACAGGCAGCTATTCGCCCAAGGTATGGGCAATATCCTGGGCGGCGCCTTTGCCGGCTTGCCTTGCGCGCCTTCCATTTCCCGCTCGGCCCTGGTCATTCGCAATGGAGGGCGGACCTACGCCGTGCAGGCCACCTACATCGCACTCTCCATCCTGATCCTGGCTTTTCCGCAGCCTCTTCGCCTGGTGCCTCAATCGGTACTGGGTGCTTCCATGATCCTGGTCGCCATCGGCCTCATCGATGCCGAAATGGTTCGCACCATGCGCCAGGCTGTGCTGGAACGTGGCGTACTGAGCTCCGTGGTGCGTCGTCAGGCTACCGAGAACGCGCTGGTGCTGATCAGTGTCGCGGTGGTCGGGACGCTGCTGGGCCTGATCCAGGCGGTGATCATCGGCACCGTGATCTCTACCGTCCTCTTTCTCCAACACAATCGTCGCGAAGTGGTGCGTCGGGTCATCCTCTGTCATGCGCACCGTTCGCGCCGCGTGCGCGATCAGGCTGGCACCCGCGTACTGGAAGAGCAGGGTGGACGCATCGCCATCGTTGAAGCCCAGGGGCCCTTGTATTTCGCGTCGGCTGACCGACTCTTTGCCCGAATGGACGCCCTGGCGGAGGAATGTCAGTGGCTGGTGCTCGATTGTCGTCGCGTCACTCATTTGGATACAACCGCGGTGCATTTGCTGACCCAGCACGTCCGGCACCTGGAGCAGCACGGCGTGACGCTGCATCTGTCATACGTGTCTCCTCATTCCGAAATGGGCGAGACCCTGCACAATCTCCAGCTACATCAAACGCTGCCTGTGTCCCATTGGCATGTGGATACGGACCAAGCCCTGGAGGCTTGCGAGAACGAGTTGATCCTCCGCTATGCACCGCCTGCTACACGTGGCGGCAGCCTCCGCTTGTTGGAAACGGACCTCTGTCGCGACGTGGGAGACGCCATAGCTGAGGGCCTCTTGCAAGCCTGCATGCACAAGCACAGTCTGCCCGCCGGCGAGCTGCTGTTCCGTCGGGGCGACCGAGGTGATTCTCTCTACGTGGTCACGGCGGGCGACATTACGCTAGAGATGAAGAAGGACGACGAGGGCAAGTCCATGCTGCGGCTCGCCACCTACACGCCCGGCGTCATCTTCGGTGAAATGGCTTTCCTGCAAGGCGGCGAGCGTTCAGCGGATGCTCGCGCCGAGACCGACGTGGAGCTGTATGAGTTGCGTCGCGACGATATGGCCATCCTCGAACTGCAGGCGCCCCATCTGGCCAGCCAACTGTTGATTAACGTGGGCCGCGTGCTCGCCGAACGTCTGCGCAACTGCACGCGGGATCTGGCTGAACTGGAAGTGGTGTAGCAAGTGCATCCGGGCTACGGCTAACGCATCTCCCGCTTGTGGTGCATTTCCACGCTTCATCGCCATCTAACGGTGCGCAGTCGAGTCCACTCAGTCTGCTGCTCATCTCTCCATAATCCGCACTGCAACTGGCTTACGCGCTTCCACTATCCCGTGGCATAGCGGTTGCTAAACAGAAGCCAAGGTCAACGGCGACCCCAAACTGAATTCGGACGACGGCGTCCACGTGCAAGCGGAATTCCCGCATCCACGTGAGACGCCGTTGTTGCTTTTGGGTCGCCGGTTTCCCGCCGGCGGCTGTTGCAGTGAAAGGATGGGAAATGAAAAAACTGAAGCTGGTATTGGTGGGCAACGGCATGGCCGGGGTGCGCACTGTCGAGGA
>DASUJA010000064.1:0-46789 GCA_036279515.1 Rhodocyclaceae bacterium | reverse complement strand
TTCTTCAAAGATTCGGCCCTTGGAGAGCGCAATGGTGATGCCGTCCACAAAGGACTCCGTTCAAAGCGGGAAAGGCTGGATTTTAGCCGGAAAGGCCCGGAAATCCGGGCCTTGGAAGGATGTACCGGGGCGAGCGTCCCCAGCAACGGGCATTAGCTGACGCGACGCACCTTGGCGCCGAGCGCGGCCAGCTTGGTTTCAAGGTGCTCGTAGCCCCGGTCCAGGTGGTAGATGCGATCGATCAGGGTCTCGCCCTTGGCGGCAAGCCCCGCCACTACCAGACTGGCTGAAGCGCGCAGGTCGGTGGCCATCACGGTGGCGCCGGACAGGTGCGGCACGCCGGTCACCACCGCGGTGTTGCCGTCGATCTTGATGTCGGCGCCAAGGCGGATGAGTTCCACGGCGTGCATGAAGCGGTTTTCAAAAATCGTCTCGCGGATCACCGAAGTGCCGTTGGCCACACAGTTGATGGCCATGAATTGCGCCTGCATGTCCGTGGGGAATGCGGGATAGGGCGAGGTGCGCAGGGACACGGCACTCAGACGCTGTGGGCCTTTGATGTGGATGCTGTCGCGGCCACATTCCACTTCGCAACCAGCGTCCATGAGCTTGTCGATCACCGCGTCCAGATAGGCGGCGGAGGTGCCGGTAAGGCGCACGTCGCCGCCGGTGGCGGCAGCCGCGCAGAGGTAGGTGCCAGTCTCGATACGGTCCGGCATGATGCGATGGCGGGTGCCGTGCAGACGCTCCACACCACGAATGCGGATCACGTCGGTGCCCGCGCCGGAAATCTGGGCGCCCATGGCCACTAGGCAGTTGGCCAAATCGACGACCTCGGGTTCGCGAGCGGCGTTTTCGATGACGGTTTCGCCATCGGCCAGACAGGCGGCCATGATGAGGTTTTCGGTGCCGGTCACGGTCACCATGTCGGTGAACAGGCGGGCGCCATGCAGATGCGCTGCCTTAGCATGGACGTAGCCCTGCTCCACCTGGATTTCCGCCCCCATGGCCTGGAGGCCCTTGATGTGCTGATCCACGGGGCGGGCGCCGATGGCGCAGCCGCCGGGCAGGGATACCTTGGCTTCACCGCAGCGGGCGACCAGGGGACCGAGCACCAGAATGGCGGCACGCATGGTCTTCACCATTTCATAGGGCGCCACTGGGTTGTTGAGGTTGCCGGCGTCCAGCGTAACCGTGTCGCCATCGCGGGTGACGACGATACCCATCTGCGCCAACAGCTTGAGCATGGTGCCCACGTCGTTAAGGTCTGGCACGTTGGTGAAGGTCACCGGCTCCTTGGTCAGGATGGCGGCGCACAGCAGCGGCAGGGCGGCGTTCTTGGCGCCGGAAATGGCGATTTCGCCCTTGAGGGCCGCGCCCCCTTCGATCAGCAATTTATCCACGGCTGGCTTCCCATTCTTCGGGGGTGAGGGTTTTCATGGAGAGGGCGTGCAGGACGCCAGAAGCCAGATGCTCGCGCACGGTGTCGAACACCCGTTGCTGGCGCTTGACCCGGTTGAGGCCGGCGAATTCGGCGCTCACCACCACGGCCTCGAAATGCTGGCCGTCGCCCTCCACGTGGGCAAATTCACAGGGCAGACCTTGGGTAATCCAGGTCTCGATTTGTTGGGGTTCCAGCATGGTCAGGCTCTCAGCTTGTAGCCGCGCTTGAGCAGGGTCAGAGCCACTGCGGCGACGGCCAGAAAACATCCAGATACGACGGCAAGGCTTTGCCAGGGGGACACGTCGGATACACCGAAGAAGCCGTAGCGGAAGCCGTCGATCATGTAGAAGACGGGATTGTAATGGGACACGGCCTGCCAAAACGGCGGCAGGGAATGAATCGAATAGAAGACGCCCGAGAGGAAGGTCAGGGGCATGATGATGAAGTTCTGGAAGGCCGCCAGCTGATCGAACTTGTCCGCCCAAAGGCCGGCCAGGATGCCCAGGGAACCCATCATGGCGCCGCCGAGGAGGATGAAGATCAGCACCCAAAGGGGGGCGACGAAATGCAGGGAGGTCATGACCATGGTGACGACCAACACCCCGAGACCAACGACAACGCCGCGCAGAGTGGAGGAGATGACGTAAGCGCCGAACATGGACAAGGGCGACAACGGCGGCAGCAGAATGAAGACGACACTGCCCATTACCTTGGCCTGAATCAGGGATGAGGATGAGTTGGCAAAGGCGTTCTGCAGTGCTGCCATCATGACCAAACCGGGCACTAGGAAGGCCGTATAGGGCAGCGAGTCGTAAACCCGCACATGATCTTCCAGCACGTGAGAGAAGATCAGCAGGTAAAGCATGGCCGTGAGAATAGGCGCCGCGACTGTCTGAAAGCCCACCTTCCAGAAACGCAGCACCTCCTTGCGCAGCAGGGTGAGGAAACCGATCATCCTCTCCCCTCGCTCTCAGACATTACGCTGACGAAGACATCTTCCAGATCCGGTTGATCAATGGACATGTCCTCAATGAGGCAGCCACTTGCGCGGATCCGGGCCAAGAGCGGTTCGATCTGATCGAAACCATGGAAGGAAATCAGCCAATCTTCGCCTTTGCGAACAGCCTGGGCAGCCATATCGGCGGGCAGCATCGAAGACTCGGTGAGGCGCAATCGCAAGGCATGAGCAGAGAATTGACGCAACAGGTTGCGAGTGCTGTCCAGGGCAACGACACGGCCGGCCTTGAGCATGGCGATCCGCCCGCACAGGGCTTCGGCCTCTTCCAGGTAATGGGTCGTAAGAACGATAGTGTGGCCTTCGTCATTGAGGCGCTGGATGAAACGCCACAGGGTTTGACGCAGTTCCACGTCCACGCCGGCAGTAGGCTCGTCCAACACGATCACCGGAGGCCGGTGCACTAGGGCCTGAGCCACGAGTACCCGGCGTTTCATGCCGCCGGACAGGGAACGCATACCGGATGCAGCTTTGGCGGTCAGGTCCAGGTTGGCGAGGATTTCATCAATCCAGTCGTCGTTACGGCGAATACCAAAGTAGCCAGACTGAAACTGGAGGGTTTCGCGAACGGTAAAGAACGGATCGAACACCAGTTCCTGGGGCACAACGCCCAGCAGACGCCGAGCGGCGCGATAGTCCCGTTGGACATCATGCCCCATCACCTCCAGCGTTCCGCCATCGGGACGAACCAAGCCAGCCAGGGAAGAAATTAGGGTGGTTTTGCCGGCGCCATTGGGGCCTAGAAGACCAAAGAATTCACCTTGAGCGATTTCCAGGTCGACTCCGGCTAAAGCCTGGAGATCACCGTAACGCTTGGTGACCTGACGGATGGCAATCGCCGGCGTCATGGCAAAGCAGCTTTGCGCGGCCCGTCAGGCCAGGGGAAGCAGATCGCCGACGCCGTAAACGTCGGCCATGCTGATGAGGCTTTGAGGGGCATTAACGATTTGCAAGGGCCGACCAGCCGTGGCGGATGCCCGCATCCAGCCGAATACAACCGCCAACCCGGCTGAATCCACCTCAGCGACTTTCTCTAAGTCGAACACCTGGGCCGAGCGAGTGATGGCTTGCTTACCCGCCTCCAGCAACGCAGTCGCGGAGGAAAGGTTCATAGCCCCTTCAACCACGGCGCGATTTCCTTCTTCGCGGATCATTTCTTGGCGACAGCTTCGGAGGACTTGTTCTTTGTCTGCAGGGACTTGATCAAGCCGTCCAAACCATTGGCAGCGATTTCCTGACGGAACTGGTCGCGGTAGCTGGTAACCATGCTCACATCTGCGATCACCACATCGTAGACCTTCCAACCAGCGGCGGTCTTCTCCAACTCGTAGTTGATGCCAATGGATTTGGCACCCGGCTGTTTGACCTCGGTACGCACCCAAACGTCAGTGTCGGAAGACGCCATTTTGAAGGGCTTGAAGTCAATGGTCTGGTTTTTGTAGGCGGTCAGCGCATTGGAGTAAGTACGAACCAGCAGCGTGCGGAACTCGTCAGACAGGGCCTTTTGCTGAGCAGGGGAGGCTTGGCGCCATTCCTTGCCAACGGCCTGGGCAGTCATGCGCTGAAAATTGAAGTGAGGCAGTACCTTCACTTCCACCAAGTCGGCAGCCTTCCGGGTGTTACCGCTTTGAATGTCCTTGTCCTTGCGTAGGATATCCAGAACTTCGGTGCTCACGTTACGGACGAGAGCGTCGGGGGCTAAGTCATCGGCAAAAGCGGTAATCGCCAGAAGCAAAGAAGCCAAGGAAGCCAGAATCGCTTTGTTCATAAATTTCATTTTTCGGACCGTCAATTTAATTTCGGTTGAGGATTATTCGTCGTCGTCTTCGTGAGGAGGCGCACCGTCGTAGATTAAGTTCCGACGGCGTTGGAGATAGGCATCTCGGATGTAAGAGTATTTATCCAGCGCAGCTTCCTCAATAACCTTGTCCGCCGGCAGAAGCGCAGCGCGCTCACTGACCAAACGGGTTACGAGCAAGCTGTTACGGGCGGGTACGTTACTCATCTTGCCTACGGGATCAACGGATACATCCGCAACCAAGCCCACAGTGTCACGGGCGGTACGAGGTCCATAGACCGGCACCATGACATAGGCACCGGGACCAACGCCCCAGCGGCCAAACGTCTGACCGAAGTCCTCGTCATGCTTCTCCAGCCCCATGTCACTGGCCCAATCGATCAAACCAAGAACGCCAATGGTGCTATTCACCGCAAACCGGCCGAAATCGCCGGCGCCGTCACGCACCTTGCCTTGCAAGAGGTTGTTCACACCGATGAATACGTCGGCAATATTTCCAAAGAAATTGGACACGCCAGTTTTAGCCGGCGCAGGTACAGCCTCCTCATACCCCGTAGCCACAGGCTTGAGGACCGCCCGGTCAAGCCCATCATTAAAAGCAAAGACCGCTCGATTGAATCCCTCAATCGGATCGCGGGGGTTATTCGAGGTCGCACAACCAGTCAGCAGCCCCACAAAAATAGTAGAAAAAACAAATGAAATAAGGGGCTTGAATTGGGGAAAGGTCACAGTTCCATCCTCTTTTGTGCAGAGCACCAATATTGCCATTTATTTGCCAGTGGAAGGCTCCGAGGCCTTGCTAAACATGAACTGGCTGATGAGCTTTTCCAACACCACTGCGGACTGAGTCTTTTTGATGGTTTCACCCGCCTTCAACATTTCAGGATCGCCGCCGACCTCAAAGCCCACGTACTGCTCGCCCAGCAGACCAGACGTATTGATGGTGGCAAAGGTGTCCTTGGGGAACTGGTAACGACTGTCGATCTGCATGGCGACTTCGGCCACGTAATTTTGAGGATCGAACTTAATCTCGGAAACACGCCCGACCACCACGCCAGCACTCTTCACTGCGCCGCGCACCTTGAGACCGCCGATGTTGTCGAACTTAGCTTGCAGCGTATAGGTTTCGCTGTTGCTGGAATTGCCCAGATTGCCCACTTTGAGCGCCAGGAACCCCAAGGACGCCAAGCCGATGGCAACGAAGAAACCGACCCAAAGGTCAAGCGTGGCACGATTCATTTTCAAATACCCCGGAACATGAAAGCGGTAAGGACAAAGTCAGCAGCCAGAATGGCAAGGGAAGACGTAACAACGGTACGGGTCGTCGCGCCCGAAACGCCTTCGGCGGTGGGCTCGGCGTCATAGCCTTCAAACACGGCAATCCAGCTCACCACAACGCCGAACACAAAACTCTTGATGACGCCATTCACAATGTCCTGGCGAAAATCGACGGATGCCTGCATCTGGGACCAAAAAGAACCTTCGTCCACGCCGATCAGCTTGACACCCACCAGATAGCCGCCACATACGCCCAACGCCGAAAACAGTGCGGCGAGCAGGGGCATGGAAATCACGCCGGCCCAAAAGCGAGGCGCCACCACACGGGCAATGGGATTGACCGCCATCATTTCCATGGCGGAAAGCTGCTCGGTCGCTTTCATCAAGCCGATTTCGGCGGTAATCGCAGAACCAGCGCGACTGGCAAACAGCAGCGCCGCCATCACCGGGCCGAGTTCGCGCACCAGGGACAATGCAACCAAAATGCCCAGAGCCTCGGAGGAGCCATAGCGCTGCAATGTGTCGTAGCCCTGAAGGCCGAGCACCATCCCAACAAACAAGCCGGACACCAGAATGATGATGAGCGACTGGACGCCGGTGAAATACATTTCCCGGATAGTCAGGCTAAAGCGTCGAACGGCGGTACCGGAGTACATAAAAATGGCGAGAAAAAAGCGGGCCGCGAACCCCAGACGCCAGATCCGGTCTGTTACCTGATGCCCCAGACTGCGGAGGAGTCCCAAAATACTATCGACCACGAGCTACCTCTTTCAACAGGGATTCGCCGTAATTCGGCGCGGGGTAATGAAAAGGAACGGGACCATCGGCCTCGCCCCAAACAAACTGGTGCACATAAGGCGCGGAAGAACGCCGAAGCTCATCGGGCGTTCCCTGTGCAGCGATCTTGCCCTCGGAGATGAAGTAGATGTAATCCACAATTTTGAGGGATTCCTGCACATCGTGTGTCACCACGATGGAACAGCCGCCCAGGGCATCGTTCAAGGTGCGGATCAACTTCCCAATCACGGAAAGTGAAATTGTGTCCAAACCGGCAAAAGGCTCGTCGTACATCATGACCAACGGATCCAGGGCAATCGCCCGCGCCAAAGCCACCCGACGAGCCATACCGCCTGACAGCTCAGACGGCATCAATTTATGCGAACCCCGCAAGCCCACTGCATGCAGCTTCATCATCACCAAATCGTGAATCAGCTCTTCGGGAAGATTCGTATGTTCGCGGATTTGAAACGCCACGTTGTCGTACACCGACATATCGGTAAAAAGCGCACCGAACTGGAACAGCATCCCCATGCGGCGACGAAGGTCATACAAACCGTCATCGTCTAGCTCATGAACCACCTTACCGCCAATGGAAACGGACCCAGACGAGGGCTTTAGCTGTCCTCCGATCAAACGCATGGTCGTAGTTTTGCCGCACCCACTCGGCCCCATGATCGCAACCACCTGACCTTTATGGATTTCCATATTGATCCCGGTCAGGACTGGACGTCGGTCATAGGTGAAGTTGAGATTGCTGATCTTGACCAGCGGTTCGGCAGACACGAAGGGTTCTCGACAGTGTGGACAGCCCTATATTCTAACAGATGAAAAAGAAGGCCTTCTGAAGTCTGTCACACTAGCCAGAAGGCGTTACACAGCCAGAGAAAGTGTCACACAAATGCTGTAGGCATTCCCCTATTGCCCTTACACATACCCTACTGTCATTATCCGGTGACCTTGAGCTACCGAGTGAGGCACGCCGTGGGAAAACGAGGAAAGGGAGTATTCACTGCCATCCTGCTCGCTGCAATTGCAGTTGGATGCGCCCCTGTGCCGCCCTCCCCATCCCAAGGAGCCCACATCACCCAGGCTCCCGCCCGAGCGACAACAAGTTCCTCGATCCCGGCTCACATCGAAATTCCCGCAGCACCACCACGGCCGCGACAGACTGCCCCGGCTGAGACCTACAGCGTCGTCGTCAACAACGTTAAAGCATCCGACCTGCTTTTCGCTTTGGCACGGGACGCCAAGCTCAATATCGATATCCATCCAGGCATTGCAGGCACCGTCACACTCAATGCCATAGATCAGTCCCTCCCCCAGCTATTGACCAGAATCGCCAAGCAGGTGGACATGCGCTGGGAGTTGGATGCCTCAAGTCTGGCGATCATGCCGGACTCCCCCTTCCTTCGGTCGTACCGGGTGGACTACGTCAATATGAGCAGGGAAATGAACGGCAGCGTCGCCGTCACGACCCAGATCACCTCTGCCGTAGGAGGAACGGCGAATACAACAGGTGCAAACGCATCGGGTAACGGCAACAACTCTTTGACCAAAATAGAGAACAAGGCGCAGAACCGCTTCTGGGCCACGCTGGAAAAAAACATCAAAGATCTGCTCCACGAAACGGATAAGTTGCTCCCGGAAGGATCAAGCGAAACCGTCATTGAGAAGGGCGAACAACAGACATCCACTGGACTTCAAACCAATATCAGCAAAGCCGGCACAGTGACGCAAAGCGGCAATGGGGGAGGCACGGCGACAACCCAACAGGACGGAACAACGGTCGTCCGCCGTACTACCTTCCGAGAAGCCGCCTCTGTAATTGTTAATGCCGAATCCGGGGCGATCAGCGTTAGAGCCACATCGCGGCAACATGAAAAGGTCCGGGAGTTCATCGATCAAATAGTGAGCTCGGCGCGGCGTCAGGTATTGATTGAAGCCACAATCGTCGAAGTTCAGCTCTCAAACAACTACCAACAAGGCATCAGTTGGTCGGCCCTCGCATTGGGCCGGGCTGGATTCCAGGTAAAGCAGGCCGCAGCGGGCAATATTTCAGCACCACCATCCCATCTGCTCGAACTGACCTACGCCAATACCGAGTCACGCTTTGGAAACATCACCAGCACCATCAACCTACTGGAGAGCTTCGGCACCGTCCGCGTCTTGTCCAGCCCAAAGATATCGGTACTTAACAATCAAACAGCTGTGCTGAAGGTCGTGGATAACAGCGTCTACTTCACCGTGAAGGCAGACACCACGACCAATCAAACCACCAGTACCACCACGTATACGACTGAACTTCACTCGGTACCTGTTGGCTTCGTCATGAACGTCACACCACAGATCAGCGAACACGATTCGGTTCTGCTCAATATTCGACCCAGTATTTCCCGCATCATCGGCACGGTCGCTGATCCCAACCCAACCCTTAAAGCAGCCAGCATCACCAGTTCCATTCCCGTCATACGTACTCGAGAAATGGAGTCCGTCATCCGTATCGACAGCGGAAACATCGCTGTTATGGGCGGGCTAATGGAAGATGTTCAGAACGATCAGGACGATGCTGTTCCAGGCTTACACAAGATTCCGGGCATAGGAAATCTGTTTCAACAGCGAAACGACACCCGCAGCAAAACCGAGTTGGTCATTTTTCTCCGCCCCATTGTCATCCACGACGCCCATCTGGACGGCGACTACCGGCAATTCCGAGACCAATTCCCAGGAAAGAGGCCTTTCTCGCTTCTGAAGCACGCCCCTGTAGCGCTCGCTTCCATCACGAAAGCAGTGGCGCCATGACAACTCTCGCAATTGCAACCGTCGTTACCCGCCGACTTGCCCTATGCGCACTTCTGATGGCAATTTTTTCGATTGGCAGGGGCGGTGAATTGGATACAGCGGATGAGGCAACAGACAGTGCTTCCAGCAAATCAATAGAAAACGCGGCCTTAGAGGATGCCGCAGCCCCGCCCGATGTCCCGAAACCTCGCACTCCGACACATAAGCCCCAAGCCCGCACTTCGGGCCTCAAGGCAAAACAACCGGAAGTTTCGATCAAAGCGGCCCCAATCCACGTTACCAACCACCACAACGCTGGTTCGCAATTTGAACGTATCCACGAAGCTCTCCGTCAAGGAAACACCACCACTGCGATCGAAGCCTACGAGAGCATTCTGAAAGACGACCCTCGCAATACCGATGCACTTTTGGGGCTTGCATTGCTTCACCTCCGCAAAGGGAACAACTCAACCGCAGAAATGCTCATTTCCAAGGCGCTATCCATCTCGCCACGGAACGGCTTGGCGCTCGCACTGATGTCGCCTCTTCACGCAGAAGGAAATACCCCCCAAGAAGAAAGCCGGCTCCAGCAAGCGCTTGCCGAGCAGCCCGATGCGGCCCCATTGCACTTTGCCATCGGCAACCTGTATGCACGGCAAGGTCGGTGGCGCGAAGCACAGCAGGCCTATTTCAATGCCACGATAGACGATCGCGACCACCCGGACTATCTATTCAACCTTGCCGTCAGCCTTGAGCGCATCAACCAGCCCCAAGCCGCGAAGCGGTATTACCAAGCTGCCTTGGCTGCGGCAGAGCTTCGTCCCGCTGCATTTAGCCGCACCCAGGCGACCAACCGCATCGACAACATGGACCGCTCATTGCCATGAGTGTCGCCGAAGCCCATCGCCAGCGCGTTGACCAGGATCTCCTAGCACGTGGCATCATCACCCCAGATCAACTTCGGGTAGCACTACTGGAGCAAGATCGCTCCCACACACCCATCCACAAACTGCTTACCGGACTGGGCTTCGTCTCCGAAGCAGTTATGCGGGAAGCGCTAGAGGCCTCTCTCGGCAGCAAGTCGGTAGATCTGGGCCAGACTATCGTCGATCCCCGTGCGCTGGCACTGCTTCCGAAAGAAGTCGCCTTGCACTACAAGGCCATCCCCCTCGCCTACGATCCGGATGCAAACCTGCTGACTGTTGCAGTCGCCGACCCGTCGGACATTCTGTTGCTGGACCAATTACGATCCCATACCAGCGAGGAAGTGCAGATTGATCCATTGCTGGCAGGCGAGCAGGAGATTTTCCGTGCCATCGACCACTACTACGGCCATCAGCTCTCCATTGAAGGCATTTTGCAGGAATTGGAAACCGGGGAAACATTTCTCTCGTCATCCCGAATCAGCACAGGAGAATACGAACACCCGGTAGTGCGACTGGTAAATGCATTGCTGGTCGACGCGGTCAAACAGGAGGCTTCCGACATCCACTTTGAGCCAGAAGCTGGCTTTCTACGAATCCGCTATCGCATTGACGGCATCCTGCGCCAAATCCGCGTTCTGCATCGCTCAAACTGGGGCGCGATGGCTGTTCGTCTCAAAGTCATCACGGGCATGAACATCGCGGAGACCCGTGCGCCGCAGGATGGACGCGTGTCCATGCACATCGGTGGCCGTGCCGTGGATTTCCGAGCTTCCGTCCAGCCCACGATCCACGGCGAAAACATCGTCCTGAGAATTCTGGACCGGCAAAGAGGCATCATGCCCATGGCCGGCCTGGGCCTGAACCCGAACCAACTTCAAACACTGGAAGCCATGATGGCTCGCCCCGAGGGCATCCTGCTCGTGACCGGCCCGACGGGTAGCGGTAAAACCACCACGCTCTACTCCTTGCTAAGCCACATCAACAACGAGAGCGTGAATATCATGACCCTGGAAGATCCGGTGGAATACCCCATTCCCTTGATCCGCCAGACCTCCGTAGCAGAGGCCGTCAAGCTCGATTTCGCCAGCGGCATACGGTCCATGATGCGGCAAGACCCGGACGTGATTCTTGTTGGAGAAATCCGGGATACGGAGACCGCTGAAATGGCCTTCCGGGCGGCCATGACAGGACACCAAGTATTTGCCACTCTCCACACCAACTCCGCCATCGGCGCCATTCCGCGACTCAGTGACATCGGCGTACGTACTGAAATCATGTCGGGAAATCTGATCGGCATCATTGCGCAACGCCTGGTTCGCCGCCTCTGCAAAGAATGCAAGGAACCGTACCACCCGAACGACGACGAAGTGGCACGCATTGGGCTACAGCAACGTCCCGTCCCCGACTTGTATCGGCCCCGTGGCTGCCCGGCATGCCATCACCAAGGCTATCGAGGCCGCGTGGCGATCATGGAGTTGCTGCGCTTTACCCCGGAGTTGGACGACTTGACCGCCCGCAGGGCAACGCGCCAGGAAATTCTCCAGACCGCAAAGAACCAAGGCTTTTCTTCACTCGCCGAAGAAGGCGTTGAACTCGCCATCAAAGGCGTCACGTCCTTGGCCGAAATTGCTCGGGTTGTAGATCTGACTCAGCATTAAAACCATGGCCACCTACGCATACAAAGCCATGGACGAGACGGGAAAGATCAGCAAAGGTCAGCTTGTAGCGACGACTATTGCCGATCTTGAGGCCCGCCTAAAACGCATGGATCTTGACCTGATCCGTGCCCGACTAGTCACCCCGGCCAGACACCGCCTTACACGCATCCCCCGCCGCGACCTGATCGATTTTTGCTTCCACATGGAGCAACTCATACGCGCAGGCGTTCCCCTCCTCGATGCGCTTCTCGACCTACGAGACAGCATGGAAACCTTGCACTTCCGCAACGTCGTTGCCGAGGTAGCGAACAGTATCGAATCAGGAGCAAGCCTATCGCAGGCCCTGATGCGGCATCCCCATGTCTTCGATTCCGTATTTCTGAGCCTCATTGCCGCCGGAGAACACGCCGGAAAGTTACCCGAAGTCCTTCGCGATCTGACGGACGCCCTCAAGTGGCAGGACGAACTCACGGCCCAGACCAAGCGCCTGATGCTCTACCCGGCGTTCCTCGGAACGCTGGTCGCCACCATCTTCCTCTTCCTGCTCGTATATCTGGTCCCCAAGATGGCGGGCTTCATTGCCAACCTGGGACAGGCACTCCCCCTGCATACCCGCATCCTCCTTGCCACATCGGATTTCCTGGTTCGCCACTGGCAGGCACTGGCCATGGGCGCCATCCTGACGACGATCGTCACTGTCCTTCTGATCCAGGCCCATCCTCAATGGCGAGAGCAGTGGGACGGCGCAAAGTTACGGCTACCGCTCATCGGCAACGTCCTCCGCAAGATCATTCTTTCCCGCATCGCATCCGTCCTCGCCCTGATGTATAGCGCCGGCATCTCGGTACTGGACGCGCTCCACGTCATTGGCGACGTGGCGGGCAACCGCATCATCGGGCAAGGATTGAAGAACGCAGAACAACAAATCCGCGATGGACAACGCCTCGCGATGGCCTTTCAAAACACCGGCCTTTTTCCGCCCCTCGTCATCCGCATGCTGCATGTGGGCGAAAACACCGGAGCCCTGGATACGGCCTTGTCGAACGTTGCCTATTTCTACAGCCGAGACGCAAAGGAATCAGTCGCCCGCATGCAGGTTTTGCTCGAACCGATCCTAACCGTCATCATCGGCGCACTCCTGGGCTGGATCATGCTGGCTGTTCTGGGCCCCATCTACGATGCCATATCGGCGTTGAGGGTCTGAGCATGCTGCAAGGCCTACTGCTTCTTTCCAGCCAAGGCGTCCGTGCCTATTCCTGGCACAAGGGACAACTCACTTTTGAAGAGGAATTCACCGAAACAGCATCGGGCCTCACATCGTTCCAGTCCTATCTCAACTCACACCGTGCTGTGCCGTTTCGCCTGCTGGCCGATCTGCCCGACGAAAGCTTCCGTCTTGAGGCCATCCCACCTACGCGGGGCGCAGACCGCCACGCTGTCATTGAACGGCGCCTCGCGCAAATGGCGAATACATCGCCATACACATGCGCCGTATCCCTCGGTAAGCAGCATGACGGTCGAGGAAACGAGCGGTTGATTCTTGCCGCACTTACCCGCTCTTCTCACATTGCGCCATGGCTGGATCTCTGCTGCGAAGCAGGAGCGCTTATCCAGCAAATCACCTCGCCTCCGTTTCTCCTTAGCCAACTGACCCAAAGTCTGGGCCTGCACCACGGCCGCCACCTTCTATTCACCCTCGGCTTCGGCGGCCTGCGGCAAACCCATTTCGAGGATGGCCAACTGCAATTTTCCAGGCTTGTGGCAAACAAGCCCGCAGATACCGCGACCACCTGCATTGAAGAGGCGCACAAGGTACGTCATTACCTTGGTGACGGAGGGCTACTCAAGCCGCCGGCCGAAACTCAGTTTCACGCATTGCTAGCGCCCCAAGAGATTCCGGCCTTTGAGGCACGCTGCCTAGCCGAAAACAACCTCTCCATGCGCATTGCCAACCTGTCCCAGCTCGAGGCCGACCACGGAATTTCCAGCGGGCATCCCGATAACTCCCATTGCGACCCTCTCTTGCTCCACCTCATGGCGAAGGGCTTATCGCCAGCCCAGTTCGCCCCGGCTCCTGTCCTGAGCCCCTACCGCCTGCGGCAATGGCGACACAAGCTGACGATAGCCGCGATGGTCAGCGTCGGCAGCTGCCTCATTGCCGCAGTGGCCTATGGTTTCCATGCCCTGATGCTCTCAACCGAGACCGAAGCTTTGTTAGTGAAAAACCAGGAAGCCCGGCAGCAATATCAAGCCCTGCTGCAAACCCTTCCGCCCATGCCCGCCCAAGCAGCCGAAATACGCGACCTGAATGCAAGTCTTCTGGCACTGCAAAGGGAATCGTACTTTCCGGAAGTGACCTATCGCTTACTGAGCCACGCCCTCGACCAAGTGCCCGAGATTGAAGTGGATCGGATTGAATGGCGTCTTGTGACGACATCTGACCATTCCCCACCTCGGCAAGCGGGGAATGGTGGCAACTCGCCTGTCCAGCCCTCTCGAATGGTCGCCGTTGCCACTCTTGATCTTCGAGTCGCAGAAATCGGCACCGAGAGAATGCAGACCTCATCCGTAGAAACGCTAGCCGCCGCGCTGCGTCGCTACCCCGACACCGAAGTCGAAGTCATTCCCGTATCAGCCCCAAGTACAACAAGCCCATCGCCAGCCCCCGAAGAACGCTTTTCCCTACGGCTGCTTCATGGAGGCCACTGAGCCATGACTTCCCGGTTTCCCTCCAAGGACGAACTCAGGAGCCTCCGCCCCCAACTCCTCTCTGCGCTTTTTGCAGCGATTTTCGGACTCGCGCTATTCGCGGTTGCCATGACATTTCACGGCCAAGCAAGCGCGAGGCTCCTGGCCGCCAAGAACGATGACATGAATCTCAGGCAGCGGATTGATCGTTTCGCCACGGAAGAGGCCGAGCTCCGCAAAGAGATGCAGCAATACAGGGATTTGGTGAGTCGCGGAATTCTCGGTCCCGCGCAAAGGATGAAGTGGATCGAAGGGATTCACGAAATTCGCCGACGCCGTCACCTTCGTGCACTTCACTATGAATTCGCGCCCCAGCAAGACCTTGCCCTACCCGTCCCGATTCCCGCGACGAAGCCCTTCCAATTTGTCACCACGCCCGTGCAACTCACGTTGCTTGCTGTCCATGAAGGCGAAGTCATCGGCTTGCTTGACGACCTCGGAGAAAGGATTCCCGCCTACGTCCGTCCCCGTCGCTGCCTTCTGGAACGCAAACGCAGCGAAAAGCCAGGCGCATCCAGCGCGCTGCAAATGGATTGTCAGATGGACTGGATCACCATCACCCATACGCCATGAGTTCGCGATCCTTACCGCTGCTAGCCTGGCTGATGGCACTTTTTCTAGCACCTCCCATCGCAACTTCGGCAGAGCCCCTTGGCCGCCTGTTTTTCAGTCCTGAGCAGCGAGTCGCATTGGATCAACAAAGGTGGGAAGAACCTGAAAATGGGGAACCCCAGGAAAACACCATCCGATTCGATGGCGTGGTTTTGCGTAGCAGCGGTCGGAACACCTATTGGCTCAACGGAAAAACCCAGAACGAGAAACGTCGGGCCATCGCAGAAATCGTCCCTGGAAATAGTAAGACCGCTCCCGAGGCCCGAGTACCAATGCCCGGCGCTCCCATACGGATCAGGATCGGAGAAGCGGTGAATCCCTCTAGTGGAGAAAAGCGCGCACTCCTCAGCGATGACGCACTCGTCATCCACCGATCTCAGCGGCAATGAGTAAAAGCAGGCCGAACAACAGATCGGCCATGGCAGGCCATGGGGCGATCCTGTTGCTCGCGGTGCTTGTCCTTGGCGGATTGGTCACCCTTGGCGAGCGCTTCAACGCATCCAGTCTCCGCAACAGACAAGCCAAGATCACGACCAATGCACTGGCCCAAGCCAAGGAGGCGTTGCTGGCCTATGCCGTCTCACATGCCGCAGTCCCAGGCATACTGCCCTGCCCCGACATCAACAACGCTGCGGCCTATGAAGGATCGCCCAAGGTATCGGGCGCAAACTGCGCCGCCTACATCGGGCGGCTTCCCTGGAAGAAGCTGGGCCTATCCGATCTCCGCGACGGCTCGGGCGAATGCCTCTGGTACGCCCTTTCGCCGCGCTTCCAGGATGCAGGAACCCATACGGTAGCCAACGGCAAGGCCATCAACTCGACGGTTTCCGGCACCCTCGCGGTACAAGACGCATTCGGCCAGCCCCTTGCAGGTTCTCCACTGATCGCCATTGTCTTCGCACCGGGGCCGCCCCTTTCGGGGCAAGACAGAAGCACGTCTTCCGCGCACCCCATCTGCGGCGGCAACGACATCGCCGGCAACTATCTGGACAAGAGCGCAAACGGCATTAATAACGCCACCGGCAATGGCGTTTTCCTATTCGCACTCAGCGACTCAAGCGCCACCTTCAACGACACGGCCATCGGGATCAGTGCCACGGAACTCCTCGTCGGCGTGCAAAAGCGAGTCATCGGAGAAATCGGCGCCAGCTTGAAGCTCTACCACGAGTCCGCCGGCGCACTCCCCTACTCCGCAACCAATGCCGATACAGGCATCGCTGTCGTAGGACAAGAGACAGGTTTCGTCCCCTGGTATGACCTGCAACCGCCACCCCTGATTTCCGGCCTCACCTCCAATGCCAAGAATGGCTGGTACAGCCTCATCACCTACCGACGCAAGTCCGCCACATCCGCAAGCCTCGTCTTGGACGGCAAGCCCTATGACTACGCGTTCCAGTAGAGCTGGGCGGTTCAGCGGCTTTACGCTGGTCGAACTGGCCGTCGTCCTGGTCATCGTCGCTTTGTTGGCTGGCGGACTCCTTGTCCCACTCAGCACGCAGTTCGATGCAGGAAGCCGCAGCGAGACGCAACGGCAACTCAGCGAAGCCAAGGAATCCCTCTACGGCTTTGCCGCCACCCACGGCCATCTTCCTTGCCCAGCCGTACCTGGCGGCACGGGTACGGAAGACCGGGCAGGCAGCGGCCCATGCAATAGAGATGTGGGCCTGCTTCCATGGGCGACACTCGGCTTGCCGCGCCACGATGCCTACGGGCACCACTTCCGCTACAGCGTATCCAACGTTTTCTCGAATGCACAGGTTCTCTTCGGTCTCTCCACCGTCGGCAACATTCGCATCAAGACCCGCAATGGTTCGGGCACCGAAATCGACGCTACGAATGGCGACATCGTTGCCGTCATCCTCTCCCACGGGAAGAACGGCATTTGGGGCTACAGCGACGGCAGCCAAATCGCGGACGTTTCCACTACCAACATCGATGAAGACGTCAATGGCAATGGCGACGGGAAAACCTTCTACGAGCGGACGCCTGCGCCCGACGCCTTCGCCTCAGGTGGAGAGTTCGATGACATGCTGATCTGGATTCCCACCTCAGCACTTCTTTCCCGCATGGTGGCCGCAAGGAAGTTGCCTTAATCCTTACGGGCTGGCGTGAGGAATACCCCAGAAAGATATAGGACCATCGATATAATTCCGGCCCCTCGCTGGAATCCCTGTTCCCATGTCTCAAATCCCCCTATCCCGCTTTCTGATCGAAGCCCAACGCGAACGGCAAATCATCGGTGCCGATCTCCGCTTCCTGGTCGACGTAGTAGCCCGCGCCTGCACCGCCATCGCCGTTTCCGTGGGCAAAGGCGGCCTCGCCGACATCCTCGGCGCTGCCGGCTCTGACAACGTCCAGGGCGAAGCCCAGAAGAAGTTGGACGTGATTGCCAACGACATCCTGCTGGAAGCCAACGAATGGGGCGGCCACTTGGCAGCCATGGCCTCCGAGGAAATGGAGTTGCCTCATCCCATTCCCCATCGCTTCCCCAAGGGCGAATTCCTGCTGCTGTTCGATCCCCTCGACGGCTCCTCCAACATCGACGTGAACGTTTCCATCGGCACCATCTTCTCGGTACTGCGCTGCCCTGCTGGCACGGAACCGAACGAAGCGGCCTTCCTGCAAAAAGGCACTGAGCAGGTCTGCGCCGGCTATGCCCTCTACGGCCCCACGACGACGCTGGTGCTCACCTTCGGCGACGGCGTACATCTCTTCACCCTGGACCGGGAAAGCGGCACCTTCTACCTGACCCAGGAATCCCTGCGCATTCCGGAGGACACCAAGGAATACTCCATCAACGCCTCCAATGCCCGCCACTGGGCACCTCCGGTGCAGCGCTACATCAACGAACTCCAGGCCGGCAAGGAAGGCCCGCGCGGCAAGGACTTCAACATGCGCTGGGTCGGTTCCATGGTGGCCGACGTGCATCGCATCCTCTCCCGCGGCGGCGTCTTCCTCTATCCCTGGGACAAAAAAGACCCCAGCAAACCCGGCAAGCTGCGCCTCATGTACGAAGCCAACCCCATGGCCTTCCTGGTGGAACAGGCCGGCGGCGCGGCGACCGACGGCAAGCAGCGCATCCTCGACATCCAGCCGGAGGGCCTGCACCAACGGGTGGCCGTCATCCTCGGCTCCAAGAATGAAGTCGAGCTAGTCACCAGCTATCACAACAACTAAAAACAGAACTACAAGGAATCGGGAACCCCAATGGATTTACGCGACAAGACCGGCCTGCTGATTGACGACATGCCAGAGATGCGCGCCACCGTGCGCATCCAGTTGGCGGATGGCGGTCTAGAGAAATGCGACCAGGCACGCAACATCAAGGAAGCCGTGGACCGTCTGTCGGTAAAGAGCTACGACCTGATCGTCTGCGACTACAACCTGGGCCAAGGCGCCGATGGCCAGCAACTGCTGGAACTGCTCCGCCGTCGCAAGCTGCTGCCGCTCACCACCGCCTTTCTCATCATCACCGGCGAAACTGGGTACGAGCAGGTTTCCACCGCTGCGGAATACGCGCCCGACGATTACCTCATCAAACCTTTCACCGCAGACATCCTGCGAACCCGCCTGTCCCGCATCCTGGACAAGAAGGCTGCCCTGGAGCCGATCTATCGCCACCTGGGCCCCAAGCACGACGCCGCAGCAGCCCTGGCCGCCTGCGACAAGCTGCTGGCGGAGAACAGCCGCTACAGCCTGGACATCCTGCGTCACAAGGGCGAGTTGCTGATGGAGTTGAAGCGCGGCGACGAAGCCCTGGCTCTCTACGACAGCATCCTCCAGCAGCGCGCCACGCCCTGGGCCACCTTGGGCAAGGCCAAGGCGCTCATGGCAGACGGCAACGAAGATGAGGCCGAAGCCCATCTGGCCCGCGCCATCGAGGCTTATCCGAACTACCTGGCAGCCTACGATTCCATGGCCGAACTGCTGGCCAAGACCGACACCGAAGCCGCCCAGGCCATCGTCGAACAAGCCCTGATCGTGGCGCCCACCACCCAGCGCCAGCGCCGCATGGGCGCCCTGGCCCTGGAGAACAAGGACTACTCCCGCGCCGAAGCCGCCTACAAGGTGGCCGTGGAAAAGGACCGCACCGGCTTCTTCAAATCTCACGACGACTACGCCGGCCTCGCCCGCAGCTACTCCGAGCAGGGCAAGACCAAGGAAGCGCTGGGCACCGTGAAGGACATGGGCCAGCACTTCCCTCGCAGCCCCGAGCTGGAGGCACGCCAAGCTGCCGTAGAGTGCCAAGTGCATGTGCGCGCCGGCAATAAGGACGCGGCTAAGGCGGCCCTCACCAAGGCCATGTCCGTCGCCAAGGACCAGTCGCTTGACGCCAACACCCAACTCGAACTGGCCCAAGCCTGCTTCGCCAGCGGCGCTCCAGAGGAAGCCAAGCGCATCATCCAAGCCGTGGCGGAAGACCACACCGAGCATGAGCCCGTGCTGGCCCAGGCCCGCAAGGTATTTGCCTCCGCCGGCCTCCAGGACGAAGGCGACGTTTTCCTCGAAGCCGCCCGCAAACGCATGGTTACGCTCAACAACGACGCCGTGGCCCTGGCCAAGGCAGGCCAGTTGGAAGAAGCCGTTGCCATGCTCAAGGAAGCCGCCGACCGCCTGCCCAACAACAGCCAAGTGGCGATCAACGCGGCCCAGGCCCTGCTCATGCACATTCACCGCAATGGCGCGAACCCGGACCATATCGCCTCGGCCCATCACTACATTAGCCAGGCCCGCAGCGCCAATCCCGACCATCCCAAACTGGCCGACGTGGAAACCTTCTACCGCCGCGTCGCCCCATCCGACGCACCGCCCCTCGCCTAGCTGGAGCCGAGCCATGGACAACCTGGTTGCCGCCGCCCTGCACGATGCCAAAAACGCCCTGGCTGCATTGCAGGTGTGGCTAGACCAGGCGCGCAAGCAAGCGCCGAGCGCCCCCCTTGATCAGGCCAGAACCATGGCCACCCGGCTCGGTACGCAACTGGTGGAATTACTGGCCGTCTATCGGCAAGAGCAAGGCAGCTTGCGCATGTCCGTGGCTGACCACGACCTCTGCGACTTTATCGACGACCTCCGCACCGAATGGGTTCTCGCCCCCGATAGCAAGATCGCCATCGCCTGGGACCAGGAGGGCAATGCCCCGCGCATCGGCGCCTGGGCCTTTGATGGTTATCTAGTGAAGATGGTCCTGCTTGACGCCTTACGCAACGCGGAGCGGCAAGCCCACAAACACATCGAACTGAAGATTTCCGCCAATGCTGATGGCCTGTGCTTCACCATCCACGACGATGGCCCCGGCTTCAATGGCAGCCAACTGCCCGAACAGAGCGATGCGCCGATGCACACGAGCGGCAGCGGTCTCGGCCTCAGCTTTGCCCGCATCATCGCGGAAGCTCATCACAACCCGAAGGGCCAGTCGGGGCGAGTGGAGATCATGAATGCGCCCGAAGGCGGTGCGATCCTCTCTCTCCTGTTGCCCTGACACCAGGGCCGGAGCAAAAAAGGGAATAGGCCCCGTTTTGCTCGCCGTCATTCCCGCAAAGGCGTACTGCTGTCCGGAATACATATCGCGACGGCGAAACCGGAGTGAGGTCGTCATCCCGGCGAAAGCCGGGATCCAGGAAGGGCCGCCCCCCCCTGGATTCCGGCTTTCGCCGGAATGACGAAGTTCTACCAACCGGCGCTCCAATCGAACGCCATCGTAGTTTTGAGTCTGTTCCCTGCTGCAAGGCCCGAATTGCAGTACCTGCCTGCGCTTCCAGAACGTTCCCGAAAACTATTTCGGACAGCAGTGGGCAAACGCCAGGATGGCGATGACATTTCAAGACATTGACAAGTTCTAATGGGCCGGCCCAGGCCCTGATACGACGGCACTGCACAAAGCTTGGCAGGCCTGCTAAGAAACGGTTTGCAGGCTGAGATTCTCGGCCAACGCATTCAGGATCGCCGGGTAGTCGAAGCCTCTCGCCATGTGCGAGAGGGCATTCCCGAGCTCAGGATCAATGGTGCTCGCCTGTTGAATGGCGGAGTCGACCCGTTCCGTTTCCAGTGCTTCCAATGCGTACTGCAACTCCTGGCGTAAGGCCAACGGCAATTGCGCCAGCCGTGGAGCCAACTCGATCATCAAAGGCGCGTCCAACCCTGGCTGCGAGGATGCGCCCCCCGTGTCATACACAAATTTCACGCCCAATTGCCGCGTCATGCAGTCGTAAATGTCATCGAAACGGTAGGGCTTCCGCACAAAATCGTCCATGCCGGCATCGAGCATTTCCTGAAACTGCTCCTTGAAGGCCGATGCGGTAACGGCAACGATCTTCACCTTGTCGCCATTGGGCAGGAGACGAATGCGCCTCGTTGCTTCCAATCCATCTACCACGGGCATGCGGCGGTCCATCCAAATCAGATCGGGCGCCCACTCTTTGAAAATGCGTTCGCACTCCTCGCCGTTCGTCGCCGTCTTTGTCTCCAACCCAAGATCCAGCATCAGCTGATTGAGCAACACCAGATTCTCATGCTGATCGTCGGCAATCAAAATTCGGTATTGCCGTTGGCCCGATGCCAGCCCAATCACATTGCCGTGCCCTCGGCCTTGCAGGCCGCTCATCTCTTCTTCATCAGCGGGTTCAAGCGGCAGGTCGACGCAGAACAACGAACCTTTGCCCAACTCACTTTTCAGAGTGACTTTGCCATTCATCAACTGAACGAATTCCTGCGTGATGGCGAGCCCGAGCCCTGTGCCCTCTATTCCTCTCGAAACTGGGGAAGGCGCCAGTTGCACGAAGGGCTGGAACAATCGTGCCTGGTCTTCTGGACTGATGCCCGGCCCCGTATCCTCGACCTCCAGCAACAGATGATGCCGGCTGTTGTGCCGGGTTCCAAGCCGGATCGTCACTCCACCCGTGATCGTGAACTTGACGGCATTGCTCACCAGATTCAGCAGGATTTGCCGCAGACGCGCCTCATCCCCCTTGACGTAGCGGGGAACCTCGTGCGCCCGGTCAAGCCGGAGACGCAAGCCCTTCTCGCTCGCACGCAGCCCCATGGCATCCGCCACCTCGTTCACCATGGCCCAGAGATCGAAAGCAACCATTTCCAATTGCAATCGCCCGGCTTCGATCTTCGCCATTTCCAGGACGTCATTGATGATCTTCAGCAGGTGCTCGCCGCTGCGGTTGATGATCTCCAGACTGTCCCGCTGCCCCTCAGGCAGGTCTGGGGCTCGGCGCATCAGGCTTGAGAAGCCGAGAATCGCGTTGAGCGGTGTCCGCAACTCATGACTCATGTTCGCCAAAAACACGCTCTTCGCCTTGTTGGCTGCCTCGGCTGCATCCCGCGCCAGAAGCAGCTCCGCTGTACGCAGCCCCAATCGGCGGCGATCCTCCTGAAATAGATCGACGGCATGGGACATGTCGTCGATCTCATCCCGCGACGAAGCTTCATATTTCCTGGCGACCTGCGGCTCCTCCGCCGAATCGTCGCCACTGCCCAGACGAAGATTGCGACTCAGTTGCTGCAAACGTCCGAGCACGTGCCGTCCAAGAAACCATCTCGACACCGCCCATGCCAGCACCAGACTGCCGGCCAGCAGAACCATCACCCAGCGCGCGTTGCGCAAGGACGTGGCTTCGAGATTCCTGACTGCCTCACGGTAGCGCTGGACGAAACGCACCGATTGCAGTTGCGTGGCGGCGACGAGCGCACCGGCCTGGGTCTGCAATTCCCCCAGATAGCCCTTGGCGTTCGCCGAGACGGCGGGCTTGCCTACTACCGCTTCCCGCATGTCCCTTTCTCGCAGTTGAGCGACGATATTCGCCGTATTGCGAAATAGCTGGCTGGCCTGGTGCAGCTCCAGCAAGGCGATGTCTTCATCCTCCGCAAGCTGATCGACCAAGTAGTCAAACTGCTCCAACTGTCGAACGATTTCTGCGTAGTTGCCCCGCATCGCCGAAAGAGAATCCGTTTCCGTCAGCTGATAGGACTCACGCTCGATCAGAAAAGTCCTTTGCATCAGGTCTTGCGCTTCCTGCATTTGCTCCAGGCGCTCTTCCGCAAGCTGGCGGGTCATCTCGACTGAAGATCGCAAGGCATAGACTGCGGTAACGCCTCCCGCGAAGATCAGCGCCGTCAGAGCGGCCACCGCAAGCAGGAACTGGCGACGCAAGGAATGCGGCAGCCAGCGAACGAAAAGAGATCGCAAGGGCGCCCCGTAGCGGTCTCTTAGCGTTTCCATATCCGCCGGTAGATATCTCGGTAGCCATTATCGGGGTCGAAAATCATTTTCCGACCGCCGTCAAAGGCAATGTTTTCCGGCGTCACCAAATGGACCGGGACCACGTAACCGCTGACAGGCGCTCGGGACAACAGGCGGTTCAGTTCATCCACCAACTGCCACCCTTGCAAGTTCAGGGGCTCCGCTACGGTGCCTCCCTGTAGCAACCTCGCCTGAATCCGTAAAAAAGCAGCCGAACTGCCATCGCCGGCAGAAAACAAGCTAATGGCCTTGCCCGTCTTGGTCAGCTCGGGCACTAGGTAGTCGAAGTAGATGTCGTTGATCGCCAGAGCGTGGGTCCAGCGGCCCTCGTGACGTTTTTGCAATTCCCGCGTCACCGCCGGCATCAAATGCGCGCTTTGCGAAATCGGCACATCGCGCACTTCGAGTAGCGTGCAGCCCTGGCAACCCTTGATGATTTCTGCCATGGCGTTCGCCTTCGCCATGGCGATCTCGAAGCTACTGTCGGTGAATATGACGGCCCGCGCATGGCCCCGGCTTTCGACGATGGCCGCCATTGCCGTGATGCGAGCCACCTGCAACGGGTCCGTCGAAACGTTCATGGCGACGGGCCCGCTCGACAGCTTTCCTGCCACCGGCCCAATGTGCCAACCGACTAGAGGAATGCCGCGCTCGGCAAAAGCTGTCAGACGGGACTCCAGGCTCTTTGCATCGCTACCGACCAGGATCACCCCGTCGGGTTTCATGGCGAGGGCGGCGCCGATTTCCTTCTCGCGGCCTTCTGAGGTTCCATGGGCGTCAAAGATCCTCACGCGCCATCCCATCACGCCCAAGGCCTCGCCTATCCCCTTGGCAACACCGAGCACACCGCCGTTACGCAAATCCTCGCAAATCACCGCAACGCTCATTCCCACCCGCCCTGCAGGCCCTGATACCGGCCCGTTCCAGACAGGCGCACGTTTGCTGGCATTGGCCACCACCTGCTGCATCTCGTTGAGAGATAGCGGCTTGTATTTCTCCTGAGCAAAAGAAACACCGGCCATAGCCATCCACACCAAGGCAAGCAGCCAGGAAAAACGGGCCAGGTTCATGGAAAGCACGCCTCCGCAGTCGAAAGTCGTTGTGGCACTCACTTCATGCTATCAACTTTTTCCGTAAAAACCAGGGCGATAGGAGGCCATACCAGGGTAATCGCATGAATGAGGAAACCCCATATTTGCACTCCGTCATCCCCGCGAAGACGGGGACCCATGGGGGCGTCTTCTTAGGGAAATCGCTGGATTCCCGCTTTCGCGGGAATGACGGAGCTACGTTTTGGGCGATTACGAGCATTCATGCGATTGCCCTGGAAACCATACCGTCCGATACAGCTGCGTAGCGAGTAGCGTCAGTTGCGCTTTTCCGGCACCTCGATGTAGTGGGACACCAGCCAGCCCCGATCCAACTCCCAGCGCATGTCCTTGATGCCTGGCTGCTTGAGCACGATGGCGCGCACTTCCGATTGCACCCGCCCAAGTTCCTGCTCCACGGCGATGAAGGCCGGATCGTTGGCGTCCTTGGTGTTGATGTTCGGGTAGAGCACCGCCAGCATCTTCGCCGCTGGCACGTCGAAGCTACGCGGCGTGCTGACCACGGCGGTGTCGCCTTCGACCCGCATCACCCAGAACTTGTAGGGGTACTTTTTCAGTTCAGGCGATGCGGTTTGCTTGATGGCGTTGGTCATGCTGCGCGATCTTCCATCCGGCGCTTGAATGAACCAGTCGAGCGCGATGATCGCCACAAGCGCCAGCAGCGCCCAGTAGCGTTTGCGCATGCGTATCGCCATTGCGATTACCCCTTATTCAAAGGACACGTCGGCAGGCTTGTCCACTGGATAGCCAGCGGCTTGCCAGGCGTCGAACCCGCCCGCGATGGAAACCACGTTCTGGAAGCCCATGCCCTGCAAGGCCACTGCCGACAAGGCAGCACGACCGCTGGTCTTGCAATACACCACCACAGGCCGCGCCAAGTCCTGCAAGGCGGAATTGCCGGAAATGGCGAACTCCAACATGCCGCGCGGAATGTTGATGGCGCCGGGAAGATGACCGCGAACGAACTCCTCCGGCTCCCGCACGTCAAGCAACAGCAGGGACGCATCGGGAAGCTGTTGCTTCATCTGCGCAGCGGCGCATTCCTTGACGGACTTCTTGGCTTCCATCACCAGCTCGTGGGCGCTCTTGAACATGCTCATTCCTTTCTCACGCTGCCTTTGGGGCAGTGAATTCATCGTAGGCACGCACCGCTTCGGCGGCGTACATCAGGGCCGGACCGCCGCCCATGTAGGTGCAAATGCCCAGGGTTTCCATCAGTTGCTCGCGAGTCACGCCCAGGCGGATCAGGGCCTTGACGTGGTAGCCGATGCAGCCGTCGCATCGCTGGGTCACGCCGATGGCAAGGGCGATCAGCTCCTTTTCCAGCTCGCCAATCGCGCCGCCCTTCATAGCCGCAGCGGACAAGTCGCCGAAACCTTTCATGGTCTCGGGAATCTCCTTGCGCAGGGTGCCCAAGGCTTTGCTCAGATCGCGGGTGATGGTGTCGAAAGATTTGCTGCTCATGGGGGTCTCCGTTTATTAGTTAACGCTAATACTCATGCTAGCAAAACGGGCGACACCGTTGCCAGTGCCGCCCGATTTTTCCGCTGATCAGGGCAGGTAGAAGATGGCCTTCTCGTGCAATGCCACCTTGGCATTCGCCGTATCGGCCAGATCGAAGTAGATGGTCTGAGAGCCCTTCTTGCCTGATTCCGGTTCGGCATGGAGCGCCACCGTTACCGACTGGGTGGACGCCGCCGGCACAGAGATTTCCGTCGCCCCCGCCACCGACAAAGTCGGCAAGCCGGCCACGCTGAGGCGATAGGTGTGAGCGCTCTCGTCCGTGTTCATGACGCGCAAGGTGTAGACGTTCTCGATCACGCCGTCGTCCACCTCCCGTGCCATGACGCCCCGGTCGCGGATCACGTCCATCTTCACCGGCAGGCGCACGGCGATGGCCCAGGCGGCGGCAACGGTGATGGCGATGAGAATGGCTGTGTAGAGCAAGATGCGGGGCCGGAACACGTGGCGATAAATTTGATCGCGCGTCCAGTTGTTCTCCATGGCTCGCTCGGTGGAGTAGCGGATCAGGCCGCGCGGATAGCCGACCTTGTCCATCACCTCGTCGCAGCCGTCGATACAGGCGGAGCAGCCGATGCACTCGTATTGCAGGCCGTTGCGGATGTCGATACCCGTCGGGCAGACCTGCACGCAAATCCCGCAATCCACGCAGTCGCCCTTGCCGGCGGCCTTGTAGTCCTCCTTCTTGGCGCGGGCGCCGCGGGGTTCGCCGCGAGCCGTGTCGTAGGTGACGATCAGGGTATCCGGGTCGAACATCACGCTTTGGAAGCGGGCGTAGGGGCACATGTACTTGCACACCTGCTCGCGCATGAAACCGGCCATGCCGTAGGTGGCGAAGGCGTAGAAGAAAATCCAGAAGGTCTGCCAGGGGCCCAGCGTCCAGGCGATCAAATCCTTGCCCAAGGTGTGCACCGGCGTGAAGTAGCCGGCGAAGGTAAAGCCCGTCCACAGCGCCACCGCGATCCACGCGGCGTGCTTGGCGAAACGCTTGGCGAACTTGGCGCCGTTCATGGGCTGCTGGTCGAGCTTGATGCGGGCGTTTCGGTCCCCTTCGATCTTCTGCTCTATCCACATGAAAATTTCCGTATAGACCGTCTGCGGACAGGCATAGCCGCAGAAGAGCCGCCCGCCCACTGCCGTGAACAGGAAGAGGCCGTAGGCGGAAATGATGAGCAGCACCGCCAGATAGAAAACGTCCTGGGGCCAGAACACCATGCCGAAGATGTAGAACTTGCGCTCCACCAGATCGAACAGCAGCGCCTGACGGCCGTTCCAGGGCACCCAGCAGAGGCCGTAGAAGATGGCCTGGGTCAGCCATACCAAAGCCCAGCGCCACTTGGAGAAGAGCCCATGGACCGAGCGGTTGTGAATCTTCTTCGCCTTGACGTAAAGGCTTACGGGCGCTTCCGTGCTTGTTGGAATGGATGCCGGGTCGTTCATGACGTGCTCCTGGATCAATGAGAAGGTTGTGCCGAGGCGTGCAAGCGCATCTCGGCGGCAATAAATTCGTCGCGGGTCATCCCGCCGAGCAGGGGGTTGCGGCCACGCTGCTCGCCAATACAACTCACCATGCGCTCTGCGGTGCGACGACCGGGATAAATGAGGGTTTCGTCCGGCAACGGCAGCAAACGCTGGGTCACGCTATCGAACAGGGACGCGGCATCGGCGTCATCACACTCGGCCCGGCTTTCGCCGATGAGCAAGGTATCGCCAGTGAAAACACGATCACGCCAGAAGAAGCATACGCTGCCCAGCGTATGCCCCGGCGTGGGCCAAGCCAGCACGGTCTCATCGCCAAAGCCCAGTAGCGACTCCTTGCACAGCCAACCTCTTTCCAAGCCAGCGCCAAGCGAGTCCAACACAGCCCCCTCGCCCAGAAAAAGCTGAGCGCCATGCTGAACAAGCAACTCGCCCAGGCCGGGAGATAGCGCGCCGTGAGAATGAGTCAGCAGCACCGCCACCAACGTGGCGCGGATTTCCTTCAGCAAGGATTGGTAGAGCAACACCTGATCGGCGGCGGGATCGATGATGATCGCCTCCCTCCGATTGAGGTCGGTCAGGAGGTAGGAGTAGCGGTCAGAACTGGCCGCAAGGATTTGCCGGAAGTACACCATGCCTCTTTATAGGCAAAGGCCGGGCCAGGGCTTGAAGCATTCCAACAACCAATTGATAGAAATGAACTTTCATTAAACTCAGGGGAAAACGCAAGCTGCGGCACGCACACTATGAGTGCCATCTACGGCATCTACGACAAGAATTGGCGGCTATAGTTGCGCCATTATTGGCATTCACGGACGCGAACCATGGCCCCCATCGGCGATTCCCTCACCGAACTGATTTCCTTCCTGGAAAACCAGCCCGAGCCGCGCATCCTCATGGACGCCAACTACCGGATCGTCGCGGCCAACGGCGCCTACATGAAGGTCTTCGGCCAGGCGCACCCCGTCACCGGGCGCTACTGCTACGAGGTCTCCCACCACTTTGCCGTCCCCTGCGACCAGGCCGGCGAAACCTGCCCTCTGCGAGGCTGTCAGGAAAGCGGCGAAAGCCGCCGCGTCCTGCACCTGCACCACACCGCTCGCGGCGAGGAACACGTGGACGTGGAGATCACGCCCATTCGCAATCCCCAAGGGGAACTGACCTACTTCGTCGAAACCATCCAGGCTGTGCGGCAGACTTCCAGCCGCCCCGCCGCCGAAGGGCTGGTGGGCCGCAGCCCCAGCTTCAACCGCATGGTGGCCCAGGTGATGCGCGTCGCCCCCACCGAAGCCTCCACCCTGCTGCTCGGCGAAACCGGCACCGGCAAAGAACTGGTGGCGCGCATGATTCACGAAGCCAGCCATCGCGCTGCCAAACCCTTTGTCACCGTGGACTGCTCAGGCCTAACCGAGCCCCTGTTCGAGAGCGAATTATTCGGCTACGAAAAAGGCGCCTTCACCGGCGCCACCCACCGCAAGATCGGCCTGGTGGAAGCGGCCAGCGGCGGCACCATCTTCCTCGACGAAATCGGCGACGTGCCCCTGCCCATGCAGGTCAAGCTGCTACGCCTATTGGAGAGCGGCACCTACCGCCGCGTCGGCGGCGTGGAGACGCTACGCGCCGACTTCCGCCTCGTCTGCGCCACCCACCGAAACTTGAAACAGATGGTCGAAGAAGCCGCCTTCCGCCGCGACCTGTTTCATCGCATCAACGTCTTCCCCATCCACATCCCGTCCTTGGCGGAGCGGGCAGAGGACATTCCGCTCCTGGCGGAATCCTTCCTCCAACGAGTGGCCGGAAGCCGCGCCATGCACCTCTCCCCCGCCGCCGCGTATGCGCTGCAAAACCGCAGCTATCCGGGCAACGTGCGCGAACTCCGCAACCTCATGGAACGAGCAAGCATCCTCGCCGACGGCAGCGAAATCCTGCCTGAGCACATTGTGGATGACGGCGCAGCGAGTGGCATCGGCAACAGCACGACCGGACTCACCTCATCACCCGATCCATCATCCTCAACCTTCGTCGTAGACGCACCGATCCCTCTCGCAGAACTTGAGCATCGCTACATGGCATGGATAGAAACAAGCTTCAAAGGCGACCGCAAAGCCCTTGCCTCCGCATTAGGACTCAGCCCCCGGACCTTGTTCAGGAAGCTATCGGGCGTTGAAGTCAGCAAGACAGCGGACGACGCTTAAGCACTCTGCCCCAACATCCGTCATCCCCGCGAAGGCGCACTGCTGTCCGGGATATTTTCGAGCGCGATCCAATGGCGAAATGCCCCAGCGGCACAGGCGTGTTCCTTGGCGAAAATTGGTGCTGATGAGCGAAGCAGGTTCCCTCTCCTCTCGCGGGAGAAGGCCAGGGTGAGGAGGACGCAACTATCTGGCATTCAAATTTGGAAGTTGCCTGACAATGTGAAAAGGGGTTGGATCATTCACCGCTCTAATTTTCCCAAACACTGCAGAATCGCTTGAAAAATTATTCCAAAGCCGCCTCGCCTCCTCCCTGTCAATTTTCCTAATGCGACCAGAATCAGCGAGCTCGTAGCTGGCTACCGGAGAGTCCTTACAAAAAACAAAGACTCCGATCAAATCTAGCTTCTCTTTCGATGCAATATTGAGACATACATTCTCCCCTTGAAAATCATTTGCAACCGATGGATATACCCAACCATCTCTAGCTAAAGAAAAATAACGCTTCGCAATGAAATTACTAATCTCATAAACCGAGTCCCCTTGCATTAGAAAAAGATTATGAAGGAACTTTTCAATAGTCTTTTCTATTGCATCCAACTTTCCCTCCTGAGGAAATCCTATCTCCGTTACCGAGATAGGATTTTTTGTACGATAGAAGCTCAAGTTGTATATATCGTTCTCTGCAAGTCGAATTTCCTTCTTTGCGGTCAAGGTATCGCACGTCACGTACAGGACTGGTTCTCCAGACTCGTTTATGCGCAATCTCCTTGTCTTCCCGCATGGAGGCTCCCAAAAATCTTGCACTGTCGGACTTTCCAAAACAGCATCAACCTTTCGAGCACGAATAAAAGTAGTACCCCGACTGTAGGTGCGCTTAGCGGCTCTCAACTGGACAGCCCTCGCTTTAACCAGCTCGAGGTTCTTCGTCTTGCTATTTACAAACGGCGCTACCTCCATCCGGTTCCGAAAAAAAATAATTTCATTTAGCAAATCAAATCGCTCTGCGGCTGACAGATTTCGCCCATTATCATGGGATAATTTTGAAATCATTTTTTTTAAACAATTTAGATTTCTTTTCACCATTCGCCTCTATTTGTCGCCACAGTACCCAATTGAACACTTTCCATTATTAAGCCAACTCTATAGTCCAAAGAGCAGTGTCGCAAGGGAGGTTATACCGCCTGTTAAAAGCGTACAAAAGAAAATCGCCCGGACGCTTACCGCAGTCCGGGCGATTTTCTTTTGAAGCGGAGTCGGAACTATCAGCTCACCGCCAGCAACTCCACCTCAAACACCAGCGTTGCATTGGGCGGAATCACACCACCTGCACCTTGAGCGCCGTAGCCCAGGTTGGGAGGAATAGTCAGCTTGCGGGTGCCGCCGACTTGCATGCCTTGCACGCCTTCGTCCCAGCCGGCGATGACCCAGCGCTTGCCGAGGGGGAACTCGAAGGGTTCGTTGCGATCAACGCTGGAGTCGAACTTGCGGCCATCGGTAAGCCAGCCGGTGTAATGCACGCTCACTTGCTGACCGGCTTTCGCGGTTTCGCCTTCGCCGACCACCAGGTCTTCGATGATGAGGCCGCTGTTTGTGGTCACACTGCTCATTGAATTCTTCCTTTCGATAATGCCGCCAAGGCTGGCGGGTTAAAAATGTTTGCGGAGTCGTTGGGCGCTAAGGGCCTGGAGAAATAGTAGCCCTGAAATTTTCGGCAACCGAAGTTCACCAGCGTCGCCAATTGAACGTCGGTTTCCACGCCTTCGGCCAGGATGTCCAGGCCCAGGTTGCGGGCGAGGCCGATGATGGCGGAGACGATGGCGGCGTCTTCCTTGTCGTCGCACAGGTCGCGCACGAAGCTCTGATCGATCTTGAGTTTATGCACGGGGAAACGCTTGAGATAGGCAAGGCTGGAGTAGCCGGTGCCGAAGTCGTCGATGGCGAGCCGCACGCCCATGGAAGCCAGTTCGTCCAGGCGCTCCAGGGTTTCGCCGATGTCCTGCATCAGGGTGCCTTCGGTGATTTCCAGTTCCAGCATGCTGGGCGGTTGGCCCGTGTCCTTGAGGATGCTTCGTATGATTTCCACCAAGCCGCGCTGGCGGAACTGGCGCGGGGATAGATTCACAGAGACGGGAATGGCACGCAGCCCCTGCTCTTGCCAGGCGCGACTTTGGCGCATGGCTTCACGCAGGCCCCATTCGCCCAGGGGCACCACGAGCCCGGTTTCCTCGGCCACAGGAATGAATTCACCGGGGGAGATCATGCCGTGCTCGGGATCGTTCCAACGCACCAGGGCTTCCGCGCCGCAGACGCCTTGCTCCAGGTCAATCAGAGGCTGGTAGTGGAGCACCAATTCGCCTCGGTCGATGGCGGCGCGCAGGCGGTTTTCCAGGTTGAAGAAGCGCGTGGCTTCGTCGTTCATGCGCGGCGTAAAGAACTGGAAGTTGTTCCGGCCTGCCGCCTTGGCGTGATACATGGCGGTGTCGGCGTTGCGCATGAGCTGCATGGCTTCGCTGCCGTCGTCCGGGAAAACGCTGATGCCGATGGAAGGGGTGGATTGCAAGGCGTGGCCGCTGACGAAGACGGCGGGCGCCAGGGCGGCGATGATTTTTTCCGCCACCATCACCACATCGTCCAGGCAGCCGATCTCGTTCAGCACCACCACGAATTCGTCGCCGCCGAGACGGCAGACGGTATCGGCGTTACGCACGGATGCCTTCAGGCGCTCCGCGATGTTCTTCAGCAGTTCGTCCCCCACGGCATGACCGAGGGAGTCGTTGATGGATTTGAAGCGATCCAGGTCGATGAACATGACCGCAACTCGTGTATCGCGACGGGCGGCCTGATTGATGGCCTGGGTCAGGCGATCCTGTAGCAACGCGCGGTTGGGCAAGCCGGTGAGCGCATCGTGGTGCGCCATGTGCCAGATGCGCTGTTCGGTCTGCATGCGCTCGAACACTTCGTCCTGCAGCTGGGCGTTGGCGGTGGCCAGTTCCAGCGTGCGCTCATAGACGCGCTGCTCCAGCTCTTCCTTAGCCTTGCGCAAAGCCTCTTCTGCAAGGTGACGCTCAGTCACATCCTCGAAGATCCAGATCGCATTCATCTCGGCTTGATCCGAGGGAATACGGCGTCCGGTGACGCGCAGCCAACGCTGGCTGCCATCCTTCAATTGGCCGAGGACTTCCGATGAAAAGGTTTCGCCCCGGCGCACCATCTCGTGGGCCTGTGCCCGATATTCCAGAAAGACGTCCTCGGAGGGATAGAGCACGGAGGCGTCGCAACCCACCAGCTCATCTTCGGAGTAGCCGAAGATTTCCAGGACTCGCGGATTCACCTTGAGGACGTTGCGCCCCCGCGTGTAGAGGATGCCCACGGCAGCATTGGCGAAAATCGCCTGCTGCTCGTCATAGGCTTTGCGCAGACGCGATTCCACCAGTTTGTAGTCGGAGATGTCCTCCACCAGCCAAGCAGAACCGGCCACGGGATCTTCCACATCGAAAGCCCGCCCCGAGATGCGCGTCCACAGCGTGGTGCCGTCTGCGCGCCGCAATTGCAGCTCGCCGCGAAATTCACGTCCGGCGGTCAGGTCTTCATAGAAGCCCTGCACCACGTCGTCCACGCCGTCCTCGTTGGCAAAAATCTTTTGTACCTGCGCGCCAAGCAATCCGCTGACGGGATAACCCAGCAAGCGATCAAAGCAATCATTGGTACGCACGATCAGGCGCTGCCGAACCACGGCAATGCCCACCAGACTGGTATTAAAGATACCCACCAGTTCCCGGGTCGAGGACTCCAGCGCATCCCGCATGTGGCGGTCGTCGCTGACGTCTTCCATGATCCAGATGGTGCCTGCACGAGGATGCTCGGGATCGACCGCCTTGGCCGACATGCGGCACCAGAAGAGGCCTCCGTCCTTGCGCCGCATCAAGCGCTCGGCGCGATACGTGCCGCCTTCCACCAGCATCGGGATCGCGTCGCGCCCCAACTGGTCGTAATCCGCCTGGGAAGGATTCAGCGCCACGCCGGGCAGACCGATCATCTCATCGTCGGCATAGCCCCACATCTGTTTCGCCATGGGATTGGCCTGCACCACCACACGGTTGCGGGTGAAGATGACGCCCACCGTCAGATTTTCCAGGATGGCGGTCAGTTCCAGATAATTCTGGGTCGCCTGACTCCCGCCCAGAGGACGCAATCTCACGCGACTCGTGGTGGAACCGAAATCTTTGGCACCCTCAGTCACCCATGCGCTCCAGAACCTTGTAGATCGCCAGGGAATCCAGCTCGCCCTTACCGCTGCCGACCACTGCATTGATGAGTTGCGACACCAGGGCCGCCGTAGGCATGGGCAAGCCCAATTGATGGGCCTCACCCATCACGATACGCATGTCCTTCTGGTGCATCCAGGCCTTGAAGCCGGGCTCGAAGTTGTCGTCAAGAATGCGGGCGCCGTGGTTGTCCAGCACCTTGCTGTAAGCGAAGCCGCCAAGCAGCGCCTCGCGCACCACGGCAGGATCGACGCCGCTCTTCTTGGCGAGCAGGAAGGCTTCGGACACGGCGGCAATGCCGGCGCCCACGAGAATCTGGTTGCAAGCTTTGGCGACTTGGCCGGCACCGCTGTCGCCGATCCGGGTGATTGTTTTACCCATGGCCTGGAACAAGGGCAGCATCTTGTCGAAAGCCTCGGCCTTGCCGCCCACCATGATGGTGAGGCTGGCATCCTTGGCGCCGCGCTCGCCGCCGGAAACGGGCGCGTCAAGAAAATCCACTTGGCGCTCGGCCAGTCGCGCCGCAACGCTGCGGGCAACCGCTGGAGCAATGGTGCTCATGTCCGCCACCACCAGCCCAGGACGCGCACCTTGCGCAACGCCATCGGCACCCAGCAGCAAGGCCTCCACGTCGGGGCCGTCGGCCACCATGGTGATCAGAGCATCGACTTGAGAGGCAAGCTCGGCGGGCGTGCTGTGAAGAACGGCATCGCCACTACGGAAGGGATCGAGAGATTCGGGGCGCCGTGCCCATAAATGGAGCCGATGACCAGCCGCTGCCACATGCAGGGCCATGGGCCGCCCCATCAAGCCGAGTCCAATAAAACCCACGTCCATTTATGCCAGTCCCCGAGAGAATTATCTATATACCATTTACATACATTGCTAAGTCACTTTGCGCCGTGACCCGCAGCGACCGGGCGGATCGCGATCATAACCCGTTTAAACTTAAATATACCTGCCCTGTCCAGACCGTCACTCACGAAAACCACGTAGAAAACTACGTAGGAACGATGGCCTTCTGAATCAGGGGCAGCAGATGCTCGGGAAGGCGAATTCCGCCGCCCAGGGCAAAAGTTTGGGCCTGCTCGGACATCTTTCGCCAAGTTTTCTGGATGATGCCGATCCACTTTTCCTCGGTGTAGTCGGGCTTCTGCGCGGCAAAGGCCGCCATGTAATGCTCGATGAACACCAGCCCCGCCACGTCTTCCAGCAGTTGGGTATCGGCATTTGCCTTGATGCCGCGCTTGCCCACGGCAGCCAGGATGCGCGCCACGGCGGCCTCGTCGCCCCCCGCCTCCAGCGCGATCATGGCCGCCAGCTCGGAATGAAACTTGTAGAGCCCGGTGCGCCACTGGTGATAGCCAACCTTATCCATGGGGTACTGGCTACGGGGCACGGTCCAGCGGCGAATGTGCTGGGCACGCACGGCAATGACCATGACCCGATCCGCCTCGGGGGCGAAGCGGGCCAGCATGTCGGTCATGCGATAGCTGTAGAGCAGTTCCTTGGGGACGGGGCTACCGCCAGCGTCCAGCTCGGTGTTGGGATCTTCGGCATTCGCCGAATCGATCATTGCCAAAGCCCGCTCAACCCATTGATCCAACATAAGCATTTCTCTCCTTGGCTCGATTATAGGCCCGCCCCCTTACGACTGACTCCCGCCATGCACCAAGACAGAGCGCGAACCTTCCGCGCGCACAGGCGGCGAGCGTTTGCGCGTCGGCGGCGCTTCCCCCATGCCGTTGCAAAGCCAGCAGCAGGCCTTACCGCGCAGATGAAGCAAATGGCACGGCCTTTGCACTTCGTCCCATGTGGTTCGACAAGAACAGCGACGTTCTCTACGCTAGAACCACAGGAACGCCTCACCAGGAAGCCCACGTCGGCCCCATCTTCAGGCCCCAGCCTGAGCCGACCGGAAGCGCGGCAACGAAGCCGCACCTAGCGCGCCCGATTCATTCTCTTTGCGAGCTTCCCATGGAAATTAAAACGACCTGCCCTTACTGCGGCACAGGCTGTGGTGTGATCGCCGAACACGACGGCAAGCAAATCCTCAGCGTGCGCGGCGACCCGGACCACCCGGCCAACTTCGGACGTCTCTGCACCAAGGGCTCCACCCTGCACCTGACCGTCGCCCCGGAGACCCGCCCCCAGCGCGCCCTGGTGCCCGAACTGCGCACCGACAAGCAAACGCCTCGGCAGCAGGTCACCTGGCAGCACGCCCTGGGCCACGCCGCCGAACGCTTCGCCGCCGTCATCCGCGACCATGGCCCGGACGCCGTGGCCTTTTACATCTCCGGCCAGTTGCTGACCGAGGATTACTACGTCTTCAACAAACTGGCGAAGGGTCTGATCGGCACCAACAACATCGACAGTAACTCGCGGCTGTGCATGTCCTCCGCCGTCACCGGCTACAAGGCCACCCTCGGCGCCGACGCCCAGCCCTGCGCCTACAGCGACATCGACGAAGCCGATTGCGTCTTCATCACCGGCGCCAACACCGCCTATGCGCACCCCATCGTCTTCCGCCGCATCGAGGACGCTCGCGCGCGCAATCCCGAACTCAAGCTCATCGTCGCCGACCCTCGTCGCACCGATACGGCCGAAGCCGCCGACCTGCACCTGCCCATCCAACCCGGCAGCGACGTGGCCCTGTACCACGGCATGCTGCACGTGATGCTGTGGGAAGGCCTGTGCGACATGGCGTTCATCGCCGCCCACACCGAGGGCTTCGACGCCCTGCGCGAAACCGTGCGCGACTACACTCCGGCGGTGGCCGCCCAACTCTGCGGCGTGCCCGAAGCCGACATCGTCACCGCCGCCCGCTGGCTCGGCGCCCGGGGCAAGAAGGCCATCTCCCTCTGGTGCCAAGGCCTCAACCAGTCGGCTCAGGGCACCAACAACAACGCCGCCCTGATTCACCTGCATCTCGCCACTGGCAAGATCGGCAAGCCCGGCTGCGGCCCCTTTTCCCTCACCGGCCAACCCAACGCCATGGGCGGCCGCGAAGTGGGCGGCATGGCGAACCTGCTCTCGGCCCACCGGGACCTTGCCAACCCGGACCATCGCGCCGAAGTGGCCCGTTACTGGGGCGTGGATTCTGTGCCGGACAAGCCCGGCCTCACCGCCGTGGAGCTCTTCAACGCTGTGGCCGACGGCAAGATCAAAGCCCTCTGGATCGCCTGCACCAACCCGGCCCAATCCATGCCCGAATCGGACAAGGTCAAAGCCGCCCTGGCCGCCTGCGATTTCGTCGTGGTGCTGGAGGTCGCTCGCCAGACCGACACCACCGCCTACGCCGATCTGCTGCTGCCCGCCGCCGTCTGGAGCGAGAAGGACGGCACCGTCACCAACTCCGAACGCCGCATCACCCGCCAGCAAGCCGCCCTGCCACCCAGCGGCGAAGCCCGCCCGGATTGGCGCATCGCTGCCGACTTCGCCCACGCCCTGGGCCTGCAACTGGGCCGCGCCACCGAGGCTCGCCGGCTCTTCCCCTACGCCTCGTCCGAGGATGTGTTCAACGAACACCGGGAATCCACCCGTGGCCGCGACCTGGACATCACCGGCCTCTCCTACGAACTGCTCGAACAGCAAGGCCCCCAGCAGTGGCCGTTTCCAGAGCACGTAGAAGCAGGCAGCGTCCGGCTCTACGAGGACCACGTTTTCGCCACGCCAACGGGCCGCGCCCGCTTCGTCAATCTGCGCCCCGCCCCCACGGCGGAAGCCCCCAACTCCCGCCTGCCCTTCCGTCTCACCACCGGCCGTCTGCGCGACCAGTGGCACGGCATGAGCCGCACCGGCACCGTGGCCCGGCTCTACGCCCACGCGCCAGAGCCCCTGCTGGAAATGAACCCCAACGACGTGTTCCGTCGCGGCCTGGAAGACGGCGATTTGGTGCGAGTCAAGAACAAGCGCGGCAACTTCGTCGCCCGCGTGAAAGCATCGGCCGCTCAGCGTTCAGGCCAACTATTCATGCCTATGCACTGGGGCGGTCAGTTCATGCGCGGCGGCGGTGCCAACACGCTGACCACGCCCGTCTTCGACCCCATCTCCAAACAGCCGGAACTCAAACACGCAACGGTGGGCATCGAGAAGTTCGAAAGCCAATGGCGCGTCGTCGCCCTATTCCGCGCCCCCGCCGGCGAAGGCGCGCGCACCCTGGCGCTCCACGCAGCCCTCCAACCCTGGCTCGACCGCTGCGACCACGCCACCCTCACCCTGGCCGGGCGCGAAGATCCGGTGCTGGTCTTCCAGGGTTGGACCCACGGCCCAGGCTGGGCCGTGGATGAACTAAACCAATTCGACAATCAGTTGGGCCTGGACGACGCCCACGCCCTACGCTTCATGGACCGCAAGCGCGGCATTTCCAAACGCGCCCGCATCGAAGGCGTCCTCCTGCTCGGCGTGCGCTTGGCCGGCGAAACCAAGGCCCGCGAATGGCTCACGGACGTCATGAGCCGGGGCGAGCTCCCCCCCGACCTGCGCCGCTGGCTGCTCGCCCCCGTGGATCAACCGCCCAGCGGCAGCAAGACCCGCGGCAAGGTGGTGTGCAACTGCTTCGACGTGTCCGAAGACGAAATCCTTGCGGAATACCGCTCCGGCCTGACGCTGGCGGACCTTCAAGCCAAGCGGAAGTGCGGAACGTCCTGCGGCTCCTGCGTGCCGGAACTCAAACGCCTCGCGGCCCAGGCAAATACGACGGTCTAGCTCCAAGGTCATTCAGGGAAATTTCCTTGCTTTGATCCCTATCACAACCACAATTGGAGGAACTCTGGCAGCATTCACGCCATAAAAACCCTACTACGGAATCAAGAAATGATTACTCTCAACTGGCTGCCGACCCTCGAAAAGTCGGCGCTCGAATCCCTTATTCAACGCATGTCTGGCCGCAGCTTTCACCTGCTGGCCTACGTGGCGGAAAGGGACAAGGAGTTCGTTCAGGTTCTGCAGACGACCTGCAATGAGAAGAGCATCGTCCTGGCAGGCGCCGTATTTCCTGAACTACTGGCAGACGGTCAGCTAGGCGCCAAGGGCGCCCTCATCATTTCGATCACGGACTCGCCTGCGCCCTTGCTGCTAGCCGATGTGGCAACGCCCGCTGCGGTAGCCACCACTGCCAAACGGCTGACCGACTACGTGGAAGATAGCCTCGGCGCCGATCAGGAGGCTGCCCTGTTCTGCATCTTCGATGCCCTGGTGCCCAACATCGCCACCCATCTGGATGCCTGGTATCGCGTCCTGGCGGATCGGGTCAGCTACTTCGGCGTCAATGCGGGTAGCGAAACCTTCCAACCCATGCCCTGCCTGTTCGACAACCATCAGCAAGTCGGCAACGGCGTACTGATCCAGTTGCTGCCCAATCACCCGGGCGCCTGTCTCAATCACGACTACAGCATGCTGACGACCCACTTCACGGCCACCTCGGCCGAGGGCAACCGCATCGTGCAGATCGACTGGAAGCCGCCCCTGGAGGTTTACCGCGACCTGATGCGCACCGGCTACGGCGTGGAAATCAGCAAGGACAACTTCTATCAATACGCGGTGCATTACCCCTTTGGCATCGTCCGCGCCGACGGCGAAGTGCTGGTGCGCATCCCCGTGGCCCTGGCCGAAGACGGCAGCATCTATTGCGTGGGCGAGATTCCGCCCAACTCCATGCTCACCGTGCTCGATGCCGGCGCCAGCTTCGGCCTCACGCCGGGCCGCATGGCCATCGACCTCAAGGCCCAAGGCACGCCGGTGGTCGACGAAGATTTGTTGTTCTTCTATTGCGCTGGCCGACGCATGCACCTGGGCGACAGGGTGCGCCAGGAGCTGGCGGCCATTCAACGGGCCACCGACGCCCGCCACATCTATGGCGCGCTCTCTCTGGGCGAAATCGGCGGCGCCCACTCCGGCGGCTATCCCCTCTTCCATAACGCCACGCTGGTTGCCGTGCCGTGCAGGTAAACCGCGAGCAGGCGCTGTCGGTCCTTTGCGATCTGGCGTTCACCATCGGCGGTGAACTCGATCTCGACGCCCTGCTCACCAAGACCCTGCAACGCTTCCTCTATCACACGGGTTTCCCGGCTGGCTTCATGCTGTCTCACCGCAGCTTGCGGGATCAGAAAGTCATCACCGAAACCATGCTCGACGCCGCCATTGGCGACTTCGGCTTCATCAAGCGTCAGGGCCTGCCCCTGATGGTGCCCACCGCCCTGCTCGCGCCGGAGCCCGCGCTGCTGGAAATGCCCACGGCGCTCGCATCGCTGGGCACCCGCAAGCCCATGCACGTGGCCCTCTCACTGCCCATCGCCGGGTATGGCCACATGCTGCTGCTTTCGCCGCGCACGCCGGACACCGAGTTGCCCCTGACGGAACTATTCCTGCCGGTGCTCTTCCATCTAGCCACCACCATCACCCTCTGCCGCGAATACGCCAACACCATACAACGACGCATCGAGCGGGAAGCCTATTACGACCCCGTCACCGAACTGCCCAACGCCAATCTGTTCAACGAAGCCTTGCAGGAAGGCCTGCAACGCACGCGCCGCAGCGCCCGTATGCTGGCGGTGGTGTATCTGGACCTAGACGACTTCGCTGCCTACAACGACCGCTTCGGCCACGCCTCCACCGACCGCATGCTCGCCGCCTTCGCCCGGCAACTGGATGCGGCCGTGCATCCCAGCGAGTTCCTATCCCGCATGATGGCCGACGAATTCATCATCATGCTGCCCGACCTATCCCACCCGGCCCAGCTCGAAAGCCGCCTCACCGCCATCCTTGGCCACCACTACGCCGTGTCCATGGGTCAGCAATCGGTGCCGGTCAGCATCACCGCCGGCGTCTCCGTCTTCCCCGTGGATGCAGTGGAAGCGGACACCCTGATTCGCCACGCGCAGATCGCCATGCACGAGGCCAAGAGCAACAACCGCGGCCGCTACCGCATGTTCGACGCGGAGCAGGATCGCTTGGCCCAAGAGCGCCGCACCATTCAGGACAAGGTCGCCGCCGCCCTGGAGAAAAGGCAACTGGTCCTCTATTACCAACCGCAAGTGGACATGCGCAACGGCCAAATCATCGGCTTTGAAGCACTGCTACGTTGGAACGATCCCGAGCACGGCATCCGCGCGCCGGGAGAGTTTCTACCGTCGGTGGAAACCAGCAACCTCATCTGCGACATCGGTCGCTGGGCACTGGAACAGGCCATGCTGCAAAGCATCGCCTGGCGCGCGGAAGGCCTCTCGGTGCCCATTTCTGTGAACATCGCAGGACGTCACCTGCTCGAAGAAGACTTCATCGAGCAGGTGGAACAGGTCTTCACCCGCAACCCCACGGCACGCCGCGAAGACCTGGAAATCGAGGTGCTGGAAACCACCGCCATCGAAGATTTCGACAAAGCCCGCAGCATCCTCAACAAGTGCCGCTCCCTAGGCTTCAAAACCGCCCTGGACGATTTCGGCACCGGCTACTCGTCGCTCGCTTACCTGAGCCAGCTACCGGCCAACACCCTCAAGATCGACCAGATGTTCGTGCGCAATCTGTTCGAGCAGGAATCGGAACCGGCCATCATCCGCGCCATCGTCCAGATCGCCGAAATCTTCGGCTGCCATGTGATTGCAGAAGGCGTCGAAACCGAAGAACACGGCCTCGTGCTCCTTTCCATGGGCTGCCACCTGGCTCAAGGCTACGGCATTTCCCGCCCCATGCCCGCCGATCAGGTACTCAACTGGTCCCGCAACTACCGCGCCCCCGGCACCTGGACCGAACCTCACCGCCAGCCCTGGTCCCATGATCGCTATGAAGCCTTGATGCGGATGTATCGGGAGCGAAGCAAGGCAGCGGAGTAGCAGGAGCGCCGAAGTTCCTGCCTTGCCCGCTGGAACATCAAGCAGCGAATTGAGGTCACACCAACCGCTGCTCCAGCGCTTCTCCACAATCCCGTATCCAGGCGAATACGTCCTCGATGGCACGGGTGGCTTGGGCGAAGTAGCTGTCCGTCGTCACGTCCACATGATCGCTGGTGAGCATACGTTCGCGGATCAGTTGAGCGAGGGATTTGACGGCAACCCGTGCTTTGTCGGCATCGTTGGCCGGGCCTTCGTTTACGCCGCAGGCTTGGTCGAGCAGTGATTCGGCGCGAGAGACGAGAAACATCAGACGAACCCTCGCAACAGCAGAGCACGTGCCTTTGGCCGCAACACCGCTGCCGATGGCGCGGGCCTGGCCCAGGCATTCGGTGAGGGCGGGCAGGCGGTGGGCGTAGTTCTTCACCAAGCCTGTGGGCAGGCGGCCTGAGAGGGACAAGGCCACGCGGGCGTCGCCGACGGCATCCAGCCAATCGAGCGCAGTGGCGATCAACTGGCTGTGGTCCGCGATGGATTTCTCCACGCTCATGTTCGCCAAACCATCGGTCAGTGAACGCCATTTGAAGCGAAACAGGGAAAGCTCGTTGGGCGTCAAACAAGGCGATGCCTGCTTGAGTTCTTCCAGCGCGGCTTCCTGCAAGGGCTGGAACAGGGCGTCGATTTCCGTGCGTTTGGCGATGAGCCGCTGCGCGAAGCTTTGATCGCCGGCAAGCCAGGCGCTGCTCATGCCCCGATGTTGCTGAACATGGCCAATGAGACGCAGCAGATGACCGCAAGCGACCAAGGCCTGACGCGCCGTGTCGGTGCCGCCGATGCCGCGCTTCCTGCGCGAAAACCCCTGGGCTGCCAGTAGGCCGACAAGAGCGAACACGCCGTATTCGATGTATTCCGTCATGGCGTCCTCACTCGAAGCGATAAGCCTGGATGGTGTCGGTCAATTGCCGCGCCAGCTGATCCAGATAGCGGGACAAGTCCGTGTTCTCCCGGATCAGCAACTCGTTGCGATCAGCCAATTGCGCCACCTGTTCGATGGCCTGAGCCAGGTTGTGGCCCGCCACGCTTTGTTCCGCGCTGGCAGTCGAAATGTCCCGCACCAGAATTTCCGTCTGCTCGGTGCTCTTCTGCACATCCAGCAGCGCGGCCTCGGCGCTGTTGGCATCGCCCACGCTGCTGCTGGCGCGGGCAGTGGCATCCGCCATGGAACCGACGATGCGATCCACGCCCGTCTTGATGCCTTCGATGCGTCCAGCAATATCCCGCGTAGCTTCCGCCGTCCGTTCCGCCAGTTTGCGCACCTCGTCCGCGACCACGGCAAAGCCGCGCCCCGTCTCTCCGGCGCGAGCGGCTTCGATGGCGGCATTCAGCGCGAGCAGGTTGGTCTGGTCGGTGATTTCCGCAATCACCTTGACGATGCCGCCGATCTCCGAGGAGCGCTCACCCAGTACGTGGGCCATATGGGACGCATCGGAAACGGAAGCGGACAAATCGCCCAAAGCGCGCGCCAGATCCGCCACGCGGCGGGCGCCATCGCCGGCCACCTGTCGGGTAGATGCGGCAACTCCCGCTGCCTCTTTCGCGTGATCGCTGGCGGAAGCCAGGCTGACCGTGAGTTCTTCCAAGGTGGCCGCCGAGGACACGGTCACGTCGCGCTGGGTACGCACGCCCTTGTCGCCGCCGCTGGCGTTGGCAGTGCTTTCCTTCGCCACGCTGGCAAGCTCGTGCGACAGCCGCGTGAATGCGGCGAAGACTTTGACCAGGGAACGGGTCATCGCATTCATGCGTTCGGCCTGATCGGAAAAACGTCCCAGACGCACCGGCTCGATGCGCGCCGTAAGGTCCCCCGAAGCAATGCCGGAGAAATATTGGTTCAGTTCCCGCTGCCATGCACCGAAATCGCGCAGGAAGTTTCGCGCCTTTACACCGGCGACGATGAACAAGGCCGCCGCCCCGGAAAGCGCAACCCAAACAGGCAAGGAATTGCCCGCCGCCGCGATGCCCACCAACAGGCCCGCCCCCGAGGCGCACAGCAATAAGAAGCCCAGCAGGCCGCCGAGGCTGACGGCACTGCCGGAAGTTGGAGCGTCGGAAACGATCTCGCTCTTTGGGGGATGAGCTTGCATGGGAAGTGCCTTTTTTAGAATGTTCTATGCAAGTTCTTAGCAAGCCTCGGACCTACTTCAAGAACGTCGCCATCTATCCAAGCGCAAGCCACACCAGCCCATCTTCCACCTTCACGCGGAAGGGCTTGGTGCAGCCCACGTCGGGAGCCTGAGCCTCGCCGGTGGCAAGGTCGATCTTCCAACTATGCAGCGGACAGGTGACCGTTTTCCCGTGCACGATCCCTTGCGACAAAGGGCCTTCCTTATGGGGGCACTTGTCGTGAACGGCGAACACCTCGTCGTCATCGGTACGGAACACGGCGATGGTGCCGGCGGACGATTTCACCACGCGACTACCGAGGCGAGGAATGTCGTCCAACTGGCAGACCCGCTTCCACACGGGGGATACGTCCAGGTTGGTGATGCTTGTTTGGGCGCCCATGCTTACACCTCCAGGATTTCAAATTGACGGCGGGTTTCCGGCTTGCGTGCAGAAGCGGCCCAGGGGTCTTCGTAGCCTTGCAGGGCGTAGAGCAGACGCTCGTACAGTTCCTTGCGGCGGGCTTCGTCTTCGAGAATGATCCTCTTCACGTAGTCGAGCCCCACGCGGCTCACGTAGTGCACCGTGCGTTCCAGGTAGAAGCCTTCTTCCCGGTAGAGCTGAAGGAAGGCGCCGGAGTACTCCATCACTTCCTCGTCGGTTTTCACCTTGCACAAAAATTGGGCAACCTCGGTTTTGATGCCGCCGTTGCCTGCGATGTAGAGTTCGTAGCCGGAATCGACGCCGATCACACCCACGTCCTTGATACCCGCTTCGGCGCAGTTACGCGGGCAACCGGAGACGGCCAGCTTCACCTTGTGAGGCGACCACATGCCGAACAGCATCTCCTCCAGCTTGACGCCCATGCGCATGGAAAGCTGGGTGCCAAAGCGGCAGTGCTCGGCGCCGACGCAGGTCTTCACGGTGCGGATGCTCTTGCCGTAGGCATGGCCGGAAACCATGCCGGCATCGGCCAGCTCTGCCCACATCTTGGGCAGGTCGTCCTTCTTCACGCCCAGCAGATCGATACGCTGGCCGCCGGTGACTTTCACCGTGGGCACTTGGTATTTGTCCGCCACGTCGGCAATCACGCGCAACTCGTTGGGCGTGGTGAGGCCGCCCAACATGCGGGGCACCACGGAATAGGTGCCGTCCTTCTGGATGTTGGCGTGATGACGCTCGTTGATGAAGCGCGACTGCGGATCGTCCTGAGCCTCGTGGGGCCAGGTGGAGATCAAGTAGTAGTTGATGGCGGGCCGACACGACGCACAGCCGTTGGGCGTGCGCCATTCCATGGCTTTGTACACGTCGGGGATGGTGAGCAGTTTCAGATCACGGATGGCCCTGCGCACTTCGCCGTGGGTGCGATCGGTGCAGCCGCACACTGCCTTGTCGCTGGTGGAGGTGGGCTGATAGGCGCCGCCCACGGTGGAGGCGATGATTTGTTCCACCAGGCCGGTGCAAGAGCCGCAAGACGACGAAGCCTTGGTGTGCTTACGCACGTCGTCCAGGGTGAAGAGGCCATTCTCCTTGATGGCCTTGACGATGGTGCCCTTGCACACGCCGTTGCAGCCGCAGACCTCGGCTTCGTCCGGCATGGCGGCGGCCTTGGTCTGGCCCTGGTGGCCCGCATCGCCGACGTGGCTGTTGTGGGACAACTCGCCGAACACCAGATGATCGCGGATGTCGGCGATGTCTTTCTTCTCCTTCAGCAGCTGGAAGTACCAAGCGCCGTCCGCCGTATCGCCGTACATAACGGCGCCCACCAACTTGTCGTCCTTGACGCAGAGCTTCTTGTACACGCCGCCAGCCGGGTCGTGCAGCAGAATTTCATCCACGTCGTCGCCGCCCATGAAGTCGCCGGCGGAGAACACGTCGATGCCGGTGACCTTCAGCTTGGTGGAAGTGACGGAGCCCTGATAGCGACCGATGCCGTACATGGCAAGGTGGTTGGCGCAGACCTTGGCCTGCTCAAACAATGGCGCCACCAAGCCGTAGGCGATGCCGCGGTGATTGGCGCACTCGCCAACGGCATAGATGCGCGGGTCGAAGGTCTGCATGGTGTCGTTCACCACGATGCCGCGATTGCAGTGGATGCCGGACTTCTCGGCCAGTTCCACATTGGGGCGGATGCCGGCGGCCATCACCACGAGGTCGGCAGGAATGGATTCGCCATCCCGGAACTTCACCGCGCAAACGCGACCGCTCTCCCCTCGCACCAGTTCCGACGTGGAGGCGGCGAGCTTGAACTTGAGGCCCTTATCCATCAGCGACTGCATCAGCATGTCGGCGGAGGATCTATCCAGCTGCCGCTCCATGATCCACTCGCCCAGATGCACCACGGTGACTTCCATGCCGCGCAAAGCCAGACCATTAGCCGCTTCCAGGCCCAAGAGGCCGGCGCCGATCACCACCGCGTGCTTGTGAGTGGCGGCGGTCTGGATCATGGTTTCCGTATCGGCGATGTCGCGATAGGCGATCACCCCTGGCAGATCCTTGCCCGGCACGGGCAGGATGAAAGGCAGGGAGCCGGTGGCGAGCAGCAGGCGGTCGTATTCGACCTCAGTGACGTTGCCCATGCCGTCATCGGCAAAGACCTTGCGCGCCAGGCGGTCGATCTTGGTGACCTTCTTGCCCGTGTGCAGAGTGATGTTGTTTTCCGCGTACCACTCTAGGGGATTGAGAACGATGTCCTGGAGCATCATCTCGCCCGCTAGCACGGGAGAGAGCAGGATGCGGTTGTAGTTGGGATGGGGCTCGGCGCCGAACACGGTCACGTCGTACATGTCCGGGGCGATCTTGAGCAATTCCTCGACAGTGCGCACCCCGGCCATGCCGTTGCCCACCAATACCAGCTTCAGTTTTTTCATTTCCCATCCTTTCACTGCAACAGCCGCCGGCGGGAAACCGGCGACCCAAAAGCAACAACGGCGTCTCACGTGGATGCGG
>DASUJA010000063.1:0-12001 GCA_036279515.1 Rhodocyclaceae bacterium | reverse complement strand
GCCGAGAAGGGCGAGCAATGGTTCGCCTGGCTGGTGGAAGACCTGTCCGACATCGTTCGTCGCGGCATGACGGAAACGCCGCCCCTCGATCAGTCCTACGCCTAAACCTGTTCACCGAAAGGAACGCTATGTCTCCTGAATCTCCCGAAGAACTCACCCGCCTGCAACAGGACCTCGCCGCCAAGGGCGTCAAATACTGCATCGGCGCCTATGTGGATATTCACGGTGTGCCCAAGGCCAAGGTGGTGCCCATCGAACATCTGAAGCACATGGCGAAAGGCTCCGAGCGTTACACCGGCTATGCCCTCGACGGTCTGGGCCAGGCGCCTAACGACGACGAGCTGACCTCCATTCCCGATTTCAGCCGGCTGATCCAACTGCCCTGGGAACCGAAGATCGCCTGGATTCCCGCCGACAATCATTTCCAGGGCAAGCCCTATCCCCTCAACACCCGCGTCGCTCTCCAGAACCAACTGGCCGAGGCGGCGAAGATGGGCTTCGGTATGAACCTGGGCATCGAGTGCGAAATCTTCCTACTCAAGCAGAACGAAGACGGCAGCCTCTCCGTGCCCAACCCGGACGACAAGCTCACCAAGCCCTGCTACGACGTGCGCGGTTTCGTGGATGCCTTCCCCTGGCTGGACAAGATGGCCACGGCCATCAACAGCCTGGGCTGGGACCTTTACTCCTTCGACCACGAGGACGCCAATGGCCAGTACGAGTTCGACTTCCAGTACGCCGATGCGCTGACCACCTGCGACCGGCTTACCTTCTTCCGCTTCATGGCCAAGCACTACGCCAAGGAAGAAGGCCTGCTCGCCACCATGATGCCCAAGCCCTTCGCCGACAAGACCGGCAACGGTGCCCACTTCAACATGTCCCTCTACGACCTGAAGGACGGCAGCAACCTGTTCGCCTGCGATCCCAAGGACGACCCAAACGGCATCGGCCTCACCAAGCTGGGCTATCAGTTCGTCGCCGGTATCCTCAAGCACGGCCGCGCCCTGTGTGCCGTCTTCGCCCCCACGGTGAACAGCTACAAGCGCCTGGTCCGTCGCGGTGCCATGAGCTACTTTTCCTGGGCACCAGTGTTCAACTCCTACGGTTCCAATAACCGCACCAACTCCGTCCGCATTCCCGCCGGTGGCGGCCGCTGCGAATCCCGCAATGCCGACGGTGCCGTCAATCCCTACCTGGCCGCCACCCTGGTGCTCGCCGCCGGCCTGGAAGGTATCCGCGAAGGGCTCGATCCCGGCCTGCCCAACGAGGACAACCTCTACGCCATCTCCGAGGCCGAACGCCGTGATCGGGGCATCGAGTTCCTGCCCCAGACCTTGCAGGAAGCCGTCGCCGCCTTCGCCTCCGATCCCCTGGTGGAAAGCGTGCTGGGCAGGGAACTGCGCGACGAATTCATACGGTATAAGAGCGAGGAGTGGGAGGCGTACCACCTGACCGTGAGCAAGTGGGAAGTGGAGCGCTATTCGTACATGTTCTAAAAGGGCTCCGTCATTCCCGTACGGGAATGACGCGTGCCAAAACTGGGGGAACACACACATGAGCACAGAAGAAAAAAACAATCTGGTCAGCCGCATCAGCATCTCTCTTCAGCCGCAACTGCTGGAGGAACTGGACCACATGGTCGAGGCGCGCGGTTTCGGCAGCCGTTCGCAAGCCATCGGCGACATGGTTGCGTACCAACTGGCCGAGCACAAACGCAAGCTGGGCAACGACGTCATGGTAGGCACCATCACCCTGCTCTACGACCGCCTAACGCGCGGCCTGCAAAAGAAACTGGCGGACCTGCAATACGAATACCTGGATGAAGTCATCAGCTCCCTCCACGTACATCTGACCCAGGACCAAGTGATGGAAGTGATCCTGGTTCAGGGCCCCGCCCAGCGGCTCCAGGACATCGCCAACGAAATGACCACCCTGCGCGGCGTCATCACCGGCCAGTTGCAGTTGCTCGCCGCCGTGATCCCGCCTCTGCATCCGCTGCCCGCCAAGAACGGCAAGAAGGAAAAGCCATGAACCAAGAAGTTACCTTGGAAAATCCCCCGGTCGATCATCCGGTGGACGTCATCGAACACTGGCGCCGCTTCGCGCCCGACTTGGATGCCGACACGGTGCTGTTCTCCGAGTTGGTGCCCGGCGGCGGTCACTGGTCGTACCGCCTGCCGCGCGGTACGACCCTGCGCATGACGGCCCTGGAAGCTGGTGCCAATGTCAGCGTGGTCCTCTACTCCGCCTTGGAGAAGCTGGAGCGCTACAACATGCCCGATTCCCTCAAGGCCCAACACACGGCCCACTACACCAAAGGCCACGTGCTCATGAGCGACATGGGCCGCGCTTTGGCTTCCATCACCGCCGACACTGTGGGCTGGCACGATCCCCTGGGGCTGCTGCTGGATGCGGAGCGCATGAAAGCCAAGTACGGCGAGCACAACTACCAGACCGCTCGCAACGGTATGTACCGCTCGGGCCTGGATGGCCTGCTGATCGAGATCGGCAAATACGGCCTTGCCAAGCGCGACCTCATCGCACCGGTGAATTTCTTTTCCAAGGTCAGCGTGGATGCGGAAGGCTGCTTCCAGTTCGCCTCCGACCACTGCTGCGCCGGAGATTTCGTGGAACTGCGCTTCGAGATGGACGTGATCTTCGCCTTCTCCACCTCGCCTCACCCCCTCGACTCGTCGCCCAGCTACAGCCCGAAGAAAGTGGGCCTCGCTTTGTGGCGCTCCGGCCCCGCACCCAAGGACGACTACTGCCGTCGCTTCCGCCCCGAGAACGCCCGCGCCATCCACAACGCGGACATGCTCTATCTGGCTTGAGGAACACACCATGACAGCCACTGCCATCCGCATCAAGGAAAGCGCCTTCCAGCCCGAGGCCGCCGTGCTCAATCAGACCGTACCTGCTGGCGAGCCTTATCTCCTTGCGATCAACAAGGGCCAGACCGTTCGCATCGTGGACCTGGAAGGCAACCAGGCCGCCGACGTGATCTTCTACAACCGGCGCGAAGTTGCCGAGCACTACAGCGCCACGCAAACCATGCTGCGCCAGGGCGGCATCTACCTGACCACGGACTCGGTGCTCTATAGCAACGAGGGCAAGCCCATGCTCACCATCGTCGCCGACACCTGCGGCCGCCACGACACCCTGGGCGGCGCTTGCGCGGCCGAGAGCAACACCGTGCGCTACGCCTTGCAAAAGAAGTTCATGCACAGCTGCCGCGACAACTACCTAATTGCCCTTCAGCACGCGGACATCGGCATCACCAAGGGCGACCTGGTGCCCAACATCAACTTCTTCATGAACGTGCCGGTGACGGCGGACGGCGACCTGACTTTCGCCGACGGCGTCTCCGCGCCGGGCAAGTACGTGGAACTGAGGGCCGAGATGGATGTGTGGCTGCTGCTCTCCAACTGCCCGCAATTGAACAACCCCTGCAATGCCTACAACCCAACGCCGGTGCGGTTTTTGGTGTGGGAGTGAGAGCTCACTCAACACATGCGCCGTTCGTGTTGAGCGTCCCACAGGGACTTCCTCTGGTCGTAGCGGCCGTGAGGCCGCGAAGTCGAAACACCTGAGCCATCGAGGTACTTCGACTTCAGCTTCGCCTACGACCAACGGAAGTCCCTGTGGGACGCTCAGTACGAACGGAGCCTGACCTAACGCCAGGACGGCCCGGCGTTACGAACAAAACAGCGGGACGACCCGCCGAGATGACGATGTTCAAAAAAGTCCTGATCGCCAACCGCGGCGCCATCGCCTGCCGCATTCAGCGCACCCTCAAGAAACTGGGTGTCGCTTCCGTCGCCGTCTATTCCGAAGCCGATGCCGGCGCACGGCACGTACTGGAGGCGGACGAGTCCTACTTACTCGGTCCCGCGCCCGCTGCTGAAAGCTACCTGCGCGCCGAACGCATTCTTGCCATCGCCAAGGAGTGCGGCGCCGAAGCCATTCATCCCGGTTACGGTTTCCTTTCCGAGAACCCCGATTTCGCCGAAGCCTGCGAGGCGGCCGGCATTGCCTTTATCGGCCCCACGGCCCAGCAGATGCGCGCCTTCGGTCTCAAGCACACGGCGCGGGAACTGGCCGAGAAAAACGGCGTGCCGTTGCTGCCCGGCTCCGGCCTGCTCACGGACGCGGGCCACGCCGCAGCGGAAGCCAAGCGCATCGGTTACCCGGTGATGCTCAAGAGCACGGCGGGCGGCGGCGGCATCGGCATGCGCCTGATCTGGGGTGAGGATGAGCTCACCGAAGCCTATGCCGCCGTGGATCGCCTAGCCCGTGCCAACTTCAAGGAAGCGGGCATCTATCTGGAAAAGTACGTGGAGCAGGCACGCCACATCGAAGTGCAGTTGTTCGGCGACGGCCGGGGCAAGGTGCTCGCCCTGGGCGAGCGCGATTGCTCCGTGCAGCGCCGCAATCAGAAGGTGATCGAGGAAACGCCCGCCCCCGGCCTCGGTGCCGCCCAGCGCAAGCGTCTGCTCGACGTGGCGGTGCGCCTCGGCCAAGCGGTGAACTACCGCTCCGCCGGTACCGTGGAATTCGTCTACGACGCGGCCAGCGGCCAGTTCTATTTCCTGGAGGTGAACACTCGGCTCCAGGTGGAGCACGGCGTCACCGAGGAAGTGACGGGCGTGGATCTGGTGGAGTGGATGGTGCGCCTTGCTGCGGGCGACATGCCGAGCCTGGACACGTTCTCCATCAAGCCCAAGGGCGCCGCGATTCAGGTGCGGCTCTATGCGGAAGATCCCAACAAGAACTTCCAGCCCTCGGCGGGATTGCTGACTGCGGTGGACTTCCCCGACCGCACCGTCATTCCGGCGAAAGCCGGAATACAGTCGCAGCCGAAGAAACCCCTGGATTCCGGCTTTCGCCGGAATGACGGCATATCCATCCGCGTCGACAGCTGGGTCGAATCCGGCACCGTCGTACCTCCCAACTACGACCCCATGCTAGCGAAGTTGATTGCCCACGGCGTCAATCGAGAAGCCGCGCGCCGGAAGCTGATCGCTGCGCTTGAAGCCAGCACCGTCGCCGGCATCGAAACCAATCGCGCCTATCTGGCACAAGTGCTCGCCGCGCCGGACTTCATCGCCGGTAAGCAGACCACGCGCATGCTCAACAGCTTCCATTACCGTCCCGCCACGGTGGATGTACTGGAGCCCGGCGTGCAATCCACCATCCAGGATTGGCCAGGCCGCCAAGGCTACTGGGACATCGGTGTGCCGCCCTCCGGTCCCATGGATGCCCTGTCCCATCGTTTCGCCAATCGTCTGGTGGGTAATGGGGAAACGGCGGCAGCGCTGGAGCTCACCGCCGCCGGTCCCACGCTCAAATTCAACTGCGACGCGGTGATCGCCCTCGCCGGCGCCGACATGCAGGCCACTCTGGACGGTACGCCCATCGTCTCCTGGAAGGCCCAGCCGGTGAAGGCGGGCAGCGTGCTCAAGCTCGGTGCTGTATCGGGTGCAGGCCTGCGTGCCTATCTGGCGGTGCAGGGCGGCTTCCAGGTACCGGACTACCTCGATTCCAAATCGACCTTTACCCTCGGCCAGTTCGGCGGCCACGGGGGACGCACCCTGCGCACCGGCGACGTACTGCCGCTGCTGCCTGCTCATCAAGACAATCTGGCGAGCGCCGTCTGCCGCAAGCCGCTCGCTGAGAAGCTGCGTGCGCCGTTCACCCATGACTGGGAAATCGGCGTGCTCTACGGCCCCCACGGTGCACCGGATTTCTTCACCGACGAAGACATCGCCACGCTCTTCGATACGGCCTGGAAAGTGCACTACAACTCGTCCCGCACGGGCGTGCGCCTGATCGGTCCCAAGCCCCAATGGGCGCGCACGGACGGCGGCGAGGCGGGCCTTCATCCCTCCAACATTCACGACAACGCCTACGCCATCGGCGCAGTGGATTTCACCGGCGACATGCCCGTGATCCTCGGTCCCGACGGCCCCAGCCTCGGCGGCTTCGTCTGCCCCGTCACCATCGTCCAGGCCGAACTATGGAAGATGGGCCAGTTGAAGCCGGGCGACCGGGTTCGCTTCAAGCGGCTCACCCGCGATCAGGCCAATGTCATGCAGCGTACCCAGGACGCCGCCATCTCGGCCCTCGATAAGCCCGCTCATGCAGTGCTGCCCAAGCGCCAGGGTGCGCTGCTGTCGCCCGTGCTCAAGCATCTGGCGATGGATGGCGAGAAGCCCGACCTCGTGGTGCGTCAATCGGGCGATGCCAGTCTGCTGATCGAAATGGGCCCCCTGGTGCTGGACCTGGAACTGCGCTTCCGCATCCAGGCGTTGATGCAATCCGTGCAGGCCGCCATCGCCGCGAAGAAGATCAAAGGCGTGCTCGACCTGACGCCGGGCATCCGCTCCCTGCAAATTCACTTCGATCCCCGCGTGGTGGATCAGGACGTGCTGATCGAAAAGATCGTCGCCCTCGAAGAAGCGCTGCCTTCCCTGGACGACATGGAGGTGGAATCCCGCATCGTCCATCTGCCCCTGTCCTGGGACGATCCGGCCACCAAGCTCGCTATCGAGAAATACATGCAGTCCGTGCGCCCCGATGCGCCCTGGTGTCCGAGCAACATCGAGTTCATCCGCCGCATCAACGGCCTCGATTCCATCGCCGACGTGTACAAGGTCGTGTTTGAGGCGAGCTATCTGGTGATGGGCCTGGGCGACGTCTATCTCGGTGCGCCGGTGGCGACGCCGCTTGATCCGCGTCATCGTCTGGTCACCACCAAGTACAACCCGGCCCGCACCTGGACGCCGGAAAACGCCGTCGGCATCGGCGGCGCCTACCTCTGCGTGTACGGCATGGAAGGCCCCGGCGGCTACCAGTTCGTGGGCCGCACGGTGCAGATGTGGAATCGCCATAAGACCACGGCCGATTTCACCAAGCCCTGGCTGCTGCGCTTCTTCGACCAGATTCGCTTCTACCCGGTGGGGCAGGAGGAATTGCTGGAACTGCGCGAGGAATTCGTCAGCGGCAAGTTCCGCCTCAAGATCGAACCGACCCGCTTCCGCCTCAAGGACTACCGCCGCTTCCTGGCCGACAATGCCGACTCCATCGGCGCCTTCAAGCAAAAGCAGCAGGCCGCGTTTGAAGCCGAACGCGAACGCTGGAAAGCCGCCGGCCAGGACGTGGTGGCCAGCGACGACTCCGTAGCCGAAGCCGGCCCCGACAGCGAACTGGACCTGCCGCCGAATGGTCGCCCCGTCGCCACCCACGTGGCCGGCAGCGTGTGGAAGGTGGAAGCGAAAGTGGGCGACACGGTGAAGGCGGGACAGACGCTGGTGATTGTGGAGTCCATGAAGATGGAGATTCCGCTGACGGCACCCTGCGATGGAAAGCTAACGCACCTGTTCTGCAAGGAAGGCGGCACGGTGGCGGCGGGGCAGGATGTGTTGGTGATCATGGGGGAGGGGTGATTGCTTCGCCTCTTCTCGTAGTTTCACGTCCTTCGACTTCGGGCTACGCCCTACGCTCAGGACGAATGGAGCTTAATTAACGCACCGTTCGTCCTGAGCGTAGCGCCGGAGGCGCGAAGTCGAAGGGCGGGATGCATCGCAGACCGAAAGCTCAAAACATGACAAAGCTAAGCCTAGACCTCACCACCCTCAAATCCGCCTACATCACCGGCACCCTCACACCGCTGCAACTGGCGGAAGAAATCATCGCTCGCACCACGGACGACCCCAACATCGTCTGGATCCACCGCCTGCCCGCCGAATCCATCCGCGCCTACGCGAAGGCCCTGGAAGGCAAAGACCCCGCAAGCCTTCCCCTCTACGGCATGCCCTTCGCCATCAAGGACAACATCGACCTCGCCGGCGTGCCCACTACTGCCGGTTGCCGCGAGTACGCCTACACGCCCGAGCGCAGCGCCTTCGTGGTGGAGAAGCTGATCGAGGCCGGCGCCATTCCCATTGGCAAGACCAATCTCGATCAGTTCGCTACCGGCCTCAACGGCACCCGCTCGCCCTGGGGCGCTTGTCGCAATGCCTTCGATCCCGATTTCATCTCCGGCGGCTCCAGCTCCGGCTCCGCCGTGGCGGTGGCGAAGGGCTACGTGAGCTTTGCGCTGGGCACCGACACGGCCGGCTCGGGCCGCGTGCCCGCTGCCTTCAATAACATCGTCGGCCACAAGCCGAGCCTGGGCTGGATTTCCTCATCGGGCTTGGTGCCCGCCTGTCGATCCCTGGACAGCATTTCGGTCTTCGCCCTCACTGCTACTGACGCAGAAGCCGTGATGACCGTGGCCGCCGTGTACGACGAAAGCGACGCCTTCGCCCGCAAGACGGAAGGCCACGGTTTCGACTTCGGGAGTGCGAGTCGCTTCCGCGTGGGCGTGCCCAAGCAGGACCAATTACAGTTCTTCGGAAACCCGGATGCAGAGCGGCTCTACAAGGAGGCCGTGGAGCGGGTGCGCAGTCTCGGCGGCGAGTGCATCGAGATCGACCTGCAACCCTTCGTCGATACGGCCAAGCTGCTCTACGAAGGCCCCTGGGTGGCGGAGCGCTACGCCGCCATCCGCGAATTCTTTGAGGCCAGCCCGGAAGCGCCCCTGCCGGTGATCCGCGACATCATCGGCGGCGCCAAGAAGTGGTTCGCCGCCGATGCCTACACCTACGGCTATCGACTCAAGGCAGCCAAGCGCACCTGCGACGCCGTTTGGGCCAATGTGGACTGCATCGTCACGCCCACGGCGGGAACGATCTATACGGTGGCCGAAATGGAGGCTGATCCCATCCGCCTCAACTCGAATCTCGGCTACTACACCAACTTCATGAACCTGCTGGACTATGCGGCCACCGCCGTGCCGGCAGGCTTCCAAAGCAATGGCCTACCCTTCGGCGTCACCTTTTTCGCGCCGGCCCATCAGGACGGCCCGCTGCTGCGATTGGCGGAACGGATGCAGCGCGCCCTTGGAATACCGGCCGGGGCATGCAATAACGTTCCCTCTCCCCCGGTGGGAGAGGGACAGGGTGAGGGGGGGATCTCCAGCGCCACCAAACATCCCCCTCACCCCGCCCCTCTCCCTCGAGGGAAGAGGGAGCCTGCTGCAACCGTTGAAGCAGGCTCGCCCCGCCTCACCAGCAGCCAAGTGCGCGTGGCCGTGTGCGGCGCCCATCTCTCCGGCCTGCCCCTCAACTGGCAACTCACCAGTCGCGGCGCTCGCCTGCTGGCTGATGTGGAATCGGCGCCCGAGTACAAGTTCTACGCACTTCCCGGCGGGCCTCCCTTCCGGCCCGGCATGGTTCGCGTGGCGTCGGGTGGCGGTGCGGTGCAGATGGAAATCTGGGAGCTGCCGGCCAGGGAATTCGGTAGCTTTGTGGCCGGCATACCTGCACCGCTGGGTATCGGCACCGTGAGGCTGGCGGACGGCGGTTCGGCGCTGGGCTTCGTCTGCGAAGCCGCTGCCGCCGAGGGGGCCGAGGACATCACGGTTCTCGGTAGCTGGCGCAAGTTCCTCGCCCGGTCCTAGCGGATGCTCAGTTGGAGGTGGCCAGCTTTCGAGACAGGCCGCTTCCCGGCTGGGCTTTGCTGCGATGCCGCCAGCGGGCAAGGGGGACGCCCTTGCCAAACCAGCGTTGCAGCAGGGCGGCGGTGCATAGGCTGAGGGACCAGGTAAGCACCATGCCGACAATGCCGTCGACGAGGGTGAGTTCTTCCCGGTAGTGAACCAAGACGGCGCTGGTCAGCAGATAAATGGGGAAATGCACGACGAACAGAGAATAGGACAACTGCCCCAAGCGCCGCACCGCGCTTGGCATACGGATCGACAACGGCTCGGCGAAGTGCAGCGTCAGGGCGGTGACGAGCGCAACCAATAGGCGCCCGCGAGGATCGATGGACAGGCTGAGTAGTGCTGCCCCCAGCAAGCCGCGCCAAAAGATTTGCGCCGATTTTTCGGCCTGTCCAGCCCAGTAGGTCAGGGCGCCGAGGCCATAGGCACCGAAGAAATAGATGCCCCACACGTCGTAGTTGGAGTCCCGGTTGAACCACAACAGGGATGCGGCGGCCAGGGCAGCGGTGAGCAGTGGCACCAGGCGACCGGCGCTCGTTCCGGCTGTGCGCACGATCAGGGCCAGCAGGGCGAACAGTTGGAAGTCGATGGCCACATACCAGACGCCGGCCGAGAGGGATTCGTGGCCGAGCAGGCTGTGCAGCAGCAGTAGATGGGACAGGGCCTGGGGCAGTGTTGGTGCGGCGGGGATGAATTCATCGTCGCCCAGCCAATGGCGGGCGACGGCGGCGCAGATCACGGCCAGCACAAGGCCTGCGAGATAAAGAGGCGCCAAGCGCAGATAGCGGGCAATCAGGCGGTCGGCTAGGCCCCTATCGCTACCTTGGCCGGTGGGCGCCAAAGAGCGGGCCGCCAGATAGCCGCCGGCCACCAGGAAAATCTGCACGGCCATGCGTGCGTAGTCGTAAAACCAAGCGATGGCGCGGGGCGCGAATTCGGCGACGGTATCGGCCAAAGGCCCGTAGGCGGCCAGATGGTGAAGAACGATGAACTGGATGGCCAGGGCTTTAAGCCCATCGACCAGGGGGAAACGATGATGAAGCACTTTGAAACCAGGGCCAACGAACGAAGCCCGCCATTATTCGCTGAAATGTGTTTTTAGACTAGGGTTTCGAGTACGTCCTGAATCTCCAGCCAGCGCATTTCGGCGGTGTCGATGGATTCGGTCAGTTCGGCTTGGCGCTTGAGCAGGGTTTGCAGCAGGGCGTTGTCGCCGCTGGTGTAGAGCGCCGAGTCGGCGAGGCGCTGGTCGAGCAAGCCCTTTTCGCCGTTCCAACTGGCGAGTTGCTTTTCCAGCTTTTCCGCTTCCTTCACCAGAGGCCGGCGCTGGGCCAGCAGCGCTTGGCGTTGCTCCTTCGATTCGGCGCGGGCTTCCTTGCGGGCGGCTTTGTCTTCGCTCGCGGATTTGTCCCCGGCTCGTTCGGCGTTACGTTGCTCGGCTAGCCAGTTGGCGTAGTCGTCCAGGTCGCCGTCGAAGGGCTTGGCCTGGCCATCGGCCACCAGCCAGAGATCGTCGCAGGTGGTGCGCAGCAGATGGCGGTCGTGGGACACCAGCACCACGGCGGCTTCCGTCTCTTGCAGGGCCAGGGTCAGGGCCTCACGCATGTCCAGGTCCAGGTGGTTGGTGGGCTCGTCCAGCAGCAGCACGTTGGGGCGCTGCCACACGATCAGCGCCAGCGCCAGGCGCGCCTTCTCGCCACCCGAGAAATTCTCGCAGGAGGTGTCGATGCGGTCGCCGCCAAAACCGAAGGAGCCGAGGAACTTGCGCAGCGTCAGCTCGTCGGTGCGCCCGGCGATGCGCGTGAGCTGCAGCAGCGGCGAGGCCTTGAGGTCCAGGTGGTCGACCTGGTGCTGGGCGAAATAGCCGACCACGGTGTGGTCGGACACGGTGCGCTCGCCCGTGAGCATGGCCAGCTCACCGACCAGGGTCTTGATCAGCGTGGACTTGCCGGCGCCGTTGGGCCCCAGCAGGCCCAGGCGGGTGTCCGGCGTCAGCGACAGGTTCACGCGCTGCAGGATACGGCGGGCCTCGCCAGGCCGGCCGTCATAGCCGCAATCCACCTCGTCCATGCGGATCAGCGGCGTGGGCAGGCGGGCGGGGTCGCGGAAGCGGAAGCTGAACTGCGAATCCACATGCGCCGGCGCGATCATGGTCATGCGCTCCAGGGCCTTGATGCGGCTCTGGGCCTGGCGCGCCTTGGTGGCCTGGGCGCGGAAGCGGTCGATGTACTTGGTGAGGTGGGCGACCTCGGTCTGCTGCTTCTCGTAGGCCTGCTGCTGCTGCGCCAGGCGCTCGGCCCGCATGCGCTCGAAGGCGGAATAGTTGCCGCGGTAGTGGGTGATGGTGCCCTGCTCCACGTGCAGCACGTGCTCGACCACGGCATCCAGGAAATCGCGGTCGTGCGAGACCATGACCAGGGTGCCGGGATAGGCGCGCAGCCAGTCCTCCAGCCAGAG
>DASUJA010000062.1:0-20357 GCA_036279515.1 Rhodocyclaceae bacterium | reverse complement strand
CAGATCGGCGCCGTCGTAGCTGCCCGAGATTTCATAGCCCTCGGCCCGCAGGCGGGTGAGGATCTGCTCGGAATCGGAGGAAGCCTTGGGACAACCAAGAGAGACGAAGCCCACAGTGGGGGCAGCGCCTTTGCGTGAAGCAGTCATGGAAGCGGTGCGGTAAGGGAAAGGCCGGGAAGTTTACCTGAACCCGGCCGGCGCCCCGCTAAGGCGTTGCGAATGCAGCGCCTTATTTCTTTTCGGTGTTCGATTGCTGGCCGGGATAGGGGAACTGAAAACCGGCAAACATATTTTTCGACTGTTCCTGCATGGTGTCCTGCATTTGCTGGAACAACTTGCGAGATTGTTCGGCGTAGGTGCCCATCACGCTTTGCATGTCGGGGCCTTTGAAATTCAGAAACTGCGCCCACAACTCACTGCTGCCTGCGGCGTTGTCGCCATAAAGACTGCGAGCCTGCTCCTGGAGCTTGGCCTGCATGTCGGTGAAAGCCTTGACGTTGCTTTCCAGGTACTTGCCCATCATGCCCTGCATGGCGTTGCCGTAGAAACGGATCATCTGCGCCAAGGCGTCAGAACTGAACATGGGCGAACCGCCGGCCTCTTCTTCAAGGATGATCTGAAGCAGGATGCTACGGGTCAGATCTTCGCCGCTCTTCGCATCCACCACCTGGAACTCTTCATGCTTCAACACCAGCTCTTTGATGTCCATCACCGTAATGTAGCTACTGGTGCGGGTATCGTAGAGACGGCGGTTGGGATACTTTTTAATGAGACGAAGCGGCTCGGACATCTATTTCCCCTTTAGAACAAATCCACATCCAGCATAGGGATGTCACCTCGATATAGTTTAACCTTGAAGTGACACCCCTACCCCATCATCAGGCGTAATGCAGGCCGCCGTTGATGTTGATGGTGGCACCCGTGATGTAACCGGCCAGATCGGAAGCCAGATAGGCGCACAGACCGCCGATTTCCTCGGGCTTGCCCAAACGGCCAACGGGAACGGTGGCGATGATCGCGTCGCGCACTTCCTGCTTGATGGCCATGACCATGTCGGTGCCGATATAGCCCGGAGCGATGGCATTAACGGTCACGCCCTTCTTTGCCACTTCTTGAGCGATGGACTTGGTGAAGCCCAGGATGCCGGCCTTGGCGGCGGCATAGTTGGCTTGACCGAATTGACCCTTCACGCCATTCACGGAAGAGATGTTGATCACACGACCCCAGCCGCGCTCGGCCATGCCGTCGAGCACTTGCTTGGTCACGTTGAAAACGGAATCCAGGTTGGTGGACAGCACGGCGTCCCATTGACCCTTTTCCATCTTCTTGAAAACTGCGTCGCGAGTGATGCCAGCGTTGTTCACCAGCACTTCCACGGGGCCCACGTCGGCTTCGATCTTCTTCACCATGGCTGCGGTGGAGTCGAAATCGGACACGTCGCCTTCGGCTGCGATGAAATCAAAGCCTTCGGCCTTGGTCTTCGCCAGCCACTCGTCCTTCTGGGGGAAACCAGGCAGACAGTTGGCAACCACAGTGAAACCCGCTCCGGACAGCGCCTTGCAGATCGCCGTGCCGAGACCGCCCATACCGCCGGTCACCAATGCAACTTTTTTACTCATCACAAACTCCTGTTGGTGCGTTACAAAAAAACTGAAGACGGGCCGCCCGCTGCAAGCCAGACGGCCCGCCAGCGAGCATCAGAACATGTGCTGCCCGCCGTTGATGGAAATATTGCCCCCGGTCACGAAAGCCGCTTCATCGGAGGAAAGGTAAGCCACCAGCCCTGCGATTTCCTCGGGCTTGCCCAGGCGACCCATGGGGATTTGGGGAAGAATCTTGGCGTCCAGCACTTCCTTAGGAATCGCCGTCACCATTTTCGTTCCGATGTAGCCCGGAGAGATGGTGTTGACGGTAACGCCCTTCTTAGCCACTTCCAGCGCCAGCGCCTTGGTAAAGCCGTGCATGCCGGCCTTGGCTGCGGAATAGTTGGTCTGGCCGAAAGCGCCCTTCTGACCATTCACGGAAGAGATGTTGATGACTCGACCCCAGCCCCTTTCGACCATGCCGTCCACCACTTGCTTGCTCATATTGAACACGCTATCGAGGTTGGTGCGGATCACCGCATCCCAATCACCCTTGGTCATCTTCTTGAAGGTCATGTCGCGGGTGATGCCGGCGTTGTTCACCAACACATCCACCGGCCCTAGATCCTTTTCCACCTGCTTGACGCAAGCTTCGGCGGAGTCGAAATCGGTAACGTCGCAGGGATAAGCCTTGAAGCCGTAGCCCATGTCATTCATGGAACGCAGCCATTCTTGTGCCTTGGTGTTGCCGGGGCTGTAAGTGGTCACCACCCTGTAGCCGAGCGCAGCCAACTTGATGCAGATGGCTTCTCCCAAACCGCCCATGCCGCCGGTGACCAGTGCAACTCTTTGCATGATTTTTCTCCTCAGTTTTTTTGTTTCGGACCAGTAGGTACCGGATACAGCCGACCTTCGTGGGGTAGGCGCATCCTGATACCCAACGTCATTATGCTCTTTCCTTGACGTAACGGCCCGGACCAGGCTCCAGAGGAGGATAAGTGTCATTGCCGAGTCGGCCACGGCCAGCCATTTTGCGGCCGCCGAAGCCACTGAGCCATTGGGACCATTCGGTCCACCAACTGCCAGGTTTCTCGGTAGCGGATGCCAACCAGCCATCGGCATCGCTTGCATCGCTGCCGCCCACCCAATAGCTGCGCTTCTTTGCTGCTGCGGGATTAACCACGCCCGCGATGTGCCCGGATGCACCGAGCACGAATGTCTTTTCACCACTGAGCAACTGGCCGGAATCGTAGGCAGAACGCCAAGGCACGATGTGGTCTTCACGAGCGGCGAGGATGAAGGCAGGCATATCCACCTTGCCCAGATCAACACTGACGCCGCACATGGTGGTTTTGCCCGGCACCTTGATGTTGTTTTCCAGATAAGTGTTGCGCAGATACCAGGCGAAGAAGGGGCCGGGCAGATTGGTGGGATCGGTATTCCAGTACAGCAGATCGAAAGCCATGGGCGTGTTGCCCTTGAGGTAGTTGCCCACCACGTACTGCCAGATCAGATCGTTGGGACGCAGGCTGGAAAACACGGAAGCCAGCTCCTTGCCCGGATACACGCCGCCCTTGCCGATGGACTTTTCCTTGGCGGAGACCATGGCTTCGTCCACGAACATGCCGATTTCGCCGGTGTCGCTGAAATCAAGGAAGGTCGTGAGCAGGGTCAGGGACTTGACCGGATTGTCGCCACGCCCGCGAGCCACGGCCAGGGACGAGCCGAGCAGTGTGCCGCCCACGCAGAAGCCGAGGATGTTGATCTGCTTGATGCTGCAAATGTCCTGAACGACAGAGATGGCCTTCAGGACGCCGTCTTCCACGTAGTCGTCCCAAGTCAGATGGCCCTGCTCCGCCTTCGCGTTGCGCCAGGAAATGAGGAACACCGTATTGCCCTGCTCCACCGCATAGCGCACGAAGGAATTCTTCGGCTGCATGTCCAGCACGTAGTACTTGTTGATGCAGGGAGGAACGATCAGCAAGGGCCGCTGGGCCACCTTCTCGGTCAGCGGCGAATACTGGATGAGCTGGAAGACTTCGTTCTCGAAGACCACGGCGCCGGGCGTCACGGCCAGATTGTGGCCCACCTCGAATGCGCTCTCGTCGGTCATGGAGATGCGGCCCTTGTCCAGGTCGCCCAGGAGATTCTGAATACCTAAGCGAATGCTCTCGCCGCCGGTTTCCACGGCGGTGCGGATCACTTCCGGGTTGGTGGCGGCGAAGTTGGAAGGCGCCAGCGCCTCCACGTACTGGCCGACCACGTAGCGCAGACGCTGCCGCTCTTTGTCTTCAGCCACCGGCACGTGCTCGGCCATGCGCCTCAGATAGTCGGCGTTCAGCAGATAGGCGCGACGCAGATAATCGTAGACGGGGCTCTCTTCCCAGACCGGATGGGCAAAGCGTCGGTCGGCCACGGGCTCCAGGGAAATGGGGGCAACCGTAGGCTGCTGATCGGCTTGCTTGCTGCCTTCGCTACGGGCGATTTCGTAGAAGGTGCGCCACAGCCGAGCATGATGGCTGAGCCACTCCTGTTGCAGGGCCGTTACTTCCGGGGGAAAGGGGGAAACCGAAGGCATCGTGGATAGTCCCGCAACCTGTGCCGATTGATTGGCTGCGGAGGCTTGAGCGCCTGCCTGAAAGTTCTGGAGAAACTGTTGCACTGCCGCCGTCATTTGAGCGACGTAATCGGAATTTTCCGCCATGGGCTTCCCTGTTATCGCTTGCGGGCTGCCCCTGCAACCCCAAGTTGCGGCCGATTTTGCACTGCACAAAAAAACCTGTCAAGCAAAGTAATTTAAATAGCAACTATTTTAAATTCCAACTAAATTGCCCTCTCCGATCCTGGACCTAATGGAGCCAATCGCCGGGTGCTCCATCGTTGCCAATGCCTTGCCCAGGACATAACATGCCACCTATGACCTGCAATGACGACCCGGAAACACTGCGCGCCCGACTGCACGAACTCCGTGTGGAGCATCGGGATTTGGACGATGCCATCGCACGCCTGGTGGAAGCTCCGCCACACGATGAACTCATGCTGCGCCGGCTGAAGAAGCGCAAGCTCCAACTCAAAGACCGCATCATCCTGATCGAAAGACTGCTGGAACCGGACGTTCTGGCCTGATTCCGCCTCATGACTTCGCGTATCGTTGTCCGCATTCTCATCGCCTTGGCGCTGCTCATCGGCCTGGGCGTCGCCTTCAAGTTCTTCACCCGCCCCAAGCCCGTTGCCGTCACCGTCGCTACCGTTGAGCAAGGCCGCGTCGAAACCACCGTCGCCAACACCCGCGCCGGCTCAGTCGCCGCCTGCCGCCGCGCCAAGCTGGCTCCCAATGCCGGCGGCCGCATCGCCCTACTCCCCATCAAGAAAGGCCAACGGGTCAAGGCCGGTGAGTTGCTGCTGGAACTCTGGAACGAAGATCTGACCGCCCGGGAAAAACTCTCGCGTGAGCAGTTGGAAACCGCCCGCGCCCACGTCACCGAAGCCTGCCAACTGGCTAACGCCTCTCTGAGCGAAGCCCGCCAAGCCCGCTCCCTGCGGGACAAGGGCTTCGTCTCCGAAGAGCGCGTGGTCCGCGCCGAAGCCCAGGCTAAGTCGAGCCAAGCCACCTGTGATTCATCCAAGGCTGGCGTCAAGGAAGCGGAAGCCCGCATCGGCGCTTCCAAGGCCGACACCCAGCGCACTGTGTTGCGGGCGCCCTTCGCCGGCATCGTGGCCGAGATCAATGGCGAAGTGGGCGAGTACCTGACGCCCTCCCCGCCCGGCATCCCCACCCTGCCTGCCGTGGATCTGATCGACGATAGCTGCCTCTACGTCACCGCCCCCATCGACGAGGTAGATGCTGCCAAGCTCAAGGTCGGCATGACCGGCCGCATCAGCATGGACGCTTGGCGCGGCAAGCACTTCGCCGGCCACGTCCGGCGCATCGCCCCCTACGTGCTGGCCCTGGAAAAGCAGGCCCGTACCGTGGAAGTGGAAATGGAATTCGACGATCCGGCAGCGGTGCAGAAAGAAGGCAACCTGCTGGTGGGCTACTCCGCCGACATTGAAGCCGTGACCGAAGTCCGCGAACAAGCCCTGCGCATCCCCACCTCCGCCCTCATGCCCGGCAACAAAGTGCTTCTCCTCAACGCCGACGGCGTGCTGGAAGAGCGCAAGGTGGAACCGGGCCTCGCCAACTGGGAATTCACCGAAATCAAATCCGGCCTCAAAGCGGGCGAACAAGTGGTGACATCCCTGGACAGGGATGGCGTCAAAGCCGGCGCACGCGCCGTGGCGGAAGCCAAGAAGCCCTGACCGGCTGCGATCCGTTGATCGTATCCAACATTGATCCAACCATGATCGACCCATGATCGAACTGAGCGACATCCGCCGCAGCTACCAAGTCGGCGACGAAACCGTCCAGGCCCTGCGCGGCGTCAGCCTGCGCATCGAAGCCGGCGAATACGTGTCGATCATGGGGCCGTCCGGCTCAGGCAAGTCATCCCTGCTCAACGTCCTCGGCCTTCTGGACCGGCCCAATAGCGGCCGCTACAGCCTGGACGGCCGCGACGTCACCGGCCTTTCCGACGACGAGTTGGCCCGGGTCCGACGCGAGAAGATCGGCTTCGTCTTCCAGTTCTTCCATCTGGTGCCGCGCCTCACCGCCGCCCGCAACATCGAGTTGCCCATGGTCCTGGCCGGCATCGTGCCTACCGAGCGGGACCGCCGCCTGCAAGTGCTGCTCCAGCAATACGGCCTGGAAAACCGCGCCAGCCACCGGCCCGATCAGCTTTCCGGCGGTCAGTGCCAGCGGGTCGCCATCGCCCGCGCCATGTCCATGCAACCGCCAGTGATTCTGGCCGACGAACCCACCGGCAACCTGGACCGCACCACGGGCCAGGACGTCATGGCCCTGCTCGAAGGCCTCCATGCGGCCGGCGGCACCTTGGTCATGGTCACCCACGACGCTGAGCTGGGAAACCGCGCCCAACGCAGGCTACGCATCGTGGATGGCCAAGTGGTGGCGGACGAACGGGGGTAGCACTCCCGAATGCCCTGGCAGCGCCTACACTGACAGGACGAATTTCAAATGGAGGTTGCCATGCCACCGCTGATTCCCGACATTTCTTCCGATCTCGACGACTCCTGGATCATTGAGCGGCCCGACGGTTTCTATTGGCGTGACAAGCATGAGGACAGGGAGTACGGCCCCTTCCCCAGCTTGGTCGACGCCATGAACGACATGCAGGCACCGGATGACGAAGCGCTGGAGACCGGCGAAACCGTCGAGGAAGCCGAACAGGAACTCGGCATTTCCGATTGGATCGATCCCGAAACCGGCGCACCCGGCGAGGACGGCGTACCGCACCTCGAGGATCACTGACGGCGAGTTTTCATGCGGCTGGCAGACCTGTTCGACTTCGCCTGGCAGGTGGTACGAGGCAATCGCGCCCGCACCTTGCTGATCCTCCTCGCCATGGGCATCGGCGTCGCCGCCGTGCTAGTGGTGACGGCCCTGGGCGAAGGCGCCCGGCGCTACGTGGTCAATCAGTTCTCGGGCCTTGGCGCCAACCTGGTCATTGTGTTGCCCGGCCGTGCTGAAACCGCAGGCGGCATCCCCGGCTTCCTCATCGGCAAAACGCCCCGCGATCTCACCATCGATGACGCCCTGGCGCTTCTGCGCAGCCGCAGCGTGCGCCGCGTAGCGCCCCTGGTAGTCGGCGCCGGCGACGTGCATTGGAACGCCCGCACGCGGGAAACACCCATCCTCGGCACCACCGCCGAGTTCATCACCGTGCGCCAGATGGACATGGGCCAGGGCCAATTTCTGCCCGAAGGCGATCCGCACCACAGCCAGCCCGTGTGCGTCATCGGCGCCAAGCTCAAGCGCGAACTCTTCGCCGGCAGCCCCGCCGTGGGCGAATGGCTGCGCATCGGCGACCGACGCTTCCGCGTTATCGGCGTGCTGGCCGCGCAAGGCGAATCCCTGGGTTTCAACACCGACGAGATCATCGCCGTCCCCTTGGCTGCGGCTCAGAGCCTGTTCAATACGGAAGCCCTGTTCCGCATCATGATCGAGGCCAAATCCCGTAGCGCCGTGGCGCAGGCCAAGGAAGACGTGCTGGAAATCCTGCGCCAGCGGCACGAAGGCGAAAAGGACGTGACCGTCATCACCCAAGATGCCGTGCTCTCCACCTTCGACCGCATCCTTGGCACGCTCACCCTGGCCGTGGGCGGCATCGCGGCCATCAGCCTTTCCGTCGCGGGCATCCTGATCATGAACGTGATGCTGATTTCCGTGACCCAGCGCAAGCGCGAGATCGGCCTGCTCAAAGCCATCGGCGCCACGGGCGGGCAGATCAAGCTGCTGTTCTTCACGGAAGCCGCCCTGCTGGCATTGGCAGGCGCCGCCGTGGGCCTCATCGTTGGCCAGATCGGCCAATTGGCCTTGGGCCAACTGGTGCCCACGATCCCCGTCGCCAGCCCCACCTGGGCGCTCATCGCCGCGCCGCTGACGGCGCTGGTGACGGCGGTGCTGTTCTCCGTGGCGCCGGCAAGACGGGCTGCGAAACTCGACCCGGTAATGGCGCTTTCTTCGCGGACGTGAGCCATGCGTACCGCCGACTTCATCCGCTTCGCCATTCAATCCCTCGCCGCCCACCGGCTGCGCACGGCCTTGTCCGCTCTGGGCATCGCCATCGGCATCACCGCCGTGATCCTGCTCACCAGCATCGGTCAGGGCCTGCATCGATTCATCGTCGAAGAATTCACCCAGTTCGGCACCAACATCATCGGCATCACCCCCGGCCACACGGACACGCGCGGCGGGCCGGTGGGCGCCATCAACACAGTGCGCCCCTTGTCCATCGACGACGCACTGGCCTTGCGCCGGGCGCCGCACATCACCGCCTCCGATCCCACGGTGCAGGGCAACGGCGAGGTGGAGTTCGAGGGCACCGCCGGCAAGCGCACCCGCCGCGTGATGATCTACGGCACCACCCGCGCCATGACCAGCGTGGTGAAGATGAAAGTGGCCGCAGGCGACTTTCTCCCCGACGACGATCCCCGTACCGCTCGCGCCTTCGTGGTGCTCGGCTCCAAGGTGGCGGAGGAATTGTTCCCTGACCAGAACCCGCTGGGCCAGCGCATGCGCGTGGGCAGCGAGCGTTACCGGGTGGTGGGCATCATGGAATCCAAAGGCCAAGTGTTGGGCATGGACCTGGACGACATGGTGTACATCCCCGTGGGCCGCGCTCTGGAAATGTTCAACCGAGAAAGCCTGGGCGAAATCCGCATCGCCTACGATCCCCTCACGCCCCTACCCCAGGTGGAAGCCAGCATCCGCCAAGGCCTCATGGCACGCCATGGCCGCGAGGACTTCACCATCACGCCCCAGGCCAAGATGCTGGAAACCTTTGGCACCATCCTCGACGCCATCACCTTCGCCGTGGCCGCCATCGGCGGCGTGTCGCTACTGGTAGGCGGTATCGGCATCCTGACCATCCTCACCATCGCAGTATCCGAGCGCACTTCCGAGATCGGCCTACTGCGCGCTTTAGGCGCCACCCAGAAACGCATCCTCGCCCTCTTCCTCGGCGAAGCCGCCGTGCTGGCCGCGTTGGGCGGTACCGTCGGCCTGTTCCTGGGCTGGGGCATCGCCGCACTGCTGGGGCTCTTCGTTCCCGCGCTGCCGGTGCAAACGCCCTGGAGTTATGCGGTGGCGGCGGAAGTCAGCTCTATCCTCATCGGCCTTGCAGCCGGCGTGATGCCTGCAAGGCGGGCCGCCCAACTGGACCCCATTGAAGCCCTCCGATCTGAATAAGCGCCGAATGACCGACACCACGCAATCCCTCTTCGACGCTGGCAGCCAACGCATGTCTGCCGGCGACCTACCCGGTGCAGAAGAAGCCTTCCGCCAACTCATTCAAACCGATCCCGATTGCGCCGAGGCCCACACCAATCTGGCTCTGCTGCTGGAACGCCGAGGCGCCATGCCCGACGAGATCGAACTCCACTACCTGAACGCCCTGAACCTCAAACCCTGGATCACCGAAACCTATCTCAACTACGGCGCCTTCCTCCACAACCGGAAGCGCCTCGAAGAAGCAGAGCAGATCTACCGCCACGCCCTGGTGCAGTCGCCCCAATCGCCCCAACCCTGGTCCAACCTCGGCGCCCTCTACGCCAGCATGCGCCACGAGGCCCAAGCCGAGCAGTGCTGCCGCATGGCGCTGGACATCGACGCAAGCCATGCCGGCGCCCATCTGAACCTCGCCTACGTCCTGCTGCGCCAAGGCCGTTGGGATGAAGGCTGGCAACACTTCGAGGCCCGCAACTGGGACAAGGGCTGGGAAGTCCACTTCCCCTTCCCCCACTGGCAGGGCGAGCCTTTGCAAGGCAAGCGGCTCATCGTCATTGCCGATGGCGGCTATGGCGACATCATCCAGGTCAGCCGCTACTTCGCCCAATTGAAGAACGTCGGCGCCACCTGCATCGGCCTCATCTGCCAACCGGCCCTGGCCCCGCTGCTGGCCCAAATGGAGGAGCTGGATGAAGTACTCACCACCACCTCAACGTCACCCGCAGAAGCCTGGGACTACTGGGTTCCCGCCCTCAGCCTGCCCCATTACTGCGGCACACGCCCCGACAACATCCCCGCGCCCCTACCCTATCTCCACGCCGACCCGGCGCGCATGGAGCGCTGGGCGCAACGCCTCGCAGCCAGCGAAGACCTGCGCGTCGGACTGGTGTGGAAAGGCAATCCCAATTTCGAGAACGACGACCAACGCTCCCTACCCAGCCTGGACCTCCTCGCCCCCTTGGGCGACATCCCCGGCGTGAGCTTCATCAGCCTTCAAAAAGGCCGGGGCGAGGACGAGGCCATGAACCCGCCCACCGGCCTTTCACTGCTGCCCTTGGGTAGTGAAATCCAAGACTTCGCCGACACCGCCGCATTGATCGCGCAACTTGATCTGGTCATCACAGTGGACACCGCCGTCGCCCACCTGACCGGCGCCCTGGGCAAGCCCTGCTGGGTGCTGCTGCCCGAATACAAAACCGACTGGCGATGGCTCACCGAACGAGAAGACACGCCCTGGTATCCAGGCGTGATGCGGCCTTTCAGACAGCCGGCCATGGGCGATTGGGATAGCATGATTGCCTGCGTGCGGAATGAACTGGAGCGGTTCGCTCAGCAACCGTAGCCCGGACACCGCTACGCAGCATCGGGGATACATGTTCTGCTTTGCAAATTGGCTCGACCGTTCGCCCTGAGGTATCGAAGGGCGAGATATGGCGCAGTTGTACGTCCTCGCGCCCGCTTACTTTCCATTAGCACGCCGCACCGTCACCGACTCGCCGCCGATGCCCCAGTTGTCCATATCCACCTCGTCGATAACCACCACTGTGGTTTGCGGATTCTTGCCCAGGGTTTCCTGGAGCAACTTGGTGACGCCGGCAATCAGCGTGGCCTTCTGTTCCTTGGTGGCGCCTTCGCGGGTGATTTTGATGTTGACGTAGGGCATGGGATTTCCTTTCGAGGTTAATGACGGGCCGCTTGGAAAGCGCCCCAGGAGACGAGCACGAGACCTAGCAAAAGCCAGACACTGAGCGGCTCGCCAAGCACTGGAACCGCAGTCAGGCCGGCGAACACGGGCACCAGGGCAATCAACGCTCCCGTCCGCTGAGCGCCGAGAATGGCAACGGCCCGCAGGAACAACACCATCGCCACGATGGTCGGCCCGATGCCTTGATAGAGACCTTGCAGCACCAGCATCTTCATCGGCACCTGATCGATGCCCTTGGGCAGAAACAGCAGATAAGCCGGCACGAACAGTATCGTCGAACCGAGGGCAACGAAGCGCGTCAGCAGCCAGGGTTTGAAGGACCAACGCTTCGCCAGGATGCTGTAGAGCGCCCACACCAGGGAACTGCCGAGTACTAGTCCATCGCCGATCAGGCCTCTGGCTGTCTCACTGTTCCCATTCTCAAAACTCGGCACGGCGGCGCAGGCGATGCCCGCCGCAATGCCGCCGAGCCCGATCAGCAAACGGCGCCCCGGCCATTGGCGGAACAGCACCATCAACAACCCCGCCACCATGAAGGGCTGCAAGCCCGGTAGCAGAATGGCCCCGTGGGCAGCAGTGGTGAGCTTGAAGCCCGCATAGACCAGCAGCCCGTAGGCCACGCCGCCGACCAGGGCCAGCAGCCATAAACGCAGATCGCGCAGATGGGGCAGCAGGTCGCGGCAGAAAGGCAGCAACAACAGGGAGGCCGTGGAAAGGCGCAGGGCCAGTATGTCGTAGGGCGTCAGGGCCGAACGCCCGCCCAGGCGGGAGATGACAATGAAACCCGTCCAGATGGCGACGGTGCCCAGGGCGGCCAAGTAGCCGTGAAGGAGCTTTTGTTGGGGTTGCATGGAGAGTTAAAAGGGCACAACTGTCTGGGATAACTGTTTGAGCGTTCCAAATTGGCACCAACCCCGTCATTCCCGCGAAGGCGGGAATCCATGGGCCTCGGCAAAAACCTGGATTCCCTCTTTCGAGGGAATGACGAAGCTTCACAGCAGGTGCTCGTCTTTAGCATTTCGTCGCTTTGACGGCAGCAACGCAGTTCAAGCTTATCGAAACCCCATCAGCAGATAAAATGAATAATTCTGATGACTTCCATCTTCTTTCAAGATGAACCTCTCCGACCTGCACATCTTCCGCACCGTCATGCGCGAGGGCGGCATCACCAAGGCAGCCAGCGTCTTGAACCGGGTGCAATCCAACGTCACCACCCGCGTCCGCCAGCTTGAAGACGACCTGGGCGTGCCCCTCTTCGTGCGGGAGAACAAGCGCCTGCTGCCCACGCCCGCCGCCCATCTGCTGCTGGATTACAGCGAAAAACTGATCCAGTTGGCGGACCAGGCCCGCGCCGCCGTCACCAGTTCCGAACCCGCCGGGCTGTTGCGGCTCGGCTCCATGGAAAGCACCGCCGCCGCCCGCTTGCCGAAGAAGCTGGCCGCCTTCCACGCCCAGTTCCCCAAGGTTCAGCTGGAGCTACGCACCGGCGCCACCGGACGATTGGTGGCCGACGTGCTTGCCGGCAAGCTGGAATGCGCCCTGGTCGGTGGCCCGCTGAACGACGACCGTCTTGATGCGACTGAAGTTTTTCGGGAGGAACTGGTACTCGTCGCGCCCGCCGGGCATCCGCCGATCAAGCGTCCATCCGACGTGGAGCCGCGCACCCTGCTCGCCTTCGAGGCAAGCTGCGCCTATCGCCAGCGCCTGGAGCAATGGCTGGCATCGGGCAAGGTGGTGCCGGAACGCATCGTGGAGTTGTCGTCCTATCACGCCATGATGGGCTGCGTGGCAGCGGGCATGGGCATCGCCCTGGCGCCCGTGAGTCTGCTCAATCCTCTCGGCGAAAAGCGGTCCCTCTCAATCCATCACCTGCCGGCCAAATACGCCGATGCGCCGACGCTGTTCGTCACGCGCAGGGATCACCGCTCTCCCGCTGCCCAAGCCCTGCTACAGAATCTGCTCAAGTAGCATGACAGCGCCTTGTACTGGCCCCTCCGCCGATACAGTTACGCCGGCGCGACAGCACGACCTCGCCGGAAGGTGCATCGACTGTGCATATTCACGCGCAGAGAAACAAGGCATCCTCGTCCCATACCATTTCACCCACTCAACCATCCCCCTGACCGAATGAACATTTCCCAACAACGCTGGAACGTCGCCCTCCTCGCCCTCGGCCAAGGGCTGCTGCTCATCAACGGTGTCACCATGATCGCCGTGAGCGGCCTCGTTGGCCTCGCCCTCGCGGGCAATCGCCAACTCGCCACGCTGCCCGTCACCTTCGCCGTGATCGGCACGGCCCTCACCACCATCCCCGCCGCATATTTCATGAAGCACCAAGGCCGTCGCTGGGGCTTCATGCTCGGTGCAACGCTCGGCATCACCAGCGCCCTGACCTGTGCCTTGGCCGTCTACGAGCGCCAGTTCTGGCTGCTTTGCCTGGGCACCCTGATCGGCGGCATGTACAACGCCATCGGCCAGCAGTACCGCTTCGCCGCTGCCGACGTGGCGGACATGAGCTGGCGTCCCCGAGCCATCTCCCTCACCCTGGCCGGCGGCATCCTCGGCGGCGTGCTGGGGCCGGAGCTTTCCAAGCACACCCGCGGCCTGATGGAACCGGCCTTCCTCGCCAGCTACCTCACCCTGGCGGTGATCGGCGTCATTGCGCTGATCCTCTCCAGCCGCCTGCACGTACCGCCCCTGTCCGCGCAAGCCCAGCATGCGCCTGGCCGTCCGCTACGTGAAATCGCCCGGCAGCCGGCCTATCTCACCGCCCTGCTCGCCGCCGCCTGCGGCTACGGCGTCATGAATCTGCTCATGACCGCCACGCCGCTGGCCATGGACATTTGCAGCCATCCCTTCGCGTCAGTCGCATTCATTCTGGAATGGCACGTGATCGGCATGTTCGCGCCATCCTTCGTCACCGGCAGCCTCATCAAGCGCTTCGGCGTCGGCCCCATGCTGCTCACCGGCGCGGCGGCCATGTTCGCCTGCATCGGCGTCGCCATCTCCGGCGTCAGCCTCATGCACTTCTGGTGGGCGCTCACTTTGCTCGGCGTGGGATGGAATTTCCTCTTCCTGACCGGCACCGCACTACTGACGGAAACCTACCGCCCCGAAGAAAAAGCCAAGGCCCAGGGCTTCAACGACTTCGTGGTGTTCACCGTGCAAGGCGTGACCTCCCTCGCCTCCGGCGCCACCATCAGCGCCGCAGGGTGGAGCAGCCTGAACTTGATGGCGCTGCCATTGGTAGCCCTGACAGCCATTGCAACCATGTGGTGGTGGATGAGCCAACGCCGTCTAACCACGGCCTGATACCACCAAGAGATAGAGTGATTCGGGTGAGAGCGTTCAAATCAATTTCAGAAATCTGGCCTTCACCATAGGGGCGTCCTAGCCGGCGACATTGCCATTCCACGCTCGGCTGTGCCTCGCCCGTAAAGTTCCTCAACGACTGGGTCGTGCTCTCAGCATAGACAGAAATTGGCGGACGAATGCCAATAGGGTGGAAGACAAAAAACGGAGGGAAGCTCACATTGCCTCCCGTTCATCGCCACATTCCGAACTGCCGAAGCAGTTTCTGGTTCAAGCACGCTGGATTTTTGACTATATTGAAAATGATGCGGCTCTCTGCCAGCAAATGTAAGTTGCCCGGAAACTCAATCAATGGCGATACCCAGTGACGCACCGTGCCTACTACTTGTTGATGACGAGCCAAGTATCGTCTCGGCGCTTGTCCGCCTGTTTCGGCCATACGGCTACCGGCTCGTCACTGCATTCAGCGGCGCCGATGGCCTAGCCATACTCGAACATGAGGCAGTAGACCTAGTTATTTCCGACATGCGCATGCCGGGTATGGATGGCGTCCAGTTCTTTGAGCAGGTGCGCCACCGCTGGCCAGATGCAATGCGCATCTTGCTTACTGGTTACGCCGACACAAAATCCACCATCGAAGCGATCAATCGCGACGAGATTTGGCGCTACATCACAAAGCCATGGGACGATGATGAAATCGTTCTGACGGTGCGCGATGCGCTTGAACACCGACGACTCGCCACCGAAAATGCGCGACTGCTCGAACTGAGCCAGCGTCAAAATGACGAGCTTAAGGCTCTCAACGCCAGCCTTGAACAAAAAGTGATTGAGCGTACGGCACAACTGAGCCAGTACCGCAATCACCTGGAGGAGCTTATCGAGATCCGCACGCACGAGCTTGAGGAAGCCAAGATGGCGGCGGAGACTGCGAATGCCGCCAAGAGCGCGTTCCTTGCAAACATGAGCCACGAAATCCGTACCCCCTTGAACGCGATCATAGGGCTCACACACCTGTTGCGACGCGGCCTCGTCGACCCGGTGCAAAAAGAGAAACTCGAGAAGATCGTCGACGCCTCTCACCATCTGCTCGTGGTCATCAACGACATCCTGGATTTTTCAAAAATTGAGGCGGGTAAGCTAACTCTGAATACTGCTGACTTCGCCTTTGACCGCATGCTGGACAACGTCTTGTCCATGATTGAACACAAGGCCCGTGAGAAGCACCTGGAAGTCACTGTAGACCGAAGCGATCTTCCGCCGGTGGTGTCGGGTGATTCCACTCGTCTAGCCCAGGCGCTGCTCAACTACTTGTCCAACGCCGTCAAATTTACCGAGTGCGGCAAGATCAGCGTGCGTCTTTCCATCGCAGAGGAAACCGCTACGAACCTGCTGGTGCGCTTTGAGGTGACGGACACGGGCATCGGCATTCCACCGGCAAAGCTCGCAGGCTTGTTTGCGGCCTTCGAGCAAGTCGATGCGACCACCGCGCGTCGTTACGGCGGTACAGGTCTCGGTCTCGCCATTACAAGGCGACTGGCGCGACTCATGGGCGGCGAGGCCGGCGCGCAAAGCGCGCCAGGCCAAGGTAGCACTTTCTGGTTCACCGCCCGAGTTGGTAAGAGCAAGCGCGGCCTATCGGAGTTGGCCGAGGCGCCACGTACTCTGGAACAGCGCCTGCAGGCGCTGCCGACCGGCGCCCGCATTCTGCTGGCCGAGGACAACCTGATCAACCAGGAAGTCGCGGCGGAGCTCCTGACCGAAGCGGGACTGAAGGTGGAGATTGCTAACGACGGGCTTGAGGTGATCGAGAAAGCGCGTGGCGGCGGCTATGACCTGATTCTGATGGATGTGCAGATGCCGGGCATGGACGGCCTCGAGGCGACTCGCATCATCCGTGGGCTGGACCGTTGCGCGACGCTGCCGATCTTGGCCATGACCGCCAATGCCTTCGACGAGGATCGCGAGCGATGCGCAGCTGCGGGCATGAATGACTTCGTCGCGAAGCCGGTCGACCCCGATCAGCTCTATGCCACTTTGTCGCGCTGGTTGCCGACGACGGCGATTGCTCCGCCGGCCGCGCCGGCTGTTCCGGCTGCGATTCCCGCTAACGTTGCAGCCATTCCCGGCCTGCAGGCTGAGCGGGGACTCAAGGTAGTCGCGGGCCAGGTGGACACTTATCTGGGCCTGCTACGCCGCTTTGCGACCGATCATGCCGACGACACGACGCGACTGTGCCAGTGGATATCGAAGCGAGAGTTTGGCGAGGTAATGAAGCTCGCTCATGCCTTGAAGGGCGTGTCAGGAAACCTGGGGGCGATAAACGTGCAGCGACTGGCCGCCGAACTGGAGGCGGCGACCAAGGAGGGCAGCGACGCGGAAGCTATCGAACGATTGAGTCTCGATATTGAAGCCGAGATGCAGCAGCTGGCCGCAGGGATTCGTAAGGCTTTGCCTGACGAGGCAGTAGCCATCCATGCGGGAGAAGTGGACTGGAGTGTAGTGCGACAGGTGTTCGCCGAACTGGAGCCTTTGCTGACCTCTTTCAACGTGCAAGCCAATCAGGTCATACAAACCCGCGCCGCGCTACTCAATGCAGCACTTGGCCCATCGGGCGCGGAATTAGTACGGCAGATTAAAGACTTTCTCTACCCTGACGCGTTGAATAGTCTGAAACGAGCACGAGAGGAACACGCGGAACTGGCGTCGCAGTGAAGCTGGTGACAGGGAGAGATCAGACGAAACCTTGCATGGGGAAGCTTGGACATGATTAACAACCAATCCGTATTTCTAGTCGTCGATGATTTTGAAGCCATGATCAAAGTTATCGTGGGCCAACTGCACTCGATGGGCGTCCGTACCATTTTGACTGCGCGCAATGGTGCCGAGGCTCTGCTCCTGTTGCGAAAGCAACGGGTGGATATGGTGCTTTCCGACTGGAACATGCCGGTCATGACAGGACTTGAACTACTAAAGGAGGTACGAGGCGACACGAGATTGGCGAACGTTCCATTTATCATGATTACGGCCGACGCCGAGCGTCACCATGTCGAGGAGGCCATCGCCTATGGCGTCAGCGATCTGCTGGTCAAGCCCTATACGCCGGTTCATTTTGCCGAGGCCATTGAAAAGGCGCTGACGTCTCCGCCTCGACCGATCTTGGCGACTCGCACAGCATCGGCAGCGCTTGTGGAAGCCGAAACAAAGATCGGGGCGTCCTCAGCCAGCATTCCGACTATCGCCCATGGCGACCAGGAGCAGGGGCGTCCAACAATTCTTGTTGTCGATGACATGCCCGACAATCTGGAAGTGCTCTCGCAGCTATTCACGGACAAATACCGTGTGCTTGTCGCGCGTAGCGGCGAGACAGCTCTGACTATCTGTCAATCGAACACTTCACCCGATCTGGTGTTGCTCGACATCATGATGCCCGACATGGATGGCTTTGAAACAGCCCGGCGCATGCGTGAGCATCCAATGTCGGAAGCCATTCCAGTGATCTTCGTTACCGCCATAACCGGAGATGAGGCGCGTCTAAAAGGCCTGGAACTTGGGGCAGTGGACTTCGTTACCAAACCAATCGATCCTGACGTTCTCAAGCTGCGCGTGCATAACTTTCTTCGCTATGTCGGACTTCGCAAGCAATTGCAGGCCAACTACGACAGCATGCTCAAACTGGCACGCCTAAGTGACGACGTCGAACACATCACACGCCACGACATCAAAGGATTACTGGCTGGCGTAATCGGTTTGGTACAAGCGGTTGAGGAAGATAGAGCAACGAATACCAAGCAATATGAGCAGTTGCGCATAGCTGAGGAAACCGCGTTGCAGGTACTCAACATGATCAACCTGTCCTCGGAACTCTTCAAAATTGAGACTGGACGATTCACGCTCGACGCCCAGCCGGTAAAAATCAGCGACGTCCTGCGCCGCATCGCCGAGATGTCGCGCACGGCATTCTCGGCAAAGCACCTCATCATCCAGATCAGCACCAATGTCCCTGTCGGCGAGGAACTCCCCCTGGCTCAGGGTGATGCAATGTTCTGCTATTCCCTGTTTCAGAACCTGGTCAAGAATGCCTGCGAAGCAGCTCCTGAAAAGACCAAGGTAACTATTACCCTGTACGACGAGGCGCCGCTGCGCATTACGATTCAGAACAAGGGAGCCGTGCCTGTCGAAATTCGTGATCGATTCTTTGACAAGTTCGTCACCTATGGCAAGGAAGGTGGAACTGGTCTCGGAACATATTCAGCCAAGCTGCTTGCCGAAGCTCAGAACGGGGGAATTTCGCTGGAGGTTTCCGATGAGGAAAAGGAGACCATGGTCACGGTAACGCTGCCCCGCTCATCCGTGAGGGCAGAATCCAAAACATTCCACGCGATATAGCACGTAAGAAGAGCATGCGGTCCTTGTTGTCCTACGGGTGATTGTAAAAAGATCGGCAATGCCGGATTTGCGTTTCAGGGAGAAAGATTTGCAAGCTCCAGATCCCAATGATCCTGTGCAAGCGGGTGTTCGGCAGGCGACCATTCTCATGGTCGATGATGATCCGGTGAACCTGAAGATTCTTAGCGGCCTGCTTCATCCGTCTTACGATGTATTAGCCTCCCTTTCAGGAGAGCACGCCTTACAGATCGCCACCGCTACGCCAAGGCCGGATATGATCCTGCTCGATGTGCTGATGCCTGGCATGGACGGTTATGACGTGATGACTCGTCTACGGGACAACACAACTACCCGCGACATTCCAGTTATTTTCGTGACTGGGCTGGACTCCACCGAAGACGAAGAAAAAGGGCTCAAACTCGGTGCAGTGGACTACATAACCAAGCCCTATCGCCCATCGATTGTCTTATCGCGACTACGCAATCATCTCGAACTGAAGCGCGCCCGCGACTGGCTGAGCAACCAGAATGCTTACCTCGAAGCCGAGATTGGGCGTCGCACGAGGGACATCCTGCACCTCCAAGACATCACCATAAATGCGCTTGCCGAACTTACCGAAACGCGCGATCCGGAAACCGGCCATCACATCCGCCGCACCCAAGAATACATGCGTATTCTTGCTACGCACCTAAAGGTCAATCCGCGCTTTTCAGGCTTTCTCACCGACAATGTCATCGAACTACTGGCCAAGTCTGCCCCGCTACACGACATCGGTAAAGTAGGCATTCCGGACCATATCCTCCTCAAGCCGGGAAAGTTGACGGACGAGGAATGGGTCATCATGAAAACGCATTGCGTGGTAGGTACGCTGGCCATTGAACGGGCCGTGCGCGATACCAACAGCAGCGTCGACTTTCTCGATATCGCCATACAGATCGCCCGCTTTCACCACGAGAGATGGGATGGCAGCGGCTATCCCGAGGGCAAGAAATGGGATGCCATCCCTATCCCTGCCCGCCTGATGGCACTAGCCGACGTATTCGATGCGCTTATCTCGCATCGCGTCTATAAGTCGGCGATGTCAGTCGAGCAAGCCCGGAACGTGATCGTCAGCGAGCGCGGAAGTCACTTCGACCCCGATGTCGTCGATGCCTTTCTCTCCGGCTTCGATGATTTTGTACTGGTTGCCCGGAAATACCGGGACGCGAAGTTAGCTTTGAAGTGCAACTCTGATTAAGGCTTCGATGAGGAAAAATGTCCCTGAAACCATAAACGTGCCGTTCGGAACGTTTATGCACGAGTTTTGGGGCGGAACGTTTATGCACGATCTTCCTCCACAAAGGACAGCCAGGAAATTACTGGCTGACCTGGCAGAGTCAGTTGATCGGCCAAGGACTAAACCGCTCGCGCGGTAGGGGAGCTCCGCTCAAGCACCGGAGGTGACTCAACGGCACTGTTTCCTATGGTGGGAAACGAGGCAATCCGCCTCTCATTCCGACAGGAGCCCACCATGGAGACCCCGAAG